>CAJPOF010000053.1 GCA_905372235.1 uncultured Treponema sp.
AATATAAGCCTCTCTACCATTTCTGTCAACGCTCTTTATTTTCTTTCTATGTACGATGATTTTATAACTGCACAGTTTATAATGCAAGTCTTTTTTACATTAAGAAAGAATCGAAGCAATATATAACAGTCATATTGCGAATAGGTTACAGGCACTTGAAAAAGTACCTGTAAAAATCTAATATAACATATGGCTGGTTCGGATAAGGTAAAAGACTTGATTAAAGAATTTGTAGATACTGACACAATAAAAGCCGTGGAGGATTTTACAAGCAGTATCGAAAGCAATGGCAACGACACGGACAAAATAGCTAAACTGTTCGGGTATTCGGGGAGTTTTTCTTCATCATCCGACGAAACTCACAAAAAGCAGGTAACAAGTTTCAAAAATAATCTTAAACTTTTGATTCAGAAAACTTGGGTCGAAAAAGACGATGTTACCTTAAAAGAAACCATTCTTATCCGACTTGATAAATTGGTCTGCGAAGACGGCAAATGGAAATCGGTTTACACGGAACTTTTGCGCATAATCGAAAATTCAGTTTACCTTATGTTCGGGCAACAAACAAAAAACGATGATTTTTGCGAATATTCTCTTAGAATCGATCCTGGATTCGGAATTTTTTGGTGGTTCATACAAAGTCTTCCGGAAAATGTAGAATGGTCAGATGAAAAATACCGCAACGCTGTCCTTTTGGGAATGTATTTTTTAGCAAACTACTGATTTTTTTTATTCACGCACTTTTTTACCGCTAAAAAACGTAGCGTTTTCAGAAAAAATAGAACTTGAAAACATTTTCTACCAGCCGGAAGCGGACTACCCACGCCGCCGTATTCCCATGTCGGAAAATCCATTACCAATCGAAAATTTCTTCGTCATAATGACAAGCGAATTTTTAAATCAGCGATTGAACACTCCGCAAGCTGCAAGCACCGAAATTGTAGTCGACGTGACTGTCAAAACGGTTGTAACAATCGGAGCGTATCTATTGAAATAATATGTGAACGACGTGGTTCTTGCCGTTATTGTTGATTCCGGCGTAATCACGTCTTCCTTTGAAAGTTGCTTATTATTCTTATCGTAGATATTTATGGCATCGTTAACATTCTGAGTTTTGTCAAAACCGCCCGCAAGTCCGACGTAATATTCCCAAGTCCTATCGGGAATATATGGGTAACGCCCCGGAAGTTTCACTGCTCCGGCGACAGTTACAAAAGGTTGGCTAAACGGAATCATAAGAACATCGTAAGGTTTTACCACCATGTCTGAAGCATAGTTTTTATCATAAAGAATATATTCAATATCTATAGGAAGAATTTCAGAACCGCGCCGAACATAGGCATTCTTAAGATCTGATGATTCAGAAAATTTATCCATATTTCGTCTAATGAAGAATGCATAATTTTCGTTTTCATTAAAATCTATGGGAATACGTCTTGAAGATGCAAGAGAAGCGTCTTCCTGTTCTACACGGACAGCACCTTCGATAAAAGCAATCTGAATCAAATCATCATAACTGGGAATGTATAAGGAATCCTTGTCTCTAAGTTCATAGTCATTTTCAAATGCGGTTTTTCCAATATAGATTTTTCGCCCGCTGTAGCCTACGGCATCAAATGTTCTAAAAAGTTCCATCCGATCTTTGTCGGCACGTTCCAAAAGTCCGCCGCCGTATTTTTCAATCAAAGTCTTGAATTCTTCGCCTTCAAGGAGTTCGTACTCACCGGGTCTTTCCACAGAACCAAGGATTTTCACACGGCGGGCGGATTTTAGAATCTCAATCTTGTCTTCAGGACGAAGATAAGGATCTTTTGACAAATCTCCATCCCTCTGCGCCTTATAAAGGTCGTAAATGACTTTATTTCCATCTTTAGAAGTCACGGAGACAAACCGTGTAGAAGCAATTTTTGTGAGTTCTTTCTTATCCAACACAGAAGAAAGCCTATCCAAAGCCCAAGCCTGCTTTACAAAAGTCTGATTTACTTCACCTGTTACGACTATTTTAAAAATTGAAGGGGATAATATGAAAAACTGAACTCCGCCCATAGGATAATTACGGTTTACCACAGCTTCGACTTGTTGTTTCAACTGAAGGAATGTTTTTCCGCTTCCATTGATTACCGCAAGGTTGGAAACTTTTATCATGCAATTGGAATCCACAAAAATCGAGTATTCTACAGGTGTCGTTCCTGCCACATATACCAAGCGATAAACATCGCCCGGAGTTACAAGATAATCGCTGGAAGCATTCGCTAATTTTATATATGTGTTAATAATATCCGATGATATAGAATTATTTTTCTTTAAGCCCTGCAGTTCTTCGTCCGATTTTTTTTTCTCTTCCGAGTCCTTTTTATATTCAGAAGTCTTTGACTGGAATTGAGATAAAAATGGTGAAGATGCGGAATTTTTGGAATTGTCGGAAGTTTGAGCATATGCAAAAGTCAAAAAGAAAACACAAAAAAAAGAAATCAATATTTTTTCAAAGTTTTTAGTCATAGCCAACCGCTCTGATTCATGGATTAAAAAGGAAGAAAACCAAGTTTCTTTCTACAATTTCGTAGAATACTTTTTTGTGCCATTTAAATCAATGTATCGCATGTTTCTTGCGGACAAACAAAAAAATGCAGAAATTTGCAGAACTGCGCCTTTTTACCAATATTGCCGAAGCAACCGCCCTGACTTCGTGGAACAACGGGGCTTTATCAAGGAGAAAAAATTGCCCGAAATTAGGAAGAGCGATAAACGCTTGCTCTTCCGATAAAAAATCCGGAAAAATCGGATTTGCGAAAAAAAATCGTTTAGTTCCTGTAAAAATTTATAAGACAGCCTGCAAGAATTATTTTTCTTTCATCGTCCGTAAGGTCTCCCGTACTGAGCTCGAACTCATTTATTGTTCCGTCAGCTTTTACGGAATACGCTTTCGCTGAAGGAAGTTTTTCTTCGACCATTTTTTTTACGTCCGGAACAAAAATGTAGTCGCCGTTTTCGAAGGGCAGATTTTTATCGCCGCCGTTGAAAATAAACGGCAACATCCCCCAGTTTATAAGGTTTGAACGATAGCGTTTTGTAGCATATTCGTTTGCTATGTTTGCGGCGGCTCCCAGCACACGCTGACAGCTTGCGGCTTGCTCTCTTGCAGAACCGTCGCCGGGTTTTACAGCGAATATTGTGGAACCGATTCCGGCGTTCCGGGCTTTGTGCGAAAACTCGGAATTTAGCGTTGAAAGTGCGGAAATTACTTTTTCCATCTCCGCCTTGATTTCGTCCGTCATATCCCGAACCGCTTTTGCCCTTCCGACATAGGCGGGGTCTTTTCGGCTGAGCGTAAATTCGGCAAGTCCCAAAGGATTCGAGCGGAACGAAGATGTTTCCCCCGAAGGAATCAATTCGTCGGTGGTTGTTACGGGGTCGTGTATTTCGGAAACGACTTTTAGAAGAATGTCGGCAGCAAGCGGTTTTTGCTCCGGCCAGTCCTTAATGTTCGGTCCGAATTGCAGTTCTATTTTAGGATTTGCGACCCCTTTGGAATCGTAAACGCGCCTTTCATAGATTGTCTTATCAAAAATGTATTTTTTGCCGCTGAACTCAGTGTCAAATTCCGTGGCGGCGGTAAGGAAACCTTTGTTTGCGGCTGTCGCTGCAATTGAACGAGCGTCCATAAGAGCGACGGAAGCAATTTGTCCGCTTTGAATTTTCGAGCCTTCTCTGTTCGGGAAATTACGAGTTGAATGTCTGATGGAAAGCGCACCGTTTGAAGGCGTGTCGCCTGCGCCAAAGCACGGACCGCAGAACGCCGTCTTTACGATTGCACCTGCCGTTACCAAAGAACTGAACGCACCGTTTTCCATCAACGCCTTGTAAACGGGCATCGAGGCGGGATATACGTCCAAAAGAAATTTTCCGTTCCCGGAATCTTTTCCTTTTAGGATGTCGGCTGCGGCGCAGATGTTTTCGTATCCGCCGCCGGCACAACCTGCGATTACACCTTGGTCAACGTAAAGTTTTCCGTCGATTATTTTATTTTTCAGCGAAAAATTCACTTTGTCGCCGAACGAAACTTTCGCCCTTTTTTCGGTTTCTTCAAGGATATCCAAAAGATTTGCGTTCACTTCGTCAATCGTATAACCGCACGACGGGTGGAACGGCATGGCAATCATCGGACGGATTTCGTCAAGATTTATTTCGATTGCGCCGTCGTAATATGCGCCGTCTTTTGCTTTAAGTTCCCTATATGCATCCGGGCGTGAATGGACTTCGTACCATTCTTCGATTTTTTCGTCGGTTTCCCAAATGGAAGAAAGACAGGTGGTTTCGGTTGTCATTACATCGATTCCGATTCTGAATTCGGCGGAAAGATTTTTTACGCCCGGACCGATAAATTCCATCACCTTGTTTTTTACATAACCGTTGTCAAAAACCGCTTTTATTATTGCAAGCGAAACATCCTGCGGCCCGACCCCCGGAACAGGACTTCCGCTAAGATAAACCGCAACAACACCGGGCATATTCACATCATAGGTTTTGTTCAAAAGTTGCTTTGCAAGTTCGCCGCCGCCTTCTCCTATCGCCATTGTTCCAAGTGCGCCGTATCGGGTGTGGCTGTCAGAGCCAAGAATCATCGAACCGCATTCCGCCATCATTTCACGTGCAAACTGATGGATTACGGCTTGGTGGGGCGGAACGTAAATTCCTCCATACTTCTGAGCACAGGTAAGACCGAACATATGGTCGTCGTCGTTTATCGTTCCGCCAACGGCACACAGCGAGTTGTGGCAATTCGTAAGAACATACGGAAGAGGAAATTTTTCAAGTCCGGAAGCACGGGCCGTCTGAATAATTCCAACATAAGTTATGTCGTGCGAGATTATTTTATCGAATTTTATTTTCAGCTTTTTTTCATTTTCCGATGTGTTGTGTTTCTGCAGAATTGAATAGGCGAGCGTTTTTTTTGCACCATCGTCCGTGTTTGTGTTCGGTGCGATTTCCGAAAGTTTTCCGTTTACAAGATAAGCACCTTTGTTCCAAAGTTTCATATAAATTCTCCAAATTAAAAAGATACGTTGATTTTAAAACGGTAGGCAAATACTAGCACAATTAAACTTTCTGTTCAAAAGGATAGATTTATGAAAAAGATGGATAAATGCGTTCAATCGGCGCGGCTTTCTTTGCAAAGCCGGCGAGTTTTCAAGCGTTCAAATCCAAAATCATTCTGTCTATTGGCTTTCCGGGCGGAATCATCGGAAGAACCATTTCATCAACGAATATCTCCGCGTCTATCACAGCTGGTTTTCCGTTTTGGAGCGCATTGTCGAACGCCGCCTTGAATTCCGATTCGTCCTTTGCGTGGTAAGCGTCGATTCCATAAGCTTCGGCAAGTTTTATCCAATCCGGACCGAAATCCAGCGTCGTATTGGAATATCGTTTTTCGTAAAAAAGCGTCTGCCACATTCTGACGTTTCCCAAAGCGTGATTGTCAAAAATCACGATTATAATCGGAAGGGCGTAATGCTGAATCGTGGCAAGTTCGTTGCAATTCATTCTGAAAGAGCCGTCGCCTGCAAAGTGGACGACTTTTTTTTGAGGATTTGCGAACTGAGCTCCGATTGCAGCGCCTGTTCCGTATCCCATTGTGCCAAGCCCGCCCGACGTAAGAAACGTCCTAGGGTTTGTGAATTTGAAAAATTGCGCCGTCCACATTTGATGTTGTCCCACTTCCGTGGTTATGATTGAGTCTTCCGGAATCCTTGAATTTACGTACTCAATCAGGAATTTCGGCGAAAGTTCCTGTTTTTTTGCATATGCAGCAGGTTCGACCTGTTTCCATTGTTCAATCTGTTCGTTCCACTCTGAAATCTCTTTTTTCTGAACGTATTTGTTTATTCTGGAAAGGATTTCTTTCAAATTTCCGATTAGCGCGTTATCTACGCAAATCATCTTGTTTATTTCCGCAGGATCTATGTCAATCTGAACGATTACGGAATTTGCGGCAAAACAATTTGCGTCTCCGATTACCCTATCCGAAAAGCGGCAACCTATTGCAAGAAGAAGATCGCATTTGCCGCAGGCTGTATTCGCTGCGTATGTTCCGTGCATTCCAATCATACCGGTGGAAAGTCTGTGTTTGTTCGGAAAAGCGGCTTTTCCCATAAGGGACATTGCCATAGGAATGTTCGCTTTTTCAGCCAATTCTTTTAGTTCTTCCGTGGCGTTTGCCGTTATTATTCCACCGCCTGCATATATGAAAGGTCTTTTTGAATTATTTATAAACTCTGCGATTCTCTGCACTTGCTCTTCCGATGGCGAATTTATTTTTTCATGCCGAATGCGGATTTTTCCGGAAAGTTTTTTGTCTTCCGGCGAAAACGACGTATAATCCGTTTTTGCCGATGTCACGTCTTTGGGAATGTCTATGAGAACAGGGCCCGGACGACCTGAACCCGCGATTTCAAACGCCTCTCTGATTGTATTCGCCAAATCTTTTATGTCATGAACCATATAATTATGCTTTGTGATTGGCATCGTTACGCCGGTTATGTCTATTTCTTGAAAAGAGTCTTTTCCAAGCTGGTTGTTCGGGACGTTGCACGTTATAGCGACCATCGGAACGGAATCCATGTATGCGGTGGCGATTCCCGTGACAAGATTCGTCGCTCCCGGTCCGCTTGTTGCCATGCATACGCCGATTTTTCCAGTCGAGCGTGCATATCCGTCCGCGGCATGGCTTGCTCCCTGTTCGTGGGCGGTCAAAATATGTCTGATTCTGCTTGAGTTTTTGTAGAGTTCATCATATATGTTTAGGATTGCTCCTCCGGGATAGCCGAAAACAGTGTCTACGCCTTGCTCGATTAGACATTCTATAACAATCTGAGAGCCTGTCATTTCCATGGTTTTTCCCTCAAAATCAAGTAACTTATATTTCGCAAAGAATACAAAATTTTCGGGATTTATAAAACAGGATTCTGAAAATTATTTTGCCGGCGGAATGTCCAGTTCCAAGTCAGAAAGAGCGAATGTACAGCACGGATGTATAAAATTGTATTTCAAATCCGCTTTGCGGCGGTAATCCATTTCTGTCGGAACAAATATTTTTCCGCTTTTTAAAAGGCTATGACACCAACCGCATTCTCCGCTTCTGCAACGATTTGGAACCTGAACGCCGCCTTTTTCCAGTATCTGAAGAATTGTGTCCTCGGAATTTCCTTGTACCGTTTTTTCTTCATCGCAGATTGTAACCTTTATTGTAATTTCCGAAGATTTTGTTTCGGGACAGCCGTTCTGTTTGCTCGCTCCGTGGATTTCGCCGAACATTTCATGGCGTATGAATTTCTTTTCTAGATTCAGTTTTTCCAGCTCTTTATCGATGAATCTGTACATTTCTTGAGGTCCGCAAACGAAGACCGAATAATCGGTTTTAGGCGCATATTTTTTTATTAAATCGGAAGTCACAAATCCGTGTTCAAACGATTTTTCCGAATCGGATTGCTGTTCGCCAAGCACATGGATTACTTTGATTTTTTCAGATTCTTTTTCCAACATACTGAATTCGTCTTTAAACAAGATGGAGTTTTCGTTTCGACTTCCGTACAGAAGAATCAGGTTGAAGTCCTCGCTGCCGTTTGCTATGGAACGAGCCATGCTTAAAAACGGCGTGATTCCGCTTCCGCCTGCAATTCCAATTACGGTTGGAGCGTCCCGCAGGTAAACGTAACTGAAAGTTCCTTCCGGAGCGGAAATCTCGACGGGCAAACCGACTTTCCAATTTTCAAGAATGTATGCGGAAACAAGTCCGTCCTTTGCGGGCTTTACGGTGATTTGATAAAATCCGGGATTTTCTTTGTTTTTTAAAAGGCTTTGATCCGGAGAAGACGAAATCGAATACGCTCTGGTGAGTTTTAGTCCGTCGATATTTAGAAAAACCGTAACGTACTGACCGGAAGAAAAATATGCAAGTTCGCTCGTTCCGTTTTGGCAATCGGGAATAAGAGTGAACCGTTTACAGCCGTCCGCAAGTTCCTGAATATCGGCGACTTTCACATTCTGAACAGCCGGATGTAGTTTTTTTGCCAAGGCGTTTATGGGGTATTCTTCAACGAGCGGAATTTCCGGCGCATTTTTGAATCTTTGCGACCTTTCTTTTACAATCGAAAAGAATTTCAGAGGATTCAGGGATTTTATGATGTTCTTGTCAGTTTTAGAATTTCCCATTCATTATTTCCTCAATCGCAATTTTTCCTGATTTGTACGTTTGGTTGTACCCGACAGAGCCTTCCGTGTGTGCGCCGACAAAATAAAGGTGCTTTATTGAACGTTCCTTGTGTTTCTGCATGGTTCGCACGACAATTCCGTCCCAATCTGAACACTGATATCCATAGGCAGTTCCATTTGGAGTTCCAAGATACCTGCTGTATGTTACGGGAGTCGCAACTTCTATCTCTTCGATGTATGGTTTTATTCGGATTCCGGTCGATTTTTCGTAATAGTCAATCATTTTTTCGGCTATCCGGAATTTTGTTTTTCTGTAATCTTTCGGTTCGATTTTTCCCCAGTTGTCGCCGTAAACTGCGCACGTTATTGACATGTGGCAAGTTCCTTTGGGACTACATTCGGGAATCACAACGTTCAGATTGTTCGCGATTATCCAGCCTTCGCCGCCCAATTCCTGGCAGCAGCTGAACTGTTCCGTGGAATCCGCTTTCTGAACGATAAATGTAGTGTAATCGTCAATTCCGAGTTCCTGAGCGGTTTTATTCAATCCCAAATGAACATTCACAAAAGACAGAGCTATTTTTCGTGCATTTATCCGCTTGATTTCTGCCTTAGGAACATATTTCTTTTCAATCAGATGAACGAAAACGTCGTTCGGAAAGCAATTGCAGATTATATTGTCCGCATAATATTCTTTTCCTTGCGACACGACTCCATATGCCCTCTTCCGTTTTACAAGAATTTTTGAAACTGGCGAATTATAGAATATTTTTCCGCCGTTTTTTCGGATTATTTTGTCAAACGAAAGCGAAAGTTCATGCGAAAAGCACGAAGGAAGTCCAGCACCGTCCACAATGTAGCAATAATCCATCATTCCCATGATAAATCCGTTCATGGTGGAAGTCGGCTCTCCCTGATATGACCAGTATGGCGTTATTATGTTTTGGATTTTTTTGGGAATCTCGAACATATCCATGATTTTATCCGAAGGATAAGATGCCATTCTGAGAAGATTCATCGCAGCTTTTGTATCGCCGAATTTTACTTTTTTTACTGCCAGCCTTTCAGCCACATCCATAGAAATTTTTGTGTAATCAAGGAACTTTCTTACCTTTTCTCCGCAACCCGGCACTTCTTTTTCAAGAACGGCGCAAAATTCGTCAATTCCGCACGGAAGTTTTACGTCAAACGGCATTTTAGAATCCGTAGAAATGATTCTGTAGCAGGTGTTTTCGTGAACGAGTTTTGCATCAACTCCTGCTTCCGCAAAAAGACGACGCGTATTTCCGGGATTTTCTTCAGAACCCACTTCGCATATTTCATGCACGGACGGCTCGAATTCAAATCTTCCTCTGCGGAAACTTGTAACCGCTCCGCCGGGAATATTATGGCTTTCAAAAAGAAGCGTCCGTAGTCCAAGTTTGCTTGCGAATGCGGCTGCGGACAAACCTCCATTTCCTGCCCCGACAATAATTACGTCGTATTTTTCCATAGTCAACTACGGATTTAGTTACAGGCAACTTTTTTCTTCATGGAAAAAAGGAACAATTGAAGGCATATTACTCCGAATGCAAGAGAAATTGCGCAACTTACATAGATGTTTATAAGCGATGTTGCGCCTGCAACTATATATGTGAAAAACGAGATTACAGCAACCGACAACGCATAGGGAAGTTGCGTGGAAACGTGATTCACATGGTTGCATTGTGCGCCTGCGCTCGCCATTACCGTGGTATCTGAAATAGGGGAGCAATGGTCTCCGCACACGGCACCTGCCATACATGCCGAAATCGAGATTATTCTTATCGGGTCGGAGGATTCCGGGAATGCGGCGATGCATATTGGAATCAGGATTCCGAAAGTTCCCCACGAAGTTCCCGTCGCAAATGCCAAGAAGCACGCAATTACAAAAATTATCGCAGGAAGGAAAATCTTGAATCCGGATGCGCTTCCTGCGACTACTCCCGCGACAAATTCCTTTGCCTGCAGACTGTCTGTCATGTATTTAAGCGTCCACGCCAAAGAAAGAATCAATATCGGCGGAACCATAGCCTTGAATCCGTCCGGAATGCAACCCATGGCGTTCTTGAAAGAAAGCACCCGCCTGAAAAGATAATATATGATTGTAAAAATCAAAGCACCGAATGAACCCAAGACCAAACCAATCGAAGCATCGGAATTTGCAAAAGCTTCTATAAAGTTTCCGTACGAATCCGAATCTTTGCTGAATATTCCGCCTGAATAAATCATTCCAAGAACGCACAGGACGATGAGTACCGTTACAGGAAGAACCAAATCGATTACCTTTCCTTTAGGCTCGTCTTCGCCCGAAAGTTTTGACGCTTTTTCTTTCATGGCTTCCAACGGATTTTCGTACTTTGCCATTTTTCCATATTCAAAACGCATGAAAACCATTGAGAACATCATAACAATCGTGAAAAGCGCATAGAAATTGAAAGGTATGGCTTTGCAGAAAAGTGCGATGCCGTTCTCTCCTTGGGTTACAAATCCCGACACTGCCGCAGCCCATGAAGAAATCGGAGCTATTATGCAGATTGGAGCTGCCGTTGCATCGATAAGATAGGCGAGTTTTTCCTTTGAAACGCCATATTTATCGGTTACCGGCTTCATCACAGAGCCTACGGTAAGACAGTTGAAATAATCGTCTATGAATATAAGTATTCCAAGACAGATTGTGGCTACCTGCGCCCCCACTTTTGTCTTTATGTGTTTTTTTGCCCAGTTTCCGAAGGCAGCGGAACCGCCTGCGTTGTTCATCAGGGCAACCATCATTCCTAAAATCACCAAAAATACTAAAATTCCCACATTGTATGAATCCGAAACCTGCCCTACAAGTCCGTCCTGAAATACGTGGGTTAGAAATCCTCCAAAACCTGCAGAAACATCGATTGCGTAAAAAAGTCCGCCGATTAAAACTCCTGCAAAAAGCGAGGAATAAACTTCCTTTGTGATTAATGCCAATGCGATTGCGATTATGGCAGGCACCAAAGACCAAAAAGTTCCCGTCATGCTTGCTCTCCCTCCGGATTTTTTTGATTTTTAAAATCTACGTTCAGCGGATCGGTTATGCCGTCCTTGTGAAGTTTTTCCATGACAGCAATCACGTACTCAAGTTCATCCAAAAGGCTTGCGGAGCAATAATTCTTAATCTTTTTCAAAGCGGATATGGCTTTCTCGTTTGTCATAAGCAACCCCTGTAGAATATCAATAAAACGAATATTAATTTAAAAGCCATTGTATAAACATGGTTTTAGTCTGGATATTATATCATTATATATCTCGATTGTAAAAACAAAGCCGGCTTTTATTTATGCTTTCCCAAGACAGTAAAATCGACCGCCGGGCTTGCAAATGCAATTCCGCTTCCGGGTTTTGAAAGGCAAGGTAAGGTTCTTATCGCTTCAAGGATGCCTTCCGCTTTTGAACTTTCAGCCGCAATCAAAATCATGTCTTTTTCAGGAACTATTTCGACCCCAAAGAACGTAGAATCTCCCGGTTTTGCTGTTCCTCGCGCATTTATTATAGTTCCGCCTCCGGCACCGGCTTTTCTTGCGGCATCCATCGCGGCATCCGCATATCCTTTGTTTACTATTACCGTGATAAGTTTATATTCAGAATTGAGATTCATATTTTCCTCCGAATGATTTGTTCCCGACTTGAAAAAATCGCTTGCGTTCAGTGTAAAAAGGATTCCGAAAGGCTGTTTTTTTTCTTTTGCAGCTTCAATAACGGAATCTTTTATTTTGTCTTTTTTATCCGATTCGGAAACTATAAGCACGATGTCTTTTGCCGAATCTCCAAAGCCTAGAATATGCAACAATGAACTGGCGGCAGTCCCTCTTCCCATTAAAATTGTACCGCCGAAAGCACCGGCAGCATTTGCGGCACGAGTGACAAGTTCTCCGTTGTTTCTGGGAACAATGCTGATTATTATGCTGTATGCTGACATCAGTGCACCTCCTGCTTGTTGATTTTTTTCTTTCTGCTAAAAAAGATTCCAAGGATTTGTATGGCAATCAGCGGAGTCATCGCCACAAGAGATATCACCCCGAACGGACTGATTCCTTCTCCGCTTGCTTGGCTTGCTCCCAGCGTAAAACTTAGTACGAAAGTCGATGTTATCGGACCTGAAGCAACCCCTCCTGAATCGAATGCTATGGCAGTAAATAAATTCGGACTCCAAATCATAAGCAAGAGGGCGAGCGCATAGCCCGGAACAAGAACTCTCATCAAGGAAAAAGAAGCCAAGGCTCGCCACATGGTCAATCCTATGGCGGCGGCGGCTCCTGCGCTCAAAAATATAAGCATCAGTTTTCGTTTTATAGTTCCGCCTGAAAGTGATTCTACTTGCTCCGTCAAAACCCATACGGCTGGCTCGGCGCACACAACAACCGCTCCAAGAATTGTGCCTGTCGCAATCAAAAGAAAACTCCAGAAGCCGCCCATTTGCGATGCTTTTGTTCCAAGCAAGAATCCCAGTTGTTTGCCTGCGCTCATAAATCCGCCGTTCACGCCAATCAAAAATATCGTAAGTCCAACGTAACTCCATACAAGTCCGAACGCCATTCTTGCAAGTTCCCTTGGCGGCAAATGCAGAAGAGAAAACTGGAATGCCAAAAGCATTACGGCAAGCGGAGCAATTGAAAGTCCAGCTTCTTTAGCCACATGCGGAATAAGTTCCACAAAAATCATGAATCCCGCAGAAGAATTCTCTGCCGCATGGCTTACTGCTTCCGCCGCTTCGGAAAGTTTTCCGCTTCTTGAAAGAATAATTCCGTAAATAAGAACCGCCGCAATTGAGCCAATCGAAGTAATTCCCGTAAGCCCGAAATCATCGCTTCCGTCGATGTTCTTACTTCTTGCACGGACGGCACTCACGCCAAGTCCCAGCGCCATGATGAACGGCACGGTCATAGGACCAGTTGTTGCTCCGCCTGAATCAAATGCGATTCCCCTGAAACTTTCCGGAGTAAAAAATGTAAGAACGAAAATCAAGACATATGCGACAAGAAGAAGGATTTTGAGGTTCATCCTAAGGACGGTCTTCAATAGACCTAACATTATGAAAACGGCGACACCCAACGCTATCATGTAGACCATGGTTGACTTGTTCACGGAATTAAAGACCGAATGGATTTGGTCTCCGAAAACCTGTATGTCCGGTTCAGCCACAGTTACCAAAAATCCTATCACGAACGAAACGCCAAGAAGAAGAAAAATATTTTTCTTGCTTACAAGAGCAGCTCCTGTCCGCTCTCCTATAGGCTGAATTCCTATGTCTACTCCCATAAGAAAGGCGGTAAGCCCTACTATCAGAAGAAGTCCGCCTATTAAAAATTTTACCAGCAATGACCAGCCCAAAGGCGCAGCTGTAAGTCCCAGAACTATAACAATGAGCATTACCGGCAACACGGACGTTACCGTTTCTTTAAATTTTGCTATAAGATTCATTTGATTCCAGGTTGTTAGATAAACGCTTTAAATCCCTTCTTTCGAATTCCATCCACCCATTTTGCAGCCCATTCTTTTGCGCCGTTCAAATCGTGGTCTCTGTAGTTGCCGCACTCTTCTGCCGTTGTAGCAGGAATCGGTTTATCCCACATTGACACTTTTATCAGGACATTCAAAAAATGTTCGGCTATAAATTCTTCGGACATATCGCCAAAAATGGTAAAGTAAAAGCCTGTTCTGCAACCCATAGGACTCAGGTCGATAACTCCGTCCATTTCGTCCCGGATGTATTCTGCAATCAAATGTTCCAGCGTATGGATTGCGGCAGTTGTCATGAATTCCCTGTTCGGCTGACAAAAACGAATATCGAATTTTGTCACAATGTCGCCTTTTTCTCCGGTCTTTTTGCTTGCAATCCGAACGTAAGGAGCGGTAACTTTTGTGTGGTCAAGATTAAAGGAATCGACTTTGTAGTTTCCTTTTTTATGTTCTGTCATAAAAACCTCCATATTTAGTTTTTGATTATATTGTCGCCTGATTTATTATGTTCAACATTTCAAGCACTACGCTTGCGCTTTCCTTTGCGGCATCATCCTCATTGAACGAATATGTCGCCTCAACGGTGTCGTCCGCCATGTCGGAAATACAACGAAGCACAATATAAGGCGTATTGTTCAGATAGCAGGCATGTGCGATTGCCGCTCCTTCCATCTCACAACAGAGCGGAGAACAGATTTCTCTGATTCGAATCTTGCTTTCTTTGTCCGCGATGAACTGGTCGCCCGTTGCAATCCGACCTTCGAGGATTTTTCGCCCGGAGATTTTGTTCGCATTTTCAAAAGCGGTTTTTGCTATTTCAATAAGTTTTCTGTCGGCAGGAAAAGCGCTGCATTTCATCTGCGGAATTTCGGTAGGTTTGTAACCGAATGCGACGGCTTCCATATCGTGGTATACGGCATCCGATGAGACAACCATATCGAATATTTTTAGATTACCGCCCATAGCACCCGCGATTCCTGTGTTTATTATGTGCGTAACCCCGAATCGGATTATAAGATTCTGTGCGCAAAGTGCGGCGTTCACCTTTCCGACTCCGCTTTTCACGGCGACAACGTTCGTTCCGCCTATATTTCCCTCAAAAAACACCAGCCTGCTGACGGATATTTCCTTCATCGCCCCGGATTTTTGCATACTTTCCTTGATGAGAGAAACTTCGGTTTCCATCGCTCCGATTATTCCGATTTTATTCATTTCCGTTTCCCTTTTTTGCACGAAGCGTAAGCACTATGAACGAAATGACAAGAATAATTCCGCAGACAACCACAGATGAATCTGCAACATTGAATGTCGGCCAACGTTTTAGTCCAAAAATCCCGAAAAATTTTACATCGATGAAATCCACCACTCCTTCCGCTCTGAAAAATCGGTCGATTATGTTTCCGATTCCGCCGCCGACTATGCCGCAGATTGTCCATCTTTGCAGCGCAGAAAAATCATCGTTTCTAAGATAAACGGCAACGACTATCGCAATCACGATAAGCGGTGCGATTCCAAAAAGGATTCGCCTTATGACAAGCGGCATTGAATCTCCCATGCTGAATGCAACGCCTGTGTTTGAGACATGAACGATTCTTAAAAGGTCGCCGAAAAATTGGTATCCAATCGAAAACGGCGGAATGTTTTTTACGATTAGGGCTTTTGTAATTTGATCCGCCGCTATTACCGCCACCGTCAAAATGAACGGCAAGATTTTTTTTGCGTTTAATTTCATGTTTGCTCCAAAAATTGTTTTGTCTATATATTTTCAAAGATTCGTAGGAAAATCTATGAAGATTCCTTCGATTCCCAGTTCTTTTTCTACTTTTTGCCGGACAAGATTTACGCCGACCGTCTCGGTCTGATAATGTCCGCCGGCTATCATATTGATTCCGCTTTCTTTTACAAAGTGGTACAGCGAATGCTCGATTTCGCCAGTAACGTATGCGTCAAGTTCTTCTTGAATCGCCTGAGCCACATCGTGGGCAGCTCCGCCGGATATTATTCCAACTGATTTTATCTCTTTCTTTCCGAACGGAAGAACAGCGAGAGGTTTTTCATTTGGAAGAAGTATCTTCCTTGCAAGTTCGTCGCTTGTAAGCGGTTCCGGGAGTTCGCCTTTTACGCCGATTTTCATTCCTCTCCATTCCCCGAACGGCTGGATTTTTTGAAGATTTATTCTTGAGGCAAGCCCATAATTATTTCCGTAGGGATTATTAATATCAAGCGGAATATGCATTGCGTAAAGAGCGATATCATTTTTTATAAACGAAGAAATTCTTTTGTAGACGTGTCCGACAATCGGTTCGCAATCGCCCCAAAAAAGTCCGTGATGCACAAAAATCATGTCCGCTTTCTGCCTTGCCGCTTCCATGACAGTTTGATGGCAAGCATCGACCGCATATGCGATTTTTTTTATCGGCTTCCCTTCGACATCGCTGTTCTCAATCTGTATGCCGTTCATCGAAGGATCGGCTGAGTATTCTTCAGGCTTTAAAAAATCTCTGAAATATCGGTCAAGTTCTTTTAGCGTCATTTTCATTCCTCTCCTTTTTCTTCTGCCGGAAGAAAGGTCAACGTTTTTTCTGCAAGTTTTTCTATTCTTTCAAAGGTTCTGTCCGCAGGAAAATTCAGAAGATACGCATTGAACGGAGAAGTCTGCTGAACAAATCCAAATCCGGGCGTAGCATAATCTTCAAGCGAATCGAGTTTTAGCGTTCCGCAAAGATTTTCGCCATTCTCTTTTGCAAAGTCGTCAAGCGCGGCATTCGCCATCCAGTCGCCGATTATAAAAACCTTACAATTTGGAGAATCTTCTTGAACAAGCCGAACCATCTGTTTGATTTCCCTTAAAGAATTGTAAGAAAAAAAATCTTTCAAAACTTTAAAATGCTCGGGAACTTTAAAATAATCAAGTATCATGTAAATGTGCCTGAAATACCTTGAGTCCCCAGCATTGTGCGTCCAACGCAAGTCTTTTGAAAAAAAATCCGCCGAATAAACCGAATATCCTTTCTTCGAAAGCAGAATCATGTACGGAAAATAAGAAATAGAATCCGCTCGTTTGTCAGGAATCACGATGATTTTTTCGTTTTTCATTTGACTTTTGTCGATAGGTTCGTATTTGAACAAAATCCCGTTGGAAAGCTCGAACGGCAATGCTTTTTCAAATCCGCCGTTAAATGTTCCTTTCAACCTAAAGGTTTCTTTTTTTACGCCATGGGACGATGCCTTTATTGGATGCGGATAAAATTTTATCAGAAAAAATGCCGTTATAAATGAAAAAAGAAGAACAAAAATCGCTCCGCTTTTAAATGCCAAACTGTAGTGATCTATGAAAAGCCCCGAAAACAATCTGAGAAGAGCCCGAAAATTTGTAAAAAAAGAAAATATCGATATGCAAAGAATGACAATAGAAAAAAAATCCACATTCCAGGCTAAAATCTGAAGCACGGAAAGAGCGACGCATATCGGCGCAAGGATTGCAAGCGAATCGATTCTTCCGAATTTCAGGAAAAACATTCTGCCGCAACATAAAATCAGCAGAAACAGAATGAGCAGTTCCCCTATCACCGAATTTTCCATGAACTCAATTCTATCTGAATTTGTTTTAATCTTCAATAAATGATTTTTACATGAGATTTTTACATTTCAGCATTTTGAAAATGAATTATGCCCGACAAACAGAAAATTCGACTTACTTATTTATGCTGCCGAAAACAATCCGGTCTTCCAAAGAATAAAATCATCGGGCGGTGTCAGTTTATTTTCCTAAGTTCGGGTAATTTTTTTCTCCTTGATAAAGCGCATCTGTTCCACCGGTCAGGGCGGTTGCTTCGGAAATATTTATAAAAGGCGCGGCTCTGCAAATTTCC
>CAJPOF010000054.1 GCA_905372235.1 uncultured Treponema sp.
ATTGTTAAAAATTGTTACATTAAAAATCTCATATATGAAATACAACAATTTCATACAGATGCTTTTACCGGAACCCATCTCTCCCGTGATGATATTATAGGCTTTCGGTTCCCACTCTAAATGAGAAATTGAGAGAAAATCGGTAATTTCCAGTTTTTCGTGCATAGAACTATCCTGATTATTGATAATAGATTGATAAAAATTCTTTGTAAAGAAAACACCTCATATACTAATAATCGGAACCAATGAAGTGATGTTTAGTAAAAGTTTTCCGTACTTTTATGAGGGCGACTTGTTTGGTATGGCATGAAAGACATGAATTCCGAAAGTCTTATATAAAAAAGAAAAATACCGGCACTTTAATAAACAGAAAAAAATACCCCCAAAAAAGTGTCAATACTCTGAATTTCATCATTCTTGCGGAAGTTTTCAAGCGTTGTCTTTCTGATGCAAGTTCGCTTCGCAAAAGTTCAAATCCTTCTCCAGTGGAAAAATGAACCATAGTGTTGTTCCCAATGTAAACGTCATAATTCTTGTAAATGCCCCGATTCACAGACAAAACATCACCGGGCATTGTTTTATTTTCATTTCTGTTCATGGTTATAAGATAATGAGTAATTGGTAAAAAGGCTTATCTTGGCAGGCTACATTTATAATGACCTTAGATTATGGAATAAAACAGTTTTTACTTAGATATTATTCTCCAAGAAACTTTCTTAGGAGGATTAGTTTATGAATAAATTAACTTCACTTATTTTGGATGGAAATGTATGCAAAGACCGTCATACGAACAAGAAAATCTTCGCATTTCCATAGATTTGGACTTTAAGCGATGTTTTTAAAAATTCCAAAACCACTGCAAAATAAATCGCAAGCAAATGAAATCATAACCGCACGCTTTTCAAGAAATTTTTGCTCGCACCAAAATCAGCCCTGTTCTTTTTGTGAAAACATACCTGTCATGTTTTCGGTTTCCATTACGGTGATTTTAGCGGTTGCGGCAGGTTCGGAATCTTCTTTTTTGGCATAGAGAGAACAGACGTATCTATAAGTGTGAGTTTCGTCGTCCCTGAAATCTTCGGCAATCTTCATCTGGCAAGTCGTATCGTTTTTCAAAAATCCGACAGAAGATTTGAAATCCACGACGCTCAAAATCATTCCGGGAAGGGGTTCGCGTCCTTTTATTTTGTTAGTAATTCCCGTCAAAGCGGAAATTCCTTGCGCCATAAGCTCGAATCCCGCCCACGTAGGAACTCCGTCGAATTCTTCCTCGTAAAAAATGCAATCTTTTGTAATATCATATTCCGTCGTGATTGTATGATTGTTCACGTCGTGTGAGGTAACACGAGTCAGAAGAAACATTTTCCCTTTGTGCGGAAGATAATTTATCAATTCGTCATGGCCTATAAACTGAGCGACTTCTTTAGGTTCAACGGACATATTCACCTCGCTTTTATGCAGGATAATTTTTGCAGCGCATTAAAACAAAAGTTCAGGCATCGGAAAATCTCAAAGATTTCTGTATTGCCGAACCAGCAAGGATTAAAGAATAACAAAATTTCTTGCAAAGGACAATCTCAATGATTTCGCCCTTTTGCCGCTTCTAAAGCCCAATCACTAGGCTTGCGTTTGCGCCGCCAAAAGCAAAGGAATTACTCATACAAATGTCGATTTTTTTGACATCAGCCGGACTTCCTTTTGTCGCTATATTGAGCGGCGGCATTTCCTCGTCAAAAATACCGTCCCACACCTGAACCGGAAGCAAAGGATTCCCAAGACTTGAGTTTTTAATGCCAGCCCAACAGATTGCAGCCTCAATTGCGCCTGCCGCTCCAAGCGTATGCCCGGTCAAAGGTTTTGTGGTGCTGCAAGGAACTTTATATCCGCCGAACAAAGCGGAAACAGCCTTCGCTTCCATAGAATCATTGAACTTTGTCCCCGTTCCGTGAAGATTTAGATAATCTATATCTTCGGGTTTTAGTCCGCTAGATTCCAACGCCTTTTTCATCGCACGAAAAGCCCCTTCTCCGCTGGGGTCAGGACTTGTCATGTGGTAGGCATCTGCGCTTTCCCCGTACCCAAGAAGACGGATTTTCTCCCCATCTAAAGAATCTTTTGACAGAACAAAAAACGCCGCTCCTTCCCCGATTGTAATTCCGTGACGATTTTTGCTGAACGGATTTGTTTTTTCGGAACTAATAGCCTCAAGCGAATCAAAACCCATAAGAGCAATATCGCTTGCGACATCAACTCCGCCTGCGACCACGGCATCGCAGAATCCCGCGCGGATAAGTTCCGCCGCCTTTATGATTGCGCTGGCACTTGAGGAACAGGCAGTCTCAAAAGCAAGCAACGGACCTTTTAGCCCGTACTTTTCGCTTATGAATGTAGAAACATAATCCGCGCCCTGCATTTCAAGAGAATAATCGTCGTCGAATTTTCCTGTTGAAAAAAAAGTTTTGTGGCTTTCCAGACTAAGTTCGCTTCCGTTGTCGCAAGAACCTACGCAAACTCCTATCCGTTCAGAGCCGTATTTTTCCTTTGCCGAAAAAATTACATCTTCAATCTGGGAAAGAGCATTTTCTTCAAGACGTGTAAGTCTCGTGTCATATCTTGCGGCGGACTTTTCCGAAAGAAGAATATCATCCACTTTTCCCGCCCAAAATTCTTTTCCGTTCAAAACCTTTACACGTTTTAGACCGCTTTGGTCTCCTTCTGCAACGGAAAGCCAAAGTTCCCGTATATCAGAACCTGCGCAACAAATCACGCCGGGCCGAGAAAGATAAACGTCAATCATTCCGTTACCTCTTCAAGATTATATGAATATTTTCGCAAAAAATTGCGGAAAATCACGGACTTTTCTGAAATCTCAATTTCCGCAACGCATTTTTTCCCATCCATAATTTTTCGCACTTCTTTTTTAATTCCGGCGGACTCTTGCACTTCCGTCAAAAGGATTAGACCGGCATTTTTCAAAGCGGAACTCAGCGATTCCGCCGAATAATATGCAAACTGAAGGTCTGCCAGAATGTACTCCGCCTTTGCATTTTTTGGAAAAACGGCAGAATCAAGAAAAACGCTTTTTCCATCGTATGAAAGATTTCCCATTCCCGTTCCAAAAGCGTTGTAAAGCGAAAGAAAGATTCCGTTTTTGTCAGCATCAAGATAGCAAAGAAAAGAAAATTCTTTTTCGCCATAAGAGCCGCTCAAAAATTGCTGGGCATTTTTAGAATTCGCTATGCAGTCCGGCGGAAGAAGCGAAAATCTCTTTGAATTTGTGATATACACCGGATTCATCATTCCGAAATCCGATTTTTCAATTCTGGACGAAGCGCACCCGAAAAACAGAAAAACAAGGACACCCAAGAAAAACCGTTCTTTCATGCATGGATTGTAAATTTTATAGCATTAAGTGTCAAACAAGCGCAAGGTTCAAAGAATTTTCTAAAATCAAAAACGAGCCGTCAATTTTCTGTTCCGAATGAATAAAAAATCGTGCATAGAAATGCCGCCGAAAGTCCTATGAATATCGAAAGCCCCAGCATCTGAACCGGAACGAATTTGCTGAACGCCAACGCTCCGAATGATATCGCAGTTGTCACAAAAGAAAGCGCAACCGCAAAGAATTCAAGCCGACTCACGGAATCCGGTTTTCCAAAGTTTTTGCGTCGTTCATTTTCTACCATATAGATTATATAATCCAAGCCCAATCCGAACACCAAAATCATTCCCGTTATGCTAAAAAATTCCAACTTGATTTTTAAAACGGCGAACACGGTAGAAACCGAAAGCACAATCAAAATCGGAACGGAAATAATCCGAATCACCTCTCGCCAGCCATAAAATAATTTCAAAATCACGAAAATCACAACATAAACGGCAATGAAGAACATCAATATCGTTGCAGAAAGCCTGTCCAAATTTTTGCTGATTTCCTGCACTTTTGAAATTATGAAAATATTTTTACCGTCGGAAAGATTTTTGTACGCCTCGTAATCGGTGACGCTCACAGGAATCACGGCCGAATAATATTTTTCTCCGATTTTTCCAAGCCACACGGAACTGAGCGCCGATTCAAAAAAAGCCGGAACATTTTTTCCTATTTCGATAAAATCGTTCTCACTTTCCAAAAAATTTTCCCTTATTTTTTCCGAAAGAAAATCCGCCTCGTCGTTCAGATATCCAAGATTTACAAGTTGACTTTTGGCATACGGCAAAAGTTTTCCCGCCGCCTTACGAGATTTTTTCTGCCTATTTATCGACGGAACAAAACCGGACGCACAGATGTAGCCCCCTTTTTCCTTTCCTTGATTTATGATTTTCAGAGAAGCGGTCAATTTTTCTTCATTTTCAAGGACTTCCTGAACGGAATTGCCGCTTACAATAAAAAATGCGCTTGGGCTATATTTCAAAATCTGGGAGGCTTCGGCTTCGTCGCTGAATTCTTTTCCGGACATTTTGTAAAGCCTTGAAAGATTATTTTCGATTCTGAAAAAACGCATCAGTCCGCCGGATTTTTCAGTTTGTTTTTCAAAACTTGTAAAAATAAATACGGAAATGCAAAAAGCGAACAAAAAAACTATTCCAAAAGACGAAAACATTTTTCCTTTCGCTTTTAAAGGATTTTTGAAAAGCGAAAGCAAAGGAATTTCCCTTTCGCCTTCAGGAATTTTTATGAGCGGATAAATGCAGACAGCCGTAAGAAATGTACTGAAAATCCCAGCCGCAGAAAAAACAGCCATCTGTTTCAAAAGTCCGAACGGAGCAAAAAGCAGCGCAAGATAACACATTGCGGTCGAAAGCATGGAAAGCCCAAATCCTCTGAAAAGACGACTTCTTATTTCTCGTCCGGAATTCAAGGCGGAGTTTCCTTTCCAGTTTATAAAATAATGCAGGCTGTAATCTATGCAACTTCCAATCAGGGATGTTCCGAAGACCAAAGTAAGAACATGCATTTTTCCGAAAACGCAAATCGTTGACATGAAAGCCGTCAAAACAGAAATCCCGATTGAAAAAAATGACATCAATATTGGAGTTGGAGATCTGAACACAAAAAGCAAAATCGCAAGAACGGCAAGAAGCGAAACCGTCGAGATTATTCCGATTTCCTTTGATGCGTTGGAAGACGCCTTGTAACTATGGAAAGGCGTTCCGGAAAAAATAAAACGAGTTCCGTCCGTTTCAAGTTCTTCAGAAAATTTATGCACAAGCGCCACGCCGTTGGTTCTGCTTGCAAGCGAGCCGCCTTCGTTGCTGAGCCTTGCCTGAATCATGACGTACCATCTAGGAGAATCCACGCCGCTTATTCCATATGGAAGCTCATGTGCACTAAGCACGCCGTCTTTCAGAGCCATGGAAGTTCCCGAAGACTGAAGATACAAAAGATAGTTTTCAAGAGCCGCCTCGCCAAGCATAAACGGGTCTTCGGAAAGGGAAGAAAGGTTCATCATCGTGAAAGCCCCGTACGCTCGGCTCAAGGAATTTTGGCTAAATGACAAAGGCCCTCCATCGCTTTCAAGAAGCGACACGGTTTCATCGCCAAGAAGATTGAGCCTGTTTTGCTGCACAAATTTCATGACCTCGCCGATTTCCGACATATCCCTGAAAAGAACGACTTTTTCAAATTTCGGCGATACCGCGATTTTTTCGTACAGAGCGGTCGCTGCTTCCTTTGCCTTGTCAAAATCTTCGTTGGAAACCAAAATGAACATATTCCCGGAAAGATTTTTCGTAAGTTTTTCATCGACGGCAGAAATCGCATCTTCCATCACAGGTTTTGGAATCATGTTAAAAAGGTCGGTGTCGATTTTTATCTTCATTCCGCTCAAAAAAAACACGAGCAAAAAAATCAGCAAGACAAAAATATGATAAAAAATCCAGATTTTAAAAAAAAATTTGTCAGAAAGCGAAGTAAGATTCTTCATCTTTGCTAAGTTCCTTTGGAAATCGCTGGTTTGAAAAAACGTATTTTACGGTATCGCCGGAAGCTTCCGTAATCAGGATTTCCTTTATAAAAGTTTCATTGCCCTGCATTTTCCCCGAAACGCCAATCGAAGATATAACCGATTTTACGGAACTGTCTTTTGGCGACAAAAGCAAAGTCCAGCCGTCGCCACTTGAAGAAAAATCGTGCGTAAAATTTTCCAAAATAGATTTTTCGTCGCCGCAGAACATCGCAGAAATACTTTTGGAAATACCTGTAAAAATCTGATTCTGCGAAGCGTCCGTAACGATTTTTCTGCCGTCCGGCATAATCTGAACGACGCTTGCAGAACCTACCGCCATCACGGAAGGAAACGGTTTTTCGGTTTTCCAGACAATTCCCATAGGCGAAAAAATAAAAACTCCGGACGACCGCAACGTTCTGTTAATCGAAGAGATTGTTTTTTCCTGCAAAAAATTTCCCGTCATGTTCGGATGCACAGAAAGAGATTTGCACACGGAACTAAAAGTCAAATCCTGAGAAAAGGCAAAAAATCCCATCAAAAAAACAGGAAGAAGAAAAAATCTTTTTTTCATTTTGAAGATATCCCTTAAAACGGTTCAAAAGCGGCTCGTAAAGCAAGCACATTTCCGTTTGAAAACAAACTCGCTTTCATATCTTATAACCTTCATGCATAAAAAAATCAAGCCGCAGGATTCGGCGGACACCTGAGTGCTTTTTATGCGAGGTTTTACTACTAGGTCGAATTTCTCTACTTTTATAAATACCACATACAGCTTTCCTAAAGAGTTAAAATATATGAACAAATGGGGATTCCAAAGGGCTGCGGGCGGCGGACGGGCAAAATTATACGTAAAGGGTATAACTCGCTCCCCGTCCGCTGGCTTTTTAACAGGAAATTTGTTATAAGTAAAATCGAGTTTTCCGTAAATCTAGCGGCAAAAGGAGCAAAAATGAACCTTAGAAGAATCACAGCCTTTTTCATTGATTTTTTTATTTCCGCATTGATAAATAATGTTCTGTTTTTGCTTTTTATAATTATCCCGCTTATGCGACAAAATCCGCCAGACAATATAATTTTACGAGCGATATTTTCGACTTCGTTTGCATATTTGTATTTGATTTTGCGAGATTTGCCAAAATCGGGCAGCATCGGAAAAATGGTGATGAAATTAAAAATCATCGATGCGGAAACGAAAGAGCCTGCCTCAATCGGAAAAAGATTTCTTAGAAATGTGCCGCTTGTTTTTACCTGGGTTGAAATTATAATTTTTTTGTTTGCAAAAAGCAGGCTCGGCGACATGATTTCAAAAACTGATGTCGTGCAAAAGTAAATAAAATTCTAAAAACGCAGTCTGGTTTCTTTCAAGGGATTTTTTTAAGGATTCGGAAAAATCAGTTGTCCTGATTTTTCGGCGTCTCTTCCAATCGCCAAAAATTGTAAAAGTTATACCACTGGTACGGAAAACGGAGCGCATATTTTTCAAGAACGTTTACGAATTCTGTGCAAAGTTCGCCGATTCGCTCTTCCCTTTGCGTCCGTGCGCAGTCGAATGAAATTTTTGATTTTTCAACGAACATATTGTTCCTGGGAAACAGGGCGATGCTCTTTGTCCTTAATCCAAAGACATAATAAGTCGGAACTTTCAAAAGAGCCGCCAAAAGAAACACCCCATAAGGAAAATCCGCATCCTTTCCCAAAAACGGTCTTCTTATGCAACGGTTTCTCACCCGTGAACTGGTTCTGTCTGCGGCAAAAACTACAAGTCCGCCCTGCTCCAGTTTTTCCTGCAAAAGGATTATCGTTTCGGGCGTAATGTCGGAAGGGTCGATTACATTGAATTCGACTTTGGGATTTATCTCGGCAATTGTCCTGTTGAACTGTTCCGTTGACTTCAGTTCCATTATGACTGTCACGGGAACATTCCGCTTGACCCCGGTTTTTCCAAAACTGAAAAGGCTTCGCAAAAGTTCGATGTTCCCAAGGTGCGAGCCTATTAAAATCGCCCCGACCCCTTCTTCCAGATTTTTTACCAAAGAACCGATGTCGTCATCATGGGTTATGAGCGTTTCGTATTTTACTTTTCCAAGCCAGCCTTCCATTTTTTCCAAAAGGCAAATGCTGAAAGAGATTATCTGCCTGCACGGATTGACCAGCAGAGGCGTCCGCCCGTTCGTGAACTTTTTCATCTGACGTTGGTATGTAACGCAGGCAATTCTTGCTCGTCTTGAAAAAATATAATAGAAAAGTCCGACAGGAACGGCGATAAGATGCATAAGCCAGCGGGGCATTATAGAAAAAAGAAAAAGGACGAATTTCAACGCCTTGTTTGATTTTATGACTTCTTTTTGGTCAGCCCAATGAGCAAGTTCTTCCGCAGAGGGTTTTAAGTCCGGTTTTTTAGACATTTTTCCGTCTCCGGACATTCAGAAAAATCAGTTTGGGAATTCTAAAAAACATTCCGATACACAGACGCATATATACAAACGAAATACGGATATTGTCCCGAACAATCCTGAAATTTGAAATGCCGTCTTTTGGGTAGCTGACTTTCACCGACTCGGAAACCACCGGAACTCCAAGCCAATAAAGATGCACCAAAATGTCTACATCAAAGCCCATCCGTGGGTCAACCAATGTATGCCGCCGTATAAGTTTTAGGCAAGGCTCTACAGGATAAACCCTAAATCCAATCAGCGCATCTTTTATCGCGCCTGAAAGCGTCACAAAATGAATCCATGCGTTGGCGATTTTCCTGCCGTTCACCCTTTCTTTTGGGGCGGACTCATCGTATTCAGGAAATCCGCATATCACTGCATCAGGATTTTCCATTGATTTTTCAAGAAAATGCTGCACCCTATCTGCGTCGTGCTGCCCGTCGGAATCAATCTGAAGAACATGGGTAAGTTCCATCTCCGCCGCCTTCAGTATTCCGGAGCGCATCGCAATTCCCTTTCCCATGTTTTTCTTGTGCCGAACAACGTGAACAAGGCTGTATTTTTCTGCCACACGCTCAATATAAGCAGCATTTTCTGTGTCGTTTCCGTCATCAATAACGATTATCGGAAATCCGTATTTTTCCAGATTTTTTACAACGCCTTCAAGAGTAGAACCATGATTGTAGACAGGAACAACAAAACCGTATTTCATTCCGGAATCACAGAAAAACTCCCCGAAGAATAGACCTTGCCCTCGATATCGGCGTCTTGCATGGAAAAGTTCACAGAACTTTTTTCAGCCCTATACTCAAGGTCAAGATGGACATTCGTGTCCGGTCTTATGGGATTGGAAAATTTTATTCGTTTTATGGCAGGAACATAGCGTTGCGTATTAAAATATTTTCTTGAAAATCTGGTTACTACTTCGAATTGCGCCACCGCAGGCAGAAGTTTGAATTCGGGAAAATGACCGTCAAAAAAATCGCTGAACTCAGGAATCGAAAATTCCAAGGAAACAGAATTTTCTTTTTTTTCCACGATTTTTTCATCTACAATGCCGTGCAAATTCTGTGTCATTATTTTTCTCCATCCGAAGCGAACATCGCCTCGATTTCTGCCTTATGCTTTTTCCCCTGCACATCCACAGGAATCGCATCGGGAAATCTCCATCGCTTGGGAATCACGATGTTTTCAAAGAACTGTAGCAAAAAATCGTGAAAATATCTATTGATAAGGAATTTTTCCATTCCCTCGAACTTTTTCTTTCCGTCAGAATTAAGGACCACCGCAGCCGCAAGATATTGGCGCACATCGTTTTGAAGCGCAATGACCTTCACATCCTGAACAAGACCGCTCTGCATAATGCGGGACTCGACTTCGGTAAGGCTTATGCGTTTTTCCTCGATTTTGACAATAGAATCTGCCCGCCCTTTCAGAATGAACGAACCGTCCGGGAAAATCTCCGCCAAATCCGCCGTCGCAAATCCTTCGGGATTTTTTATGTACGGACTTACAATTCTAAGGCATCCGTCATCGCCAATCCAAATTTTGGCATTGTCGAAAGGCGTGAACCTAAGACCATTTTTGGACTGCTGCCGATACGCAATTCCGCTCGTTTCCGTAGAACCGTATACCTCAAGCGGACAGAAGCCAAAAACTTTCTCTGTCTTTTTTGCAAGTTCTTCCGAACAAGCTCCGCCGCTCGAAAAAATCCACGGATTTTTCAAAGAAAGCCTGTCCTCAATCTCAACCGTCCGTTTAAGAAAAGCGGGAGTCGCAATTATCATGTATTTTTCATCCGCAAGAGTTTCGAATTCTTCAGGAACTGTAATCCGTTTTCGCCGGAAAGGAACACCCAACGTAAACGGAAGAGAAATGCCGAACAAAAATCCATAAATGTGGTGCTGGCTCACAGTTGTCACAAGTTTTCGTTCTACAAATTCCTTTCCCCACTTTGAAATTATGAACGCATTGTCCTCTTCAAATTCCTTCATTCGCTGAAGAACTGCCTTGGGCTTTCCGGTAGAACCCGAGGTGAACATCAAAATTCTAGTCAAAGAAGAATCGATTGAAGGAGTGTTTCGCACAAATTCATCCGACGGCACGGAAGATTTTTCGATGATATCCACAATCGACACAGATTCCGGAACTTCCTGATCCGTCAAAAAAATGGAGTCTTGAGTTCTTATTTCCTTTATGTAACTTTCGGAAATGTTTTGTGTCAAAAAAATGCGTTTTTTACATTGCAGAAGGGCGGCAAAAGAACAAAGAAAATACCAATAATCCTCGCAGTGCAAAATCCAGTCGTCGGAAGCATTGTCCATCACAAAGCGACGAACCCTAGCGGAATCCTCCAAAAAATCTTTCCACGTTTTGAAGTTTTTTTCCGACCACGAACCTTCGTAACAAAGGACGTGAGAATCACTTCTTGAATCGGAAGTAAATTTTGTAAATGAATAAGATTTTATCATCTTCCTGTCCACCCTCTTTCGAACCAAAAATTCCACGGCAAAAAGAAGCCCCATCAAAACATACGAAATTCCGCCGTTGTATATCGACCAAATTTTCCCGTTCAGCTCAGGACTTCCAAAATCATAAAGAGCGGTAAAACCCGCCGCCGTTCCGTTCAAAACAAAAAAGCAACACCAAACGATTGTCACTTTTTTTGCATACTTTTCGACATTTTTTTCGTAGGACGAACCCTTAATCCGCTTGTCCATCATCATGGCAAAGCGAAAAATCATATTCGGCTCAAAAAAAAGCGTAGAACCGAACACAAAAAGAAGCGTAAGGCTTATGCCCAACGAATACAGTTTCAGGAATTTGTCGGAATCAAAGATAAAACAAAGAAGCCCCGCAAGTAAAAAAAGCGCAGAACTGAGCATAGGTCGCCAATCCAGCGCTTTTTTTTCAGGCTTTCCGCCATCCTTTGATTTTCTTTTTCCTGTAATACCCAAGAAAAAAGCGCCCGAGAGCGCAATCACGCAAAGCGACAATATCCGAATTGGAAGATGCAACACAACAAGAAGTGTGAACACCAACAGCGGATACATCGCCATGATGACATAGGAAAAAACTTTAAGAATTTTCCTTAATCTAAGCCATGTAAGGAACAAGAGCGTCCACCACGTCCTGAATGTTCTTTACAGTCTTGAAAATTGCAGGATCGATTTTGGTATCAGCCGGCATGAATTCCTTCATTTTCTGAATCAAGTCAATGGAATCGATTGAATCAAGTTCCAAATCGTCGAACAATGTCGCCGAAGGAGTTACCGCCCCTTCCTCAATCTCAAATTCTGAAACAAGAATATCCTTTAGCTTGTTAAAAATCTCGTCTTTTGACATTTTACCCTCTGTTTTGGCTAATATATTCAGCTAACGCATCAACCGATGCGAAATGCTTTTTGCTGTCAGCGCTTTCTGAAGAAAATTTCACACCGAACTTCTTTTTAAGTCCAACTCCCAACTCAAGAGCATCGATTGAATCAAGTCCAAGTCCCTCGCCAAAAAGAGGCTCGGAATCTACAATATTCTCAGGTGTAATGTCTTCCAGTTGCAGCGAAGAGATGATTGTCTCTTTAATCTCCCGCTTTAAGTCAAGGTTTTCCATAGAAAAATGTTCTCCTCGTCAGCGATTTAATCATTATAATTAATGGAAAAATAAAATTCTAGTGCTTTTAAGGAAACGCTTTGCTCGTCGCCGGAGACAAGTGGCTTTAGATTTTGCCGATTTTTCAAGCGGATTGGAAAAAGCGTTGCGCAATGAACGGAGAACAGAAAATCCGCCGGAAATTGCTTCCGAGCCGATAAAAATCAGTCCTCGGTTTTATCCCTGTTCGTAACATAAATTTCATCGTTCTTTTTTACCGCAGACAAAAGCACTTCTTCGATTTTTTCAGTAATACGTTTTGCGGCAATCGTTTCAGAACAATCCTTATAATCGGAAATCTTGATTTCAGGAAGCATCTGAAAATCGTATTTGTACACTTCCTGATGGTTGTAAGAAAACCACGGGTCGTGCTTTCCGAGTCCGTATTTGTCGTTTCCGCCAACAAGAACCGGAAGAATGTCACATTTTGAATAATAGGCGATGCGTGCCGCACCTTTTTTGAACGGATTTTTTCCGTGGCGTGGGGTTCTTGTTCCTTCCGGAAATATTATGACATTGTTTCCCTTGTCGATGGTTTCTTTGCAAAGTCGGCAAAGCTCCTCAAAATCAAGAGAATTTACAATGTAGCACTGCCGAATTACTCCCCCAATTACAGTTTTAGCAAGTCCGCTGCGGACTATGCAATTCGCATTGGGAACAAGCGACATTATGAACACAAAGTCCAACACCGAAGGATGATTTGCGACTATCACCTTTCCGTGAATGTTCCTCCACCTTGACTTGTCGCCGGCATTCAGGCGAAGCACGCCAAGCCCCTTCATAATATTTGAAAACATTCTGAACGAAGCCGACACAAATTTCCGTGCCTCAACCTGAAATTTTTCTTTGGGATGCACAAAAACCCGAATCCACGGAAAAACCAAGAGCGCTAAAACCACGCTCCCAAGTCCAAAAAATAGATAGCAAAAATGCTTTGCAAGCATCTGATAAAGATACAGCGGAAGACGATACCATTTTACAGGAGCAAGTTCTTTATGGTTGTACCGTTCGTACAATTCTTCCTTTGTGTACATAATTTTCTCCCATCTACATTTTTTCTAAATCACAAGGACTTTTTATTTCCATCGGATTGACTTCTGTTCCGCCTTCCGACCTTGAAACAATGCATGCAAGAGCCATCGGATTATTGTTTCCCTGGCGAGAAACCCCATATTCATCGGGAATATATTCATCGGCATAAACAAACAAAATCTTTTCTTCGCTTCCTGCTACCACCGGAGAAATCGAAGCCAAAAAAGCAGAATTGAAATTGTTCTTAGAAGGATATATCACAGAGTAGCCGGCTTTTAGCCCAAGACAAAGACTTGCAGAAGCAATCGGGGCGTTAAAAACGCTTAGAGTAAAAGAAGCAGGAAGGATTTCCGAGTCTTCCAAAAGGCTTTTATCTATAGAAAATTCCCGTCCGATTTCGCCGCGAAACGAGACAAAAACCTGCTTACATTCCGCTGCCGACGGATTTTTCTCTAAAAGTTCATGGACAACCTGAATCGTCATCCTTGTGATTTGACTTAGACGACGTTTGAAAAGCGAATCCGCAAACTCAAGCGCCGGCTTTTCCTTGGGATTATCGCTAGATGGCTGCCATGTATGTACGTCAGAAACATAAATCTTTTCCATGCTGTATAAAATCGGAAGTACAATAAGGGAAAACCCGATTTATTTTACTTCCAACGATTCCTCCATGTTCAGTTTCTATATTTTCCTGAAAACAAGCAGAGAATAGGCGTTAGAACCTAGATTGTGGTGGGCGGTTTTTAGTTCAAAGCCCGCATCACAGATTGCGCTAACAAGTTCCTCGTAGCGATACATTTTGCTAGTACCGTTCGCCATGCAGGTAAAATAAAGTGATGTCGCCGCAAGCGAATACGAACTTGCCGCAAAACGCTGCATATCCCAAAGCGGCTCAAGCACGTACACGTCAGTCTCTTTTGTGCTAGCCGTATGAACTTTTTCAAGAATTTTTGTAACATCGGAAAGACTGAAACAATCCAAAAATTGACTCATCCAAACCGCATCGGGAGAAAGCGGAAGCTGCGTTGATTCTTCAAGAATGTTACCCGTGCAAAAACTTATCCTATCGGAAAAACCCGCCGACTCAGCGTTTTTTTCGGCAACTGCGGTCTGTCCCGGAAGATCAACTATTGTAATTTTTACGGAAGGATTGTAGCGGCAACAAGCGACCGCCCATTTTGCCGTGTTTCCGCCGATATCGGTTATCGTTCCAGGTTTTTTCTGAAACACAATCGGCAAGGCATCGGCAAAAGCAATATCACTGTAAAAATGGTCAAAATCGAACCACGATTTTTTTGCTCTTTCCGGAAGACTTGAAAGCGCATCGTATATCGTTCTCCATTTTTCGCCGAAGACTTTTAGTCCTTCCGGTTTTCCATTTTCGATGGATTCCTTTAAATTCCACGCGCCTTCGTAACAGATGTCGTTCACAAACCAGAAATTCACTTTCGTAAGGTCGTCCTCAAGGAGCATCCAGCCGATTTTCCCCAAAACAAACTTTTCTTTATCCGTAGTGCCGGGAACGGAATCTTCCGAAAATTTTATCACGTTCATGCCAAGCGCCATCTCGCACAGCACACGGATTCCATAAGGAGAGATATTCGTTTTTTCCGCAAGCTCCGAATAGCCGATTCCGTTTTTGCCCGAATCGCTTATCCTCTGCAGGATTCCAAACTCAAGCATCGACCTTACAGCCTGAAAGCACAGCGGAGAAAACGCTATTTTCTGAGCCTCGAACTTTGCGTCCAAAGCCCTTATATCGTCCGTCTTGAACTTACCGTAATCAAAAAAAGAATCCATGAAATCCTACCTGAATTTATCTTTAGTTTCTGAAAGAATGAATCGGAGCCGGAATTCGTCCGCCTCGGTTTATGAAGTCCGCACACCCGAATTTGCTCACGGGCATCACAGGACAGCCTCCAAGAAGTCCGCCAAATTCCACCCAATCGCCAGCCTTCTTTCCCGGAGCTGGAATCAGACGGCAAGCGGTGGTTTTATTGTTCACCATTCCAATCGCAAATTCGTCAGCCAATATTCCTGAAACAGTGGTCGCAGGCGTGTCGCCGGGAATCGCTATCATATCAAGCCCAACCGAACATACGGTGGTCATCGCCTCAAGTTTTTCAAGACAGATTGAACCTTGCTGCACGGCGTTTATCATGCCTTCGTCCTCGGAAACAGGAATGAACGCTCCGGAAAGCCCCCCCACATTGGTGGAAGCCATTACGCCTCCCTTTTTTACCATGTCAGTGAGCATGGCAAGAGCCGCTGTAGTTCCGGGCGCGCCCGCTCCATCAAGACCGATTTCCTCAAGGATTCTGGCAACCGAATCGCCGACTTCCGGCGTAGGCGCAAGCGAAAGGTCAAGGATTCCAAACTGAACGCCAAGACGACTTGCCGCCTCAGAGCCTACAAGTTGCCCCATGCGAGTAATCTTGAAAGCCATCTTTTTTATTCCATCGGCAAGCTCGTTTATGCTTTTTCCTTTATATTCACGGACAGCGGCAAGGATAACTCCCGGACCTGAAACCCCAACGTTTATCACACAATCGCCTTCGCCCGTTCCGTGAAAAGCACCAGCCATGAACGGATTGTCTTCGGGGGCGTTGCAGAACACCACCAGTTTTGCGCATCCGTTTATCGGAAGATCTTTTGAAACCTCGGCCGTTTTCACGATGGTTTCACCCATCAGTTTTACCGCATCCATGTTGATTCCGTTTTTTGTAGTCCCCACATTTACCGAAGAACACACAAAATCGGTGCTTGCCAAAGCCTCAGGAATCGAATCTATCAAAATCCTGTCGCCGGGCGTTATTCCTTTTTGAACAAGCGCAGAAAATCCGCCGATAAAGTTCACGCCCAGCTCCTTTGCGCATCGGTCCAATGTCTTGCAGTAATCAACATAACTAGACGCATCGCTGGGACCTGCAACCAAAGAAATCGGAGTTACGGAAATACGTTTATTTATAATCGGAACGCCGAAATCCTTTTCAATGTCCTGCCCGACCTTTACAAGATTCATTGCCTTCCGCATAACTTTGTCGTAAATCTTTTGACACGAACGCTTTGAATCGGAATCCGCACAGTCAAGAATGTTGATTCCCATAGTTACGCAGCGGACATCCAACTTCTGCTTCATGAACATACTGACAGTCTCTTGGATTTCTGTCGGTGAAAATATCATATAATCCCCGGTTAAGTTAGGTTTTGTTCATATTAACAAAATATCCGTGCATTTACAATTACAAATAATTTAAGGGAGAGGGCGGACATATTTAGGCATATTTTATCATGCAGTTTCCCGTATGCCCGCCCCACGAAATGGGCGAAAACGCCCATTTCGTGCCAGCAGGTGTCGTTGCGTAGAAAACCCCGTCAGACCGGAGGGGCGGCGAAGAAACTGGATTTACAACCGTTTATGCTTCTCTCGCTGCCCCAAGTTTTCGTGCAGGCGGTTGCTATCTATGTTTGAATGACATGATTGCATTTCCGCCTGCACGAGTTTTGCCGGAAGGCAAAACTGGAGACGGATAGGAAAGCATTGTACAATGAACGAAGCCTAAATATGTCCGCCTCCCTAAGAACCCCAATATGAGCTTTAATAAGGAGATTTTATCCACATTACCATCGGCGGCAGTTCTCCCCATTTTTGGAAAACTGCGAACAAATGTTTGAGGGGGTAGATTATGCAATTTGAATGTTTTGCGTAACTTAAAATGTTCAAGAGCTTACGAAATCTCTATCCTCTTCATGTCTCCACCATCATAAAGAAAACAAAAAAATTTCCTTTGTTTTTTCACATTTCAAAGATATAATTTTACTATCGTTTTTGAAAACATTTTCGACAAAAAGGAGTTGAAGAAAATGCCAAACTACACTATT
>CAJPOF010000055.1 GCA_905372235.1 uncultured Treponema sp.
ATGTCCGCCCCAAGAATCGGACTTTTGTCCGATTCTTGCAAGATGTGGTGGTCATTATGTTGAGGGGACATTTTAACTTGTCTTTCAACGAGATAATTGGTCTTATGTCCGCCCCAAGAATCGGACTTTTGTCCGATTCTTGCAAGATGTGGTGGTCATCATGTTGAGGGGACATTTTAACGTGTCTTTTAACGAGATAATTGGTCTTATGTCCGTCCCATGAATTGAGCAGTTTGTCCGATTCTTGCAAGATGATTTATACAAGTTTTCCTGAAAGGAAAACTTGGGGCGGCGGAAGATGCCTAAACGGTTGTAAAAACCAATTTCACCGCCGCCCAACCTCTTTTCTTAATTTATATTGACAATCCGTGAATCTATTGTATCATTTTTATTGTGCGTATTCTTTCATATTGATAGCATGGCTATCATGGAATAAGTCGGGAGCTGTTCGATGAACAAGTTGAAAGACAACACAATGAATTTTATCATAAAGGAAAGCACGTCTCTTTTCCTTAAAAATTCCATAACGAATGTTACGATGAGCGACATCGCAAAGCAGGTCGGAATCGGCGAGGCGACGTTATATCGTTATTTCAAGAAAAAGCAGAACATAGTCATAAAGGTTTCGGCGAATCTTGCCAAAGAGATTTTTGAATATTACCTTGACTTTGACGACAAACTTTCCGGCGCAAGGCAGCTCGAGGCGTTCTACATGGTGTTCCCAAAACTGTTCGCTTCCCACCCGGACTATTTCAAGTTTGTGAACCAGCTTGACGCATATCTTCTTATGGAAGCCGATACAGGGCTTCGCGAATACGAGGACAGGATAAAACAATTCTATGATGTCTACAGCAAGGCGTACGAAAAGGGACGCTACGATGGCACTGTGTACGAGATAGAGGATTTGAGGACATTTTATTATGCGACGACCCATTCGCTTCTGAATCTGTGCAAATATCTTTCAAAACCAACCGTTCTTTTGCAGGATCAGGAAATCGACGGCAAAAAAGAGATTGAGCAGCTTGTAAAGCTTATTCTGAATGCGCTCAAAAATAATTAAGGATAAAAATATATATGTACATAGTGTATAGGGTTTCCGGTTGCGGCAAAGTGACAGGAAAAAGCAACGAAGACTTGGAGCTGATTTTTTCCACGGAGAAAAACAGGACAAAAGTCGAGATAAAGGCAATGGCGGACCTTAGTCTTGTCGCCGCCGTCCAAGAGATTTCCCACGCTTACGGAAAAGAAGACCTTTTTTTTGTGAACGGCTATCAGTCGTGGACGGACAGTTTTGAGTACGGATATGACAAACGTCTGAAGGACGCAAAAAGCATTTTTCCTCCTATAAGGAACACGTTCGCACTTTCGCAGTATGGGGATTCGTTTTTTTACGAATACAAAAAAAATGTCTTTCACGGATACGACGTAAGTTACATAAAGGGAGAAAATCCGCTTTTTGTCGGGAATCTGAACTACAGGACAGCCTATCTTATAATCGAGCATCATAAAAAAAAGAATCTTCTCCTTCTTAAAAGCGATGTGGAGAACATTCATCTTGAGGCAGGAAAAAGTATTTCGCTTTTTGACTACGTGATTTCACTCGACATCAAAAAGGGCATGGAAGAGTATTTCGGATTTTTCAGGAAGCCTTCCGCAAAAAAACTTTTCGGCTATACAAGCTGGTACAACCATTATCAGAATATAGACGAAAATGTGATTGAAAAGGCTCTTGACGGGGCTTCGCCGGATTTTGAACTTTTCCAGATTGACGACGGCTACGAAACTTATGTCGGGGATTGGCTTGATGTTGACCAAAAGAAATTCCCGAACGGGCTTTCTCCGCTGGTTGAAAAAATCCACAAAAAAGGCATGATGGCAGGAATATGGCTTGCTCCGTTCGCCGCCGAAAAAAACTCGAAAGTGTTCAAATCCCATCCGGAATGGTTCGTTACCAAAAAGAACGGAAAGCCTTTGAAAGCCGGCGCGAACTGGAGCGGTTTTTATGCGCTAAATCTTGATGTTCCGGATGCGGTTTCGTGCATAAAAAAGTTTCTTTCTTTCTATTTGGATTTAGGCTTTGATTTTTTCAAACTGGATTTTCTTTATGCGATAAATCTTGTTCCTCTCAAAGGGCTTTCAAGGGCGCAGACTGCCCAAAAGGCATATTCTTTGTTGAGGAGCATTCTTGGGGAAAAACTGATTTTGGGCTGCGGTGCAGTACCGTCCAATTCCTGCGAGGTTTTCGACTATCTTAGAATCGGCCCTGATGTCTCGCTCATGTTCGACGATGTATGGTACATGAGGCATCTTCATCGTGAAAGAATTTCCACGAAAATCACTATTCGGAACACAATCTACAGAAGTTTTTTTAACGGAAGGGCATTTTTGAACGACCCGGACGTGTTCGTTCTTCGGGACGAGAACGTAAAACTTTCGTCCGAACAGAAAAAAGCCTTGGTTACGATAAACGCGCTTTTCGGAAGCCTTTTTCTTACAAGCGACAATCCTGCTTCTTTCGGCACGGAACAGAAAAAGGTTTTGCAAGAGGCTTTGAATCTTTTCAGAAATGGGAATGCAATCGGATTTCGGACAAAGAAAAATTCTATCGAAATTGATTATGAACTGTACGGAAAAAAGACTTCTGTCTTGTACGACATCGAAAAAGGCGTTTTGCATGAACTTTAAAAATGCAAGACCTTGGCGCACATTCGGAGAAAATGTTTACGGAAAACTAAAAATCTTTGGAGATAATGCATGAATATCGACGAAATCAAAAAGACAATAGAAAGCGGCGGATTGGACGGAAAACTAAAGGAACTTTATGTCGATGCGGACATGATTTTTGCCCAAAGAAAGCGATTTTTGGCTAGCCTTGCGCAGTTTGAAAAAAACTTTTCTTCAAAAGATGTGTCTATTTTTTCAAGTCCGGGGCGAAGTGAGATTTCAGGAAACCATACAGACCATCAGCACGGAATGGCTGTTGCCGCTGCCGTAAACATGGACGTTTTGTGCGTAGCGGCAAAAAACAGTTCTTCTGCGGTGTGCGTAATCTCGGAAGGCTATGAGCCGTTCCGCATAGACTCAAGGAATCTTGAGATTGTTAAGCAGGAAGAAGGAACTACGGTCGCCCTTATAAAGGGAATTCTTTCAGGAATGAAGGAAAACGGCTTTGAAATCGGCGGTTTTGACTGCTACATGACAAGCAGCGTTCTTCAAGGTTCGGGACTTTCGTCTTCCGCTGCATTCGAAAACGCCATCGGAACTATCGTGAATTATTTTTTTAACGGCGGAAAAATACATCCTACGGAAATTGCAAAAATCTCCAAATTCGCAGAGAACGTATACTTCGGAAAGCCTTCAGGTCTTTTGGATCAGATTGCAAGCAGCACCGGAGGGCTTATCACTATTGATTTTAAAGACCCCGAAAATCCGCTTGTGAAAAAAATCGACGTAGATTTCGAGCGCTTCGGTTCTACGCTCTGTATCGTTGACACTAAGGGAAGTCATGCAGAGCTTACGGACGAATATGCCGCCATCCCAAAAGAGATGAAAACGGTCGCGTCTTTTTTCAAAAAAACGCATTTAAGGAACGTGGATTCATCCGATTTTTATGAGAACATCGCAGAACTTCGGAAAACCTGCTCCGACAGGGCTATATTGAGGGCGATACATTTTTTTACCGAGGAAGAAAATGTTTCTAGTATTTCCGATTGCCTTGAAAAAAACGATTTTGAAGGCTTTCTTCATTTTATAAAAAAATCGGGAAACAGTTCTTTCAAGTTCCTGCAGAACATATATTCAACAAAGCACCCTGAAATCCAAAACATTTCCCTTGCCCTTGCGCTAAGCGAGCATTTGCTTGAAGACGGAAATGGTGTCGCACGGGTTCACGGAGGCGGTTTTGCAGGAACTATACAGGCTTTCGTCAGAAATGATTTTGTCCCGAGTTACAGGGAAAACATCGAGGCAGTTTTTGACAAAGGCTCCTGCCACACACTAAAGATAAGACCATGCGGCAGCGTAAATGTGATATGATTTTACAAAGACTTTCAGGAGGAACAGCATGAATCTTACCGAAGGAATCTACAGGCTTATATCGTACGGACTTGATACGGCTTTAATCGAAAACAAGGACATTTCATATTGCAAGAACCGTTTTTTTGAATTGTTCGGGATTGGCGGACCTGAAAGCGGCTTTGAGGTTTTTAAAAAGACTTTTGAGAACTCGGATTCCCTTGAAGAAATCGTGGATTTTCTTTGCGACATTGCCTATGAAAAAGGTCTTATAAAGCAGAACACTGTCGCTTTCAGGGACATTTTCGACGCAAAAATTATGGATATTCTTATGCCCAGACCTTCCGAAGTCCAAAGACTGTTTTGGGAAAAGTACGCTGTCTCTCCAAAAGAGGCGACAGACTATTACTACAGGCAGAGCCGCGATTCAAACTATATAAAGACTTACAGGGTCAAAAAGGATATAAGCTGGAAGCACGAGACGGAATTCGGGGATTTGGACATTACAATAAACCTTTCGAAGCCCGAAAAAGATCCAAGGGATATAGCCCTTGCAAAAACCGAAAAAAAGGCGACATATCCAAGATGTCTTCTGTGTCCTGAAAACGAAGGCTACGCAGGTAGGCTTGACCATCCTGCAAGGAACAACATTCGCCTTATTCCTTTGGTTCTTGACGGGGAAGAATGGTTCCTTCAATATTCTCCGTACGTCTATTACAACGAGCATTGCATTGTGCTGAACAGCGCGCACACGCCGATGACAATCAACGCTTCGACATTCAAGAAACTTCTTGATTTTTTGGATATTTTCCCGCATTACATAATAGGCTCTAACGCCGACCTTCCGATTGTGGGCGGTTCGATTCTTGCCCATGAGCATTTTCAGGGCGGCGCATATACTTTCGCATTGAACAAAGCCCCGTTCCTAAAGGAATTTTCCGTAAAAGGATTCGATGATGTTCGTTCTGGAATTGTAAAATGGCCGATGAGCGTAATCCGCCTTGTCTCAAAAAACAGGAACAGCATAATGGAACTTGCAAGCCATATTCTTTCAGTCTGGAAAAACTATACGGACAAAGAATCATTCGTCTTTTCCGAGACGGACGGAATTCCTCACAACACGATAACACCCATCGCATCCGTGGGTAGCGACGGCTATGTGCTTGATCTTGTTTTAAGGAACAACATCACGACGGAAAAGCATCCGCTTGGAGTGTATCATCCTCACAAGGAGCTCCACCACATAAAAAAGGAAAACATCGGTCTTATCGAGGTCATGGGACTTGCGATTCTTCCAAGCCGCCTAAAATCCGAGATGGAAAAAGTGAAATCCTCAATTCTTGAAGGAATCGATGTGGAATCCGTTCCCGAAATAAAAGCACATTCTGAATGGGTGAAAAACTTTCTTCCCAAATACAAAAAATCCGACCTTTCGCCTGAAAACATCGATGGAATCCTGAAGGCGGAGATTGGAAATGTGTTTCTAAAAGTTCTTTGGGACGCAGGGGTATACAAGCAGACGGAAGAGGGGATAAAGGGATTCGAGCGTTTCCTGAATGTTTTATAGGATTTTCCATCGCAAGAGGAAAAACAGCTCTCGAAAAACTAAGCGGCTTGCGTTCGAAAGACTTGGATTTTGTTTTTATGAGCTGCTTTCATTGTTTTTGTGAAAATGCTAAACTAAAAGCCTATATTTTTAGCTCGATGAGCAAAAAACGGAGGAATCGTCATGTCAGAGTTAGGTGTTGTGGAAGATACACTTTTTATTCCCATGCTTGGAAGAATCTATGCAAGCGAAAAATGTCCCGCCATTCTTTATGATAAAAAAGCTCTTTCATTAAAAGACAGGCTTCCTTCCGGCATGATAGAAAACGACGGGCAGACTCAGTACACTCTTCTTGCGTCGGCATCTCGTTCTTCAAACATGGATAGATACATAAAAAACTTTCTGGAACGTAAGCCGAACGCCTGCGTGGTTCAACTGGGCGTCGGGCTTGAGACCACGTTCAACAGAAACGACAACGAAAAAACTTGCTGGTACGATGTCGATTTACCCGATGTTATTGAATACAGGAAAACTTTGCTTCCGGAATCCGAGCGGGAAATCTACCTTAAAGGAGACGCTTTCTCGGATTTTTGGATAAAGGAAGTTCGTTCCAAGGAAAACGATGCTCCAATCCTTGTTACGGCAAGCGGACTTTTCTATTATTTTGAGGAAGAAAAAGTCGTTTCGCTTTTAAGAATGCTGGCTTCTTACGGCGACATAGAAGTCGTCTTCGATACTGTGAACAAAAGCGGCATGAACATGATGCGGAAAAAATACATGAAGCAGGTGGGGCATGAGGATGCAAAAATGTTTTTTTATGTCGATTCCGCCTCGGCTCTTGCAGCAAAAATAGGAAAAAACGTAAAAGTCCTTTCGGAAGAAGGCTATTACAAATATATCGACAAATCGGGCGTAAAGATTTTCACAAAAATCAGCATGCTTGTTTCCGACCGGTTGAATATGGTGAAGATGGTGCATTTGTCTCTAAAAAAATAGCGTTCGATTTTTCATTTTTGCTTGGATTTTACGCAAGACAATGCGCAGACTTTTTTTATTCCCTCTAATGTGATAAAATCCTTCTTGTGAAATCCGTGAAATTTCTTGTTTTTTTTCTGATTTTATCGATTCCGTCCGCTTTATTGATTTCCTGTTCGCAGGGGCATAGTTCGGAAATTGTGTATCTTAACGAAGACACGCTCCGTTCCCTTACCGAAGATAAGGAGCGGAATCTTGTGTGGACGAGGGAGCTGGAGAGCGTCCGCCTTCTTAGGGATATTTCGAAAAATAAAGCCGTTGACGAAAATTCTAAACTTTCGACCGTTATGCTTTGTGCGGTGCATGGCGACTATCTTCCCGACCCGATTTACCCTGAACTTCCGGGCTTCGGAAGCCTTGACACTTCCTCGCTTTCAAAAGAACACAGGGCTTTTTTTGATGAGTTTTCCGAGCAGATTTCAATGTGGAAGTTCCCGGAAGAAAAAGTCGAGAAAAATTCTTTGTTTTTCCTTGCGCTTTTCAAGTCTGATGTGGAAAACGGCTGGAAGGACTTTTTCGGAACTGATTTTCCGTTGGAAGAAAAAAACGAATCCCAAAAAACTGATAAAAAAGAGGCAAGGCTTTTTACGTCCTGGCTTTACGGAAAACCTTTTGTGGACGAGGATTCCATCCTTGTTCCTGTGCGTTTTTTCTGCGCCGAAGGAAGCGTGGATGTAAGGCTTTGCTCGTCAAAGGAAAAACCGGTTATAGACCAAATAGCCGTCATAAAATGGAACGGAAAATAGAAAGGGGGGCTTTCCATGGAAAAAAAAGTTCTTTCAGGAATCGAAAGGGAACTGGTTCTTCAATATCTTATCGACGGAAACGTTCCCGTAACCGTTACTCCGCTTGAGGAAAACGGAATTTTAAAATCCGAATCGGAAAAAATCCGTCCTCTTTCTTCGGTGGTTTTTCCCGTCGCCATAAAGTCCGAACAGATTTCCGTGCTGAAAGAAGGAATAATCCTTTTGATGAACGTTCCGAAAAACGTCGAAGCTTTTCTCGGAAAAAAAGTGAAGGTCGAATTTTATTTTAACAGCGTGGGGCTTTTTTTTGTCTCGGAGATGAAAAAAGTAAGCTCGGGACCTGCGCTGGTAGTGCCTAAGGAAATAATCCGAATAGAAGACGTTCCCGTGGAGCAAAAATACGATTTTTCGGCAAAATTCTATACTTCCGAGAACGAGGAGGACTCGTTTCTTTCGTGCCTTCCTGCGGAAGGATTTCAGTTTTTTGTCCGTCCGGCATGGAACTCGATTCCGCTTGAAAGGCAGGAAAAGGCAAAATCTTATCTTGAGAGGTTTGTGCTTGAGGCAAAGAAGAGCGGAAGGGCGGGAAACGGAATCCAGCTTGTGAACGTATGCCGCTATTTGGTCGCTGAGGGAAAAAAAGCGGTTGTCGCAAAGAAAGACAGGCTCAATCTTGATATTGTCTTTTTGAACCACGAGCGGCTTGTCCTTGGGCTTTTGAAAAACGATTCGGTTTCGATTTGCGCAGGCGATGAGTATTGGATAAAAATTTCGTTCGTTCTAAGAGCCTCTGTAGCCATGACGCGTGACATAAGGGTTCGAATAAAGGCGGATTCCGTTTATGAGGACGAAAACGGAAAAAAGATATGCGCCGACTGCACCTACATTGATTTGAAGGAAGAGGACGTAAGATTCCTCTATGAAAAGGCGACCAGTCTGCTTTTTATATAGGCGTTAAATCCTAGGCTCTACGATTTTTCCGTCCCGGATTTCTTTTGGGTATACGACAATCTTCAGTTTCTTTTCAAGCCTTGAAAATGTGTTCAATTCGAATTCGTCGCCTATGACAATGTTCACGCCTTTTTTTCCGGCGCGGGCTGTCCTTCCTGCCCTGTGGATAAAAAAATCTTCGTCTTCGGGAAAATCCAGCTGAACTATGTGCGTGATTCCTTGAATATCAAGCCCTCTTGCGCTTAGGTCGCTTGTGATAAGGATTTTTTCTTTTCCGCTTCGGAATCTGTCTATTGCGGCTTTTCTTAGCTGTTTGTCCGTTTTTGCGTGCAAAGCCGCGCAGCCTATTTTTTTGAACATAAGCCTTTCTTTTATTTTTTCGACCTGATCAAGGCGGGATGTGAATACAAGGATTTTTTCAAATTCTATCGCCCGTATAAGTCTTATAAGGACATCGATTTTGTTTCTGCTTTCGGCGTAAAAAGCCCAGTGGCTTATGTTTTTTGAAAGCACGTTTTCATCGGGAAGAACAACGAATTTTGCATTCCGGAAGAAATTTTTTGTCTTTTCGCAAACGGTTGCCGTGCAGGCGATTTTCTGCGATTCGGGGGGAACAAGAGATATAAGCTCCTTGGTTTCTTCGAAAACTTCCTTTTTCAAAAGTCTGTCAACTTCGTCAAAAACGATTGATTTTATTCCCTGCGTCTTGAGTTTTTTAAGCCTTATAAGTTCCACAATGCGGGTGGGCGTTCCGACAACGATTTCAGGTTTTTCCTTCAGGGCTTCAACCTGTCTTTTTATTGGCGAACCTCCAATCAGAAGAGCGGTCTTAAAATCGCTGAAAGTCTGCGCCGCCTGCTTTATTTGGGAGGCAAGCTCGAATGTGGGCGCGCATATCAAGACTTCAACGTGTTTTTCTGTATTGTTTCTGGAACTGAGTTTTTCAAATATCGGAAGAAGGTATGCAAGAGTCTTTCCCGTTCCCGTTTCGGACTGGAAGACCGTATTTTTTCCCTCTCTGATTACAGGAATCACTTCTTCCTGGACTTTTGTGGGATTTATGATGTTCTGCGATTCAAGTTTTTGAAGAAATGCTTCCGGTAGCGTGGAAAAAATGTTAGCCATTCGGAAAGTATGGCATGAAAAACATCTAAGTTCAACACCGTTTTCGAATGATTGCGAATATTGACAAAAAACCGTAAATATTGCAAACTCTGTCAATTATTTTCAATAAAAATGTAAATGCGAGGTGCGTTATGGTGGACGACATTCTGACAATCGAGGAAGTCGCAAAATATCTTAGGGTTTCCGACAGGACGGTCTACGATTGGGCGCAGAAAGGTGAGATTCCTGCGGGTAAAATCGGAACTGTATGGCGGTTCAAAAAATCCGAAGTTGAAAACTGGGTGAACGAGCGGCTTTCTTCGGGCTATGGCGCAAGGAAAGTGGATACTGCGATTGAGGTGAATAAGATTCTTTCTCCGAATCGGGTCGTTTTCATAAACCAGAGCTCAAAACAAGATGCCTTGACGGAACTTGCAGGCGTTCTTGCCACTGCCCCGCAGGTAAAAAGGGCTGACGAACTTTTGAACGAAATCCTAAAACGCGAGGAACTCATGTCTACCGCCATAGGACGAGGGATTGCGATTCCGCACGTGCGCCTTTCTTCCGTCTCTGACCTTGTGATGGCAGTTGGCATATGCAAAACTCCCGTGATTGATTTCCAGACGCTTGACGACAAACCCGTGAATCTTCTTATAATGATTGCGGCGGCGTACAACCAGCATACATATTATCTAAAAACACTTTCGTATTTCAGCGCAAAACTGAAGATTCAGGATTTCAGGGAAAGCATACTGAATGCGGTCAATGAGGAAGAGGCGTACAGATTTTTCTGCCATGAACAATAAAATATGCTATTTCTAAGCGGAATAAGGAACTGCACCCCAAAAGTTGAATAAATAAAGTTCAATTTTAGGAGGTGCATTTTTATTTTTCGTTAAAGAAATCCTAGACCAAATTCATGTAATCTGGAATCTCTATGGAAATCTGCAGCGGTTTTCCGTCCACGGGAATCGTGAGTTTTTCCGCACAAAGAAGAAGTTTTTTCACTCCGAGATTTTTCTTAAAAAGTTTGTTTATCCTGAAATTTCCGTGCTTGTCGTCGCCCAGCACCGGAACGCCTTCCTTTGAAAGATGGATTCTTATTTGGTGCATTCGTCCGGTGTCAAGCTTTAGTCGTACTTTTGAAAGGATGATTTTTTCGCCTTCTATCTCGTATTCTTTTTCGCCGAGGAGGCAAAAGTGAGTCCTTGCGTTTTTTTCCTCTCCGTGCTGAATGACAGGCATTTCAATCGTTCCGCTTTGCTTTTTAAAACGTCCGGCGCATATCGCGACATATTCTTTTAAAACGCTTTTTCCGCCTATAAGTTTTGTCCATTTTGCAGCGTGGAACGGTGATTTTGCGACAATCAAAAGCCCTGATGTGTCCATGTCAAGTCTGTGGACAAGGTGGATTGGATAACCGAGTAGAAGCGGAAGGTCTTTGTCCAAGGAATGAGATATTCCTTTTCCGCCCTGCACGGCGAGTCCCGAAGGCTTATTTATTACAAGAATCTCTTCGTTTTCAAAAACAATTTCTATATTAGTCATTTTCAGGAAGGATTTTACGCTTTTTCCTTTCATTTTTGCAATAAGGATTTACAATTTGCGCCAAGGATTTTATTATGGAACGAAAGCCTTTCGTGCGAGCGTTTTTTCGCTTTGCCTGAAAATTTGCTTGATGCGTAATCTTTCCGCTTTTTTTATGGGCGGCGTTCTGTTTTTGGAGAGTATTTTTTTGAGAAAACTTTTTTTATCATTGTCTTTGATTTTTTCGTTCGTCTTCTGCACTTCCGTTTTTTCAGAGGAGGTGCTTGACAGTTATTTCGGCTATTCGCTGGACGTTCCAGAAGGCTTTTCGGTCGTGGAGCATACCCCTGACGGAATGAGTTATCTTTTCAAGCACGAAAATGCGCCCGTCTTTCTTCTTCTAAAAATCTACACGGGAAAAAACGCTTCTTCCGCTTCGGAATGTTTTGACCTTGCCATGTCAAAACTTGGCGGAAAACACGAAATTGATAAAATTTTATGGCGGAATGTTCCGTGCATTGTCTCCATGTTCGATGTCAGGCTTCCGGGAAACAGCGAGGATTCCAAGGGCTGGGGGGTGGGTGTTCCCCTTCCTGAAAAAGATGCGGTTCTTGTGCTTTTAAGCTACACGGAGTCAAGCAATTTCGATTCATGGCAGCAGTTTATTCTTTCCACGCTGAATTCGCTTTCCGTTGATACCGGAAGTTTTACCGCTCCCGGAATAATCGCAAGTTACGCCTATCCTGATAGCGGAGAGGTTTCTGCAACGCTTGAAATTGCTTCCCATCCGATTCGGACACGCTTCGGAAAAGATGATGCGGAAGCTTCCAGATTCGTGCGGGACATGGAATTTTCCGTGTTCAGCCTTTATGCGAACCACCCCAAATGGAAAGAGGCGTGGATTCGCTATTACAGGGCTGTTTTCAGAGATTCTGTGGGAAGACTTAAAAAAGCTTCGTTTGACATTTATTCGGCTCTTTATTCTGACTGCGAAATGAAGAATCCGAAAAATCCCATGGTAGCGATGAACGAAATCCTTCTTGGCTGGGTTCAGTCCATGCCGTATGCAAGGGAAACTTCCGACGCAAGAAATACTGATTTTACAGACCTTGTGTCCGCCCTTCAGGGAAAAGAAAGCGACTGCGATTCCAGAAGCCTTCTTATGAGCGCTCTTCTTAGGGCGATGGGCGCGGATACTGCGTTTTTTGTGAGCCGCGAATATTCCCATGCGGTATACGGCATTTTGCTTGATATTCCGGGGGCGAAAATATCCGTGGACGGAAAAGCCTATCTTTTAAACGAGACCACAGCCAAAGGTGTTGCGCCGGGGCTTATCGAGCAAAGCCAGAGCCAAACGGAAAAATGGATTCCCGTGACGTTCAGATAAAAAGACGATATATTTAATCCATGATCGTAATCGAGTGGCAGAAACTTTCTTGTGTGGAACACAGTTTTTTTGAGTGCGGAACGGCTCTTTCGATAGGCTCGTTCGACGGTCCTCACCTCGGGCATTTTTCGATTTTTGAAAAAATTCTTTCATATTCAAAAAAATACGGAACAAGAAGCGGAATCGTTACTTTTGAAAAATCACTGGCTTCCGTCAGGCAGGGAAAGGATTACGGCGGAGACATAGCAAGTCTTGCAGAGCGGCTTCAAATCTTTGAGGAACTGGGCTTCGATTTTGTAGTGATTGTCCGCTTTGAACGAAGTTTTTCGATGCTTAGCGGAGAGGATTTTTTCACTATTTTAAAAGAGACCTTTAATCTTTCGCTTGTGGTCGAAGGCGAGGATTTCAGGTGCGGACACAACGGTTCGTTCGCAAGAGCGGAAATCGAAGTTTTTTGCGCCGAAAACGGAATAGAATCGGTTTTTGTTCCGCTGGTAACTGTGGACGGAAAGCGTGTCAGTTCCAGCATGATACGGGAACTTTTGAAAAAAAACTTTACAAAAAAGGCGAAAAGTCTTCTTGGAAGAAAAAGCATTTTCCGTTCTGAACGTGCGGACGATTGATTAACAGTCGTTTATTCAATAGAATAGTGAAGCCTTTTACTACGGAAGTATTCTTGAGATTTTTCCTCTTTAACTCCAGGAACGACCGACAGGATTTCCGCATATTTGGCGAATATTTTCAAGGAGTATGTCGAATGGCACTTACAAAAGAAACGACTTCTTCAATCGTATCGAAATTCGGTGCGAAGGAAGGAGACACCGGTAACGTCAAGGTTCAGGTTGCTCTTCTTACAGAGAGGATAAAGCAGCTTACGGAACACGTTAAAAAATTCAACAAGGATTCCGGGGCAAAGCGCGCCCTTCTGAAGGTTGTAGGTCAGCGCCGGAAACTGCTGAAATATTATGAGCGCACGGATCTTGAAGGATATCGTATGTTCATAAAGGAACTTGGACTTAGAAAATAGTCTGTTACATGGAAAAAGCCTGTTGCCTTACATCGTGGTGGCACAGGCTTTTTTATGTCCGCCGCGATGCATCGCGCAAGGTTTCAGTCTGCCACGATGAGACTCGGACAAGGCACATATTCAGAAGAATCTATGTCTTGTCGGTGTCCTGTCGATGGCTTTGATTCTCCAAGCGATGAAAAAGAAAGAATACGACACTAAGGAAAAGGAAAAATGTCAGAAGTAACACGAGTAACTTACAGACTTGGGGATTCCGATCTCATTCTTGAGACGGGAAGAATCGGAAAGCAGGCGAACGGTTGCGTTTTCGCCCAGTGGGGTGGTGCGGTAATAATCGCCACAATCTGTGCGTCAAGCACTGTCACGGAAGGTCAGGATTTTGTGCCTGTTACCGTTGAATACAACGAAAAATTCTATGCCGCAGGAAAGATTCCAGGCGGTTTTGTAAAGAGGGAGGGGCGACCAAAGGACAAGGAAATTCTTGTAAGCCGTCTCATAGACCGTCCGATGAGACCTCTTTTTGAGCCGTCTTTCGGCCATGAACTTCAGATTGTCCCGACCTGCGTTTCTGCCGACGGAATTCACACGCAAGACATTCTTGCGGTGATAGCAGCTTCGGCGGCGACTTCCATATCGGACATTCCGTTCCATGGTCCTGTCGCAGCGTGCCGAGTGGGATTTTTGAACGGGAAATACATAATAAATCCGACTTTCAAGGAAATCGAGGAATCCGACATGGAGATTGTCGTTGCCGGCACAAAGGACGGTTTTACGATGGTCGAAGGCGGAGCGAAGGAAGTTTCCGAGGATGTGATGCTTGGAGCTCTTGCCGAGGCTGACAAGTTCATAAAAGAAATGTGCAAACTTCAGGAGGAACTTGTTTCAAAATGCGGAAAAGCGAAACTTCCGCTTAATCCTCTTGATGTTACCCTTGAAAACGCTGAAGCGATTGAAAGCGAAGCGACTCCGCTTTTGAAAGCGGCCTGTTTTCAGGACGGAAAAATGAACCGGGGAAAATCCATTTCCGAAGCCATAAGAAAGATTGGAGAAAATCACGCAGAGCAGCTGGAAGATCCGGTTCAGGCGAGGCTTTTTGCGTCCCTCATGGACGACATTCAGTTCAAACTGCTTAGAAGATCAATCCTTGACGAAGGAATCCGAATCGATGGACGAAAGACCGACGAGATTCGCCCGATTGAATGCGAGGTGAATGTTCTTCCGACTCCGCACGGCTCTGCGCTTTTTACTCGCGGCGAAACACAGTCGCTTGCGGTCTGTACTTTGGGAACCGCCCTTGACGAGCAGGCTACCGATGACATCGATGGAAACAGGAGCGAGCATTTCATTCTGCATTACAATTTCCCGCCGTATTCCGTGGGCGAGACAGGTCGCCTTACCACAGGTCGCCGCGAAATAGGTCATGGAAATCTTGCCCGCCGTTCGCTTGCCGCCATGGTTCCAACAAGGGAAGAATTTCCTTATACAGTACGAGTGGTTTCAGAGATTATGGAATCAAACGGTTCTTCTTCCCAAGCTTCCACATGTGGTGGATGCCTTGCGATGCTTGCAGCCGGTGTTCCTATGAAGAAGATGGTCGCAGGAATCGCCATGGGACTTATAACCGAAGGCGATGAAAACGATCCTTACAAGAGGTACAGTATCCTTTCCGACATACTTGGCGAGGAAGACCATCTTGGCGACATGGACTTCAAGGTTGCCGGCACAAAAGAAGGCATAACAGGCTTTCAGATGGACATAAAGATAGCCGGAGTTACCACTGAAATCATGAAGAAGGCTCTTGAGCAGGCTCGCATAGGACGGCTTCATATCCTTTCCATCATGGAAAAGACAATAAACAAGCCTGCTCCGTTGAGTCCTCGTGTTCCTCAGATTCTTACAATGAAGATACCGGTCGATAAAATTGGTACACTTATAGGTCCGGGCGGAAAGAACATAAAGGCTCTGTGCGCTCAGTATGATGTGACTATAAACACGGATGACGATGGAACTGTAACGATATACGGCAAGACCGGAATCGGAGCTGAGGATGCCAAGAAAGCGATAAAAGGAATCACGGAAGACCCCGAGGTCGGAACGATTTATCAGGGAACTGTAAAACGCATAATGGACTTCGGCGCGTTTGTTGAGATTCTTCCCGGAAAAGAAGGTCTTTGCCATATCTCAAAACTTTCCCGTCAGAGAGTGGAAAAAGTCACGGATGTCCTAAAGGAAGGGCAGGTGATTCCTGTAAAACTCCTTGAGGTTGATAAGATGGGAAGGCTTAACCTTTCTTATATCGATGCCTTGTAATCACTCTCGATTTTCCATGATGCGGCTTTATTCCGCTCATGGAAATAAGGTGATATACAATATAAATGAATCTGTGTCATAAATATTTTCAGAACGAGCGTTTTGCATATTGACACAGATTCTTGTTTGGTATATATTACCAAACATCACGCCGCAGTAGCTCAGTTGGTAGAGCGCCGGACTGAAAATCCGTATGTCGTTGGTTCGATTCCAACCTGTGGCAAAAAGGACTTCCGATATCGGAAGTCTTTTTTTATGGCTTGGTGGTATGATGCAATCATATGGCGCGCCCGGATTGTAAACACCTATACAGCATTAAAATGTATTAGATATAAAGAATACTAAGCCATTGTATAAAGATGTTGAAATTAATTATTAATCGAGTCTGTATGAAACGTTTTGCTTTATGTTTATTATTAAATATTTGCTTTGGGGAATCATATAATTATTATCATAGAAATGAACTGCCACCATCGAAAGTGAAAATAAAACGCTGGAGGGATAATATTAGAGATCACAGTTTTGACGGCAGACCAACATTGAAAGTTCAGAGTGGTGAAAATCGCATTAAGATAAGATATGTGTAAGGAGACTAAAATTCCAT
>CAJPOF010000056.1 GCA_905372235.1 uncultured Treponema sp.
CAATCAAAAATAAATCTAAAAAAGAACTTGAAAAATTAAAGATAGAAATCATTTCAGGAAATGATAAATTTATACTTTCGCATTCTACCTTATATATAGATTCATTCAAAAAATCTTCTGTTTTAATCAGACTGCAATCTGAACTAACTGAAAACGAGACGATGAAAATTATAAAATCAGAAGTTCCTTTGTCATTGCATATTTTTGACGATGACGGATTTTCTGCATTTATTGATTTACACAAATTCAAAAGAAAATTAACAAATCTGAGGGTGTATTTTTAGATGAAAGTTTTTAGATATTTTTTTGCCGGTGTTTTATTTTTTTTGAATCTATTTATTTTTTTTTCGTGCAAAGCCGAAGATCCATCATTTTTGATGGGGGAATGGAACTTAAACAGAACTGTAAAGACAGAATTGTTTTATGATAAAGAAGACCCGACTTCTGTTTTTGCACATTTTTTTATGAAACAAAAGATAAAATATTTGTTCAATGAAGACGGCAGTTTTTCAAAGACAATTTCACAAGCTTTTAATAAAATCGAGTACATTGAAGAATATGAAAATCTGTTTTCGGACGAACAAAAACAAGAGATTTTGAATTCTTTAAAATCTTCAGACTCAGAATATGTCATAAACGGTAATTTTTCTTTATCGTCAAAAAAAATAATTTTTGAACCTGTGAATTATCTAAAAAATGGAACTCTTCATGATTTTTCATCAGCAGATGATGATGGTGATTCATTTTTAAAACTTCATGTCAAGCCGGCAAAATATTCTCAAAAAGATGGAAAATTAATCGTTGAAGATGAAATCGGAAATAAAGTTGAATTTGTACGTAATAAATTTTAATTTTCCATCAAAAGGCGTCCCGTCAATAAACAGTGCCTTTCTAGGCAATTTCTACCGATAAAGATAATACAGGTTTGTCTAATTGTCAAATTTTAAGAGTGGTAAAGGCGATGGTTTGACATTGAATTATCTGGCGTGATATACTCGACTACTGGTATTCAGAAAAAATTACTGGAGTTTAAATTGTCAAGGACGCAGAAGTACAAGAAAATTGAAAAGCGATTTGCTTCAAATGTACACAATGGTTTTGTCTCTTTTCTGAAAACTGTAAAAAATTTCTTTATCAGGCTGTTTAGAATTTTTGACAGCAAATTGACCATAATGATTGTCCCTCATTCGCAGGGAAAAGTTATAAATCTTCAGACAAATGTGTTCGCTCTTTCCTTGGGCGTTGTTTTAATCGTTGGGATTGTTTCGTCTTTTCTTTATTTCAACAGACGGGCGGTTTCGTCGCAGATTGAAATCAATGGACTGATGAGCAGAAACCGGGAAACATTGGCAAGCCTTGACGAACTCAGGGACGAAAATACAAATCTTCTGCAGGCGGCAAAACGTTTCCAGGCATCGCTTTCGCAGTCTCTTTCATTGCTTGGGCTTGATGGAGAAAGCCGGGTTTCGCACGGAGCGATGAATTCCGGAGACCTTTCTTCGCTTTTCGGAAAAAACGACAATGTGTCTGCATCCGTAAAAGAGGCTTCCGATATTCGTTCGTTGACCTCGTATTTGGAAGAATCCGTTCAGCCTATCGAACAGATTGGAAAAATGCTTGACAGTCAAAGTTCCCTTTTTCGTGAGATTCCCAATATTTGGCCGGTGAACCACCCGAACGTTCATATTTCACAGCCCTTCGGACCTTGCATACACGCAATCTCGGGTCGCTGGTACATTCACAAGGGACTGGACTTTTCCACGTGGGGTTCAGGCGACCCTATAATGGCAACGGCGAATGGTCAGGTTGTTACGGTGGGCTACGATTCCAGTTTTGGAAACTACGTGATTATTCGTCACAAGCATGGAATGTATACAAGATATGCGCACATGAGCGCAACCAGAGTAAAAAAAGGCGAGTACGTTAATCAGGGGCAGGTGATTGGCTACATCGGAAATACCGGAGTTACCACAGGTGCGCACCTTCACTACGAAGTTCATATCGGTTCTGATGTAGTAGATCCGAGCAAATATATAAACGTAAAACTTTCTAAATAAAATGGCGCTTCGTTTTGACGACATATCAATCAACACTCTGATAGGAAACGGTTCGTTCGTTCGGGGCGACTTGAAAGTCAACGGATTTATCAGAATAGATGGAGACATCGCCGGAAATCTTGAGACGGACGGAGCGGTCATAATCAGCGAAAAGGCCAGGATTCTCGGAAACGTAACGGCAAAATCGATAATCGTGGGCGGAATCATAATCGGAGACATAACGGCAAAAGAAGGCATAAAACTGCTTTCATCGTCTGCAGTAATCGGAAACATAATGTCAAGGCGAGTTCAAATGGAAGACAAAGTGATTTTCCACGGACATTGCATTTCGATTGAAAACGAAGAAAATTACGAAAAGTCCTCGGAAAGTTTTCTTCAGGCAAAAGCAATCAGGGAAAAGGCGGTTCTTTGATGAGCTCTGTGGATTCCGTGGGTTCCTCCCTTTATTTTTCTGCAGCGGCGGCTTCGGCAGTGGCTTCAAAAGAAGCAAAAAAAGGGCATGAAAAATTAAGAACTCAGGGTGCAAAAAAATCGTCTTTTTCGTCTTTGGTGCAAAAAAATCAGGAAATCGAGGAACTTGAATCCGCGGGGCTTCCTTCGGAAATCGCCGGAATGGATCAGGAAGCGGCGGTGATTTTTCTTAAAGATGCGCTTGATATTGCGGCGGATAAACTTGAGGAAAATCAGACGGCTGAAAATTTCACGGAATTCAGAAAAACAGTGAGCCAATTTTTCAAATATATTGAAAAGAATAATTTTGATGTTACAAAGAACAAGAGGCTCAGGAGTCGTATCGTAACCAAAAAAAGCGTATTCAACACCGTCCGCCGTCCGCAAGATCCGTTTTTTCAGATAAGGGTCGTGAACCAAAAATTGGACGAAATGGCAAGAATGATTCTTCAGTATCATGCGGACAAAATTCAGCTTTTGAACAAGGTGGGAGAAATAAAAGGGTTGATTGTAGATTTTTTTGCGGATTAGCCTTTATAATGAGATGTTATGAGTGATATTTTTGAAAGCGATATAGATGAGGACGAAAATTTTTCGATTCTTGAGGATAGCGAACAGGATTCCGCTGCGGATTCGCTTGAATTTGAGCAGCCGTTGTTCGTCCTGAAACTTGACTACTCGTACGAAAGTCTTTATGCAAAGACCGAAAAAAAACTTGACATAAAAACAGGCGATTTTGCGATTGTCTCGACAAGATACGGCAGAGACATGGCAAAAGTGATTGGGCAAACGAAAAAAACTGTGGGAATCAAAGCGGCTGACATCGTTACAATAGAACGCAAGGCGAATTCGGATGATTTTTCCAAGGCGGAAGAAAACAAATCCAAGGAAGACGAGGCGTTTCGTGTGTTCAAGGAAAAAGTCACATTCCATGGTTTGGACATGAAGCTTGTTTCCGTTCATTTTCTCACGGATGAGCAAAAAGCGATTTTCTTTTTCAGTTCCGACAACCGAGTTGATTTCAGGGAACTTGTGAAAGATTTGGTAAGCGTTTTCAAAATGCGGATTGAATTGCGGCAGATTGGCGCAAGGGACGAGGCGAGGATTTGCGGAGGTCTTGGCGTGTGCGGAAGACCTTTTTGCTGCCACAGCGTTTCGGACAAATTAAGACCGGTGGCTATAAAAATGGCGAAAGACCAGTCGCTTTCGCTGAATTCGCTAAAAATTTCGGGGCAATGCGGACGGCTTTTGTGCTGCCTTTCTTATGAGTTCGACTGGTATAACGAAGCCCGAAAAAAACTTCCGCCGGAAGGACTGCATATCCACTACGACGGAACGAATTTCAAGATTTCCGAAGTAAATCCGCTCACATCGATGATAAAAATGCTGGGCGAAGATGGCAGAATGCTTGAAATAAATTCAAAAAGATTTGTAAAAGAAAAAGAACGCTGGAAAATCACTTGATTTTGTTACCGGGAAAGGCGATACCTTTCTTAAAAATTGAACAACTGAACAAAGTGTCAACCTTGGAAGTCTTTCAATTAGTGTGCGAGAGCGCATATATTTTATAAGCGATGTTTGCCGAATGGCAAACTCGATGGTTAGCGAGGCAGCCTTGTTGTGGCTGCCGAAGAAAACCCTTTGGTAAAATTCGACAACCGCAAGCCCTTTTCAAGAGGCGATGATTGGCGAATTTCCGCATTTTTGCAATAAAATGAAAAAATGTGTTCAATAAGCGAGTTTGCAGAAAGGGAAACTCGCAGTGTTTTTAAACGGCAATATTTTTGCCACTTAAAATAACCCTTCGTTTTGTAAAAGCCACTCTTTTCTTTCTAATCCACCTGCATATCCCGTAAGGCTTCCGTCCGAACCGATTACACGATGACACGGAACGATTATCGAAATCGGGTTGCGGCTTACCGCATTTCCTATCGCTTGAGCGGACATTTTTTGTTTTCCGAGTGCGGCTGCGGTCTTTTTTGCCAGTTCGCCGTATGTGATTGTTTTTCCAAAGGGAACGGAGCAAAGGATTTCTAGGACAACTTTCATGAAATCCGTGCCTTCGATTTTTAGCGGCGGAGTGAAGTTCGGTTCAATACCCGAAAAATAACCACTAAGCCATTCCTTTGTTTTTTCGATTGCCGAATCGGATTTTTCTTGCAACACAAAAGAATCATATTCTTTTAGGTTGAATTTCCCGCTTTCGAAGCAAAGCCATATAAGATGTTCGCCATCGCTTATAAGTTCGAGGTTGCCGAGCGGAGAGTCAAAATGGTCTACATTTCCGGTATGCGTTCTTGCAATTTCGTGCCTGCGGAATCTTTTGTCGACTTTCATTTTCCTTTTATAAAAAAAAAGCAGACATCTTGATCAAGGATGTCTGCTCATAGGAGGTAGTCATGGCGGAAATACGTATTGTACATTTTACCCCATGATTGGGCCATCAAAGACTTGAACTTTGGACCAAAGGATTATGAGTCCTCTGCTCTAACCACTGAGCTAATGGCCCGAATGCCTAAGCAATATATCAATTTTTTACGGAAATAGTCAAGTGGAGTATTCGGATTTTGATTGCGGAAGAAAAACGATCGAAATCCACTGCGATTTTTCCTTCGAAAACTAGTGCCGGCACATACTCCCGATTTTCCCATTAAAAATGGAAATATTTCATAACAAAAATGATAAAATTCGTTCGAACTGGAAAAGAAAGCGTGATTTTTTCCTTGACAGAAACTAAATCTGTAAATACACTGGTGTTATGGACTTGAGAACTGTTTTAACAACTGATACCGTAAGCCTTCATCTGAAGGGAACTACGAAAGAAGAAATCATCGACGAAATGCTTGATCTCCTTGTAAAGGCTGGAAAGGTTTCTGATAAAGCCGTTGCGAAGGAGTGTGTGCTTGACCGTGAGAGAAAGATGTCTACGGGCATGAAGCACGGTATCGCCATTCCGCATGGAAAGACAGATTCCGTAACCGACTTGGTGGCTTGTATTGGAATCTCAGACAATCCGGTAGACTTCGATTCATTGGATCAGGAACCTTGCAGAATCTTCATAATGACGCTTTCTCCTGTAAACAAGACCGGTCCGCACCTTCAGTTTTTGGCGGAGGTCAGTCTTCTGTTCAAGAGTGCTGATAAACGCCAGCAGATTCTGAACACACAGGACAGGGCTGAAGTTATCAAAATCCTTACGGAATAGTCGGTTTGGATTATAGGCTTGTAAATTATGACCTTTGTCTTGTGCAAAGGTCTTTTTATTTAACATAGGATTTAATGAATTGCAGGCGTTTTTCTGAGGAAATGCCTTGCGTTGCAGGAGTTTTTATGAAACTGAGTCCGTTGTTCAGAGCTGAAAAAAATAAACTTGTGAGAATCGAAGACAATTTGCTTTATCCAACTGAAAATCCGAATATTCTGAATGCGGAAAATATAACCAAGGACCTTGTGGATGGAATTTCGGGAAATCGGCTTACGGCGATTGAAATTTATTGGGAAGGCGTGGATTTTGGCGATGGCGTTTACAATGAAGAGCTGCTTGCGAATCTTAGGGACTTCATAAAAAAAGGCGAGGAAAAAAGCGGATTTTGTTTTATCATTCCGAGGACGAAAAAGGCGGTCGCCGATTCGGAAGCCGCCGATTCTTACATTGCCGCGATGGTTCATTCTGCCCGAAGGATAAAGGATTGCGCGAGCGTGATAGGTTTTGCCGTTCCTGAAGAATTTTTGGCATTGGATGCGGATTTTTCCGAAAACAGCTTGACCATGCGGTTTATCGACGAGATGAACAAGAAGCATGGTCATTATCTGTATTTTTTGAAAAGAGATAAGATTTGCGGTGCGGAATCGGATGCGAATATTTCCGAATCCACATTTATTTTGTACTGACTATCAACGTTTGCGAAATACCGCAAAGATTTCATAAAAAATATCGATTTTTCTTAAAAGAAACTTGATTTTCCCTTGAATTAATTTTTCTTTTGTGCAATCATTCGCTTAGATTTTGAAAATTGTGGTTGTTGGGAGAAAAAGTAAATGATGAAGTATGAGATGACGGAATTCGGAAAATCTTGCAGAAACATTGTGGTTGTCTGTGGTTTGTTTTTTGTGGCGGCAGTAACGATTGCGTTGAGATTGCCTTCAAAAATCGTCGCCAAGCCAAGTCCCGCCGAATTGGAAAAAGTTATCGCAAAATCCGACGACTGCGATTTTGTGTCGCCTGATTTTGGAAAAATTGTGGAAGACGGTGGATTTTATTCTGCGGGTGCGGGTGAAGATACAGCACTTTCGCTTTACAGGCATCCTTCGTCAAGAAGTGCTGTTGAATGGTTTTACCTCCATGTAACGGGAAGCAGAGAGACTGCCATTCCGATTCTTGAGGAAGCCGACAAGAATGACATTCCGCTTTCGCTTGCGTTTGCGCTGGCTTACACGGAAAGCAGATATAAAGCCAATGCGATTAATAGAAACAGAAATGCGTCTATCGATAGGGGGTTGTTTCAGTTGAACAACAAGTCTTTCCCTCAGTTGAAAGAGGAGGAATTCTTCAATCCCAAGGTGAGCGCAAAGTATGGAATGAGCCATTTGAAATTCTGCATCGGTAGCGCAGGAAATGAGATTTCCGGGCTTGCGATGTACAATGCGGGCACGACAAAAGTTCGTCAGAATCTTACTCCGCAGTCTACGTTGAACTATGTCGGGAAAATAATGTCTTATCGAGAGCGTCTTGATAGGCTTTTTGCGGAAGAGGTTCTTCCGTATTACGATACAACTCGTCAGTTTTCAGGAGTGTCCGTCGCTTATTTGAGCGGCCGCCGTTCTGAAAAATAAAATTAGCCTCCTTATTTTTGCCCGACTGGTTTTGTTGTTTCGCCGGTCGGGCTTTTTTATTGATAACGAAAAACGCAATGAAAAAATCTTTGTGAAAAATATCACAATAAACTTGAAATTCGACCTGAATTTGTCTAAATTGCTTCTCAGAATCGAAAATTCTATTGAATTCGCATTGTTGTTTTGTATGGGAGTTTTTATAATGTCCATATTTCCGAATCCAAGCAAAAGGCGCATGATTATGCTTTTCGGACTTCTTGAAAACTGGGAAAAACCTAGAATCACTTCTCTGGAGATTGGGCGGTGCCTTGGTTGCAAGGACAGTTTGATTCGTCACGATTTTAGGCTTTTGGGTATAAAATGCGGAGTTCCCAACGGTTATGAGGCGAGTTCATTGCGTCAAACTTTGGAAACTGCGCTTGGATTTTCCGGGCTTCATGAAGACGATGGAATTGCGAAGAAAAAATGTTGCATTGTTGGCTTAGGGCGGTTGGGTGCGGCGTTATTGGACGATGGCATTTTTGAAGGAAGCGGTTTTTCCGTGGTCGCAGGTTTTGATTCCAGTTTGAACAGGGTCGAACTTATGCGCTCCGTGTTTGAGCTTTATCCTGCGAGCCGCATAGAAAGCGTCATTCCGGAGCGGAAGATTGACTATGCGATTTTGTGCTGCGCTGAATCGGAAGCGGAAAAAATGGTTTTGCGTCTTGTAAATGCAGGAATAAAAGGAATCGTGAACTGCACCAGGTCTGTTTTTGCGGTTCCTGAAAATGTAAAGGTTATTAATGCATCGCCTATAGTGGCTTTGCTTAGTCTATAAAATTACCGGATTATTCGCCAACGCTTGAAGAAGAGGGCGCATTTGTCTTCTTGTTGATTGTTGGCGGAGTTCGGATTGCAGGAGTCGTTTGATGTCTAGAGTTTGGAATTTTAGCGCAGGCCCTTCATGTTTGCCTGAAGAGGTTCTTCGTGAATGTGCCGGCGAAATGATGGATTTTAATGGAACTGGTCAGTCGGTAATGGAGATGAGCCATCGTTCTAAAGCGTTTGAGCCTATAATTCAGGATGCGGAAGAATGCGTCCGCCGTCTTATGAATGTTCCTGAAAATTACAGGATTCTTTTCCTTCAGGGGGGGGCGTCGACACAGTTTGCGATGGTTGCGGAAAATCTCGGAATCGGAACGGGAAAAGCGGCTTATATCGAAACCGGCGTTTGGGCAAAAAAAGCCGCAGCGGAGGCAAAAAAACTTGGGCTTGATGTGGACGTGATTGCCTCGTCAAAGGACAGGGGGTATTCCTACATTCCGGATGTAAAAAAAATCGACGGTGCATACGATTACGCTTATATCTGCATGAACAACACAATAATGGGAACTCATTATGAATATATCCCTGAAACCGGAAAAATTCCGCTTGTCGCGGATATTTCTTCGTGCGTTCTTTCCGAGCCTTTGGATGTCTCAAAATTCGGACTTCTGTTTGCTGGAGCGCAGAAGAATTTGGCTCCTGCTGGCGTAACGCTGGTGATAATTCGGGAGGATTTGATTACGGAATCTCCCAGGACAGGGACTCCCACAATGCTGACATACAAAACGCATTCGGATGCGGAGTCGATGTACAACACTCCGCCATGCTATACGATTTACGTGCTTGGAAAAGTTCTGCATTGGATTGAAAAAATGGGCGGCGCAGAAGGAATGCTCAAGCGAAATCGGGAAAAGGCGGATTTTCTTTTTTATTTTCTTGATTCAAGCGATTTTTATAGAGCGACGGCGGAAAAGGGAAGCCGTTCCATTATGAATGTTCCTTTCCTTACGAAATATTCCACCGGCTCGCAGGACGATGCCGCCCTTTCTAAAGAAAAGGAAATAAACGAAAAATTCGTCAAAGAAGCGGCCGCGTCCGGTCTTGTGAACCTCAAAGGGCATAGGCTTGTAGGCGGAATGCGTGCGTCCATATACAACGCAATGCCTTTGGACGGCGTAAAGGCGTTAGTGGATTTTATGAAGAAATTCGCCAAAGAGAATGCGTGATAAGGGGAAGAAAATGTATAAGATCCAGACACTGAATAAGATTGCGACGGTCGGACTGAATCGTCTTGACAGAGACAGTTATGAAATCGCTTCCGAAATAAAAAATCCCGATGCGATTTTGGTTCGTTCGGCGGATATGCACGGAATGGAAATTCCCGAAAGCGTAAAGGCGGTTGCCCGTGCAGGAGCGGGAACTAACAACATTCCGATTTCTGCGCTCTCGGAAAAGGGGGTTGTTGTCTTTAATACGCCCGGAGCAAACGCAAATGCGGTAAAAGAACTTGTCGTCCTTGGGCTTTTGATTGCAAGCCGTCCTGTAATATATGCCGCACAGTGGACGAACGAACTTTGCGGAAAAGGCGACGAGATTCCCGATCTTGCAGAAAAAGGTAAATCTCAGTTTACAGGACCTGAACTCAAGGGAAAGACCTTGGGCGTTATCGGGCTTGGAGCTATCGGCGCTATGGTGGCAAATACCGCAATTCAGCTTGGAATGAACGTAATCGGATACGACCCGTTCCTTTCCGTGAAGTCGGCTTGGTCGCTTGACCACAATGTAAGGCATTCGGAAACCCTCGAAGGAATCTACAAGAATTCCGACTATATCACGCTTCATGTTCCGCAGACTGACGAAACAAAGGGAATTATAAATGCCCAGTCAATCAGGCAGATGAAAAATGGAGTGCGAATATTGAATCTTGCGCGCGGAGGACTTGTAAATAATTCAGACCTGATTGATGCCGTGAAAAGCGGAAAAGTTGCCTGCATGGTAACGGATTTTGCTGCCGAGGAACTGCTTAATCAGAAAAATATAATCGTTCTTCCGCACCTTGGGGCATCAACTCCGGAAGCTGAGGAAAATTGTGCCTGCATGGCGGCTGACCAGCTTAAAGATTTCCTTGAAAACGGACTTATTGTAAATTCCGTGAATTTTCCAAAAACTTGCACGGAAAATCCGATTCCGGCAGGCGGAACGCGGCTTTGCATAAGTCACAGGAATATTCCGGACGTAATATCTAAGTTCACGAAAATCCTTGGCGAGGCAAAACTGAATATTGCCGGGATGATAAATCAGGCGCGCGGAGAAATCGCCTACAACCTGATTGATGTGGATGGCGAAGTTCCGGACGGTATAATCGAAAAACTTGCCGCCTGCGACACGGTTACAAGGGTCAGGGTGATAACCGGCTGATTCTGCGAGGGCTTTTTTCTTTCCGTGCGGATTTTCACCGAATTAGGAAGAAAAAAAGCCCATTTTCTTTTATTTGTGTTATATTAAATTCATGTCGCAGACGTTTTCGGAACGGGGCTCGGAGACAAGTTTTTCGAACGAAGTTGAAATTTTTCTTCCTCCTGAATGTATTGTCGTGATGTATAACGACGATTTTACCACGATGGAGTTTGTGGTAAAAACTCTTATAAAAATATTTGACAAAACGGAAGTGGAAGCGACCGCCGTGATGGAAAAAATTCATTCCGAAGGTTCGGGCGTGGTTGGAGTCTACACTTATGACATCGCTGTGACAAAAGCGGGACTTGCCGTTTCGTACGCCAAAAAAAACGGCTATCCCCTTAGGGTCGAGGTAAAAAGACAATGAAATTGAGTCCTTTTCTTGGAAAAATCCTTACGGAAGCCATGCTGTACGCACGGAATTACAAACATTCCATTCTTACGCCCGAACACTTGCTTTTTGCGGCGCTTCATACGCATATCGTAAAAGATATAATTGCGGAAAGCGGCGCAGACCCTGACATGCTTGAACGCAACATGAAGGCGTTTCTTACCAGCAAAGTTCCTATGCAAAGGGTTGAGGAAGTCGGGATTGCTCCTGCAGAGTCGGCGGGATTTCAGTCGGTAATGAGCCGGGCGGTTCTAAATTGCGTTGAAAACGACAGAACTGTAGTTGATATCACGGATATTCTTGTCAGCATGTACGACGAAAAAAAGAACTACTGTTCCTATTACATGAATCTGAACGGGATAAACCGCCCTAATCTTTTGGAGGCGATTTCGAAGGCAGCTCCCTATCTCAAGGATGAGGCGCACGGTGATGTTTCATTCGAGGACGACCCCGGCTTTTCTTCAAAAAAATCGGGAAAAAGCGCCCTTTCCCGTTTTTGCGTTGATATGACAAAGGCTGCCAAGAACGGCGACTACGATGCTCTAATCGGGCGTGAAGACGAGATAGAACGAACGATACAGATTCTTTGCCGCCGCATTAAGAACAATCCTTTGCATGTGGGAGAAGCCGGTGTCGGAAAAACGGCTGTGACCCAAGGTCTTGCTCAGCGGATTGTCGAAAAGCGTGTCCCGAAGGAACTGGAAGACTCTTCTGTGTATTCTTTGGATATGGGCTTGCTTTTGGCAGGTTCAAAATTCCGCGGGGATTTCGAGGAACGGCTTCATGCGATTATCGACGAGATGGTCGCTCTAAAAAACGCAATACTCTTTATAGATGAAATTCACATGATTATGGGAGCCGGAACGAACGGCAACTCGAATATGGATGCCGCAAATCTTCTAAAGCCTATTCTTTCTACTGGAAAATTGCGTGTTATCGGTTCAACAACGTTCGAAGAATATTCAAAACATTTTGAAAAAGACAGAGCGCTTTCCCGGCGTTTTCAGAAAGTTGATATCCTTGAGCCAACCCGTGACGAGGCTATAAGAATTGTGGAAGGGCTTTTGCCAAAATACGAAAATTTTCACAATGTCCGCTACAATAAATCTGCCGTCGAATCTGCCGTGGAACTTTCCGTCCAATATCTTTCTGACAGGCGGCTTCCTGACAAAGCGATAGACGTAATCGATGAAGCCGGCGCTCTTGTAAAAATCAAGGCGGGCGGCGGATTCGAAGGAACGCCCCCGATAAAGATTTCGAACATTCCGCTTTCAGCTTTGGCAAACGGAGAGGAAGGATACAATCTTTTTGACCTTTTTGGCGGATATTCCCAAAAAACGGGCGAACAGAATCTTGAAACCCAAACGGAAACGATATCCGAAATCTCTGAAAACGAAAAGAAAAAACCTCTTGTAACTGCTGCGATTATCCGCAAAGTCGTCTCGAAGATGGCGCATGTTCCGGTGGAAAACGTAACCGGCGGCGAAAAATCTCAACTCAAGGATTTGGAAGCCGAACTTGAAAAGCAGATTTTCGGGCAGAACCTGGCGGTAAAATCGGTGGTGAAAGCCGTAAAAAAAGCGCGCGCAGGATTAAAAAATCCTGAAAAACCGGAGGCGGTTTTCTTGTTTGCAGGTCCAACCGGTGTCGGAAAAACGGAACTTGCCCGAACGCTTGCCCGTTTGCTGTCGGAGCCGCTTCTTCGCTTTGACATGAGCGAATATCAGGAAAAACATACGGTAAGCCGACTTTTGGGCGCACCGGCAGGCTACATCGGCTACGAGGAAGGCGGAATCCTTACCGATTCGGTCAGGAAAAATCCGCATTCCGTAATTCTGTTTGACGAAATCGAAAAGGCTCACGGCGACATATACAATTTGTTCCTTCAGATGATGGATTACGGCTTTCTTACGGACAATCAAGGTCGAAAGGCGGATTTTAGGAATTGCATAATCATAATGACGAGCAACGCCGGCGCAAGGGACATGGAAAAATCTCCCGTAGGTTTTTCAGGAACGACGGAAAACGACTTTTTTGGAGATTCGGCGACAATCAAAAAAGCGGTTGAACAAGAATTTTCGCCTGAATTTAGAAACCGTCTTGATGCGGTAATTCCTTTTGCTCATCTGAACCGGGAAATCATACTCAAGGTTGTAAAAAAAGAAACGGACATAGTTGCGTCCCGCCTGCTTCCAAAAAAAGTAAAATTGCAGGTTTCGGATGAATGTTTGGATTTTTTGGCACAACAGGGGTATTCCAAAGAGTACGGGGCAAGGAACGTGTCCAGGACAGTCGAAGAAGAAATTGCCGTTCCATTGGTGGACGAAGTTCTTTTTGGAAGACTGAGCAAAGGCGGGCGTGTTGCGGCGGAAATCCAAGGCGGAAAAATCGTATTTTTGTTCGGGGAAGAGCCGCCGCTTTTGAATTACAAAGAAAAATTCGCCGCCGTCGAGATGGACTAGCGACATTCCGTGCGATTCTTAGAAAGATTTTTCGTTCGGTGTTTACTAGGATTCCATCGATTGCAACTCAAAAAAAAATGAACTAATATACAGTCATGAACGCAATCATAACCGTAGTCGGAAACGACAAAGTTGGAATAATCGCAAGTGTTAGCAGTTACCTTGCCCAGCACAAAATAAACATCGAAGACATTACGCAGACGATTCTTTCGGGAAATTTCGTGATGATGATGATGGTTAATTTCGAAAGTTCGGATATTTCGATTGACGAATTCCGCTCGCAGATGGCAAAAAAAGCCCAAGAAATGGCGGTGGAAATCAACATAATGAACGAAAAAGTTTTCAGCGCAATGCACAGAGTGTAATTTCCGTAAAATTTGTGCTGCCTAAATTTCAAGACGGACGCACGAATTTTTTCTTCATTCAGAAACTTTCGGGAACAAAAACTTCGCAAATATTGCAAGATGTTTTTACTCTCAATTTTATGGAACTTTATTCAAAGAGATGGTAAACTCTGCATAATCATTCATTTTGGAGGATTTTAATGAAAAGACTTTTTGTTATCCTTGCCGTGCTGACATTTGGTGCGGTGAACTGTTTTGCCGCAGATCCGGCATTCGGAATATGGAAAAGCATCGATGACCAGACCGGCGAAGTTACCGCTGTATGGAAGATTTACGAACAGGGAGGTCAGCTTTTCGGAACGATTGCGGCTGTTGTCGATAAACCGCAAGACGTGATTGCCACCGCTTGCAAGCCGACTTACAAAAATTTCCCGGTGTCAGGGGCTGTGAACAAAATGCGCACTGTCGGTACTCCTTGGATTTACAACATGCAGAAAGAATCCGAGGGAAACTGGAAAGGCGGTACAATCGTAAATCCGAAAGACGGAAAAATGTACGGTTGCGTAATAAAGTATCTTGAGCCCGGCGAAAAGAACAAAAGGTACGTGGCAAAAACTCCTACACTTGCGATGGCAGGTACAGTCGGTCCAATTCAAGTGTTCCAGTATTGGGTAAAAGCCACCGAAGAGGATATAGCCGAAGTTCAGGCTGCTTTTCCTGCAAAAGGAAACTAATTTTTGTGCAAAGACCGCCGTCTGTTCACGCTTTCGGTGGTCTTTTTTATTTTAAAATGTATAATGAGTCATGGGTCGAGAAATTGAAGTGAAAATTCCTCTCATGCAAAAAGAATTCATGAAAATCATGGCGTGGATTCTTGAAAGTGAGAAAAATCCCGGCATTGTTTTCAAAAATCGGGAAATCGTTTTCAAAACCGACGAATATTATTCCCAATACAAAAGCATGAAATCCCGCTTGAAAAACGAACCGAGGGTCATCAGAATTCGAACACAAACAAAAACGACGGATTTTCTCGATTTAATCGAAAAAGAAAGTTTTGAAGAAATCTGCGCGCGGTTTTCTGAAAAAAGAAAGCAATGCCTGGGCAAGGCGGAATCGTTTTTTGCTATAAAGACCAAGCGGATTCAAAACGGAATAGAATTCAACGAAGAAAGCGAAACTCCGCTGGAAAATCCCGACGTGCTTAGACAGTTTTTCGCTCAGACGAAATTCCATAAATGGTTTCAGAAAGAAAAAATCGCTTTGGGAACTAAATGCATTGCGCTTGCGGCGGAAAACTGCGCTCCCCTTGTTCCGGATGGCGTTGGCAAAAATTGCGTCCTTGACATTGTTTCTGCCCAATCCGAATTTTCCGCTTCTAACATTCGTCCGCTTGAATTTCATCTTGAGCTGGAACTCGTGAACGGGCTTCCGTACATTGAAATCGAATACATAAAAGAAGACGAACCAGCAGAAAATGTCCGCATCGCACTCGACAATCTTATAGAACGACTTTCGCTCGACAAATCCAAAAAAGATTCCCGTTCGTGGGTTCAGATAATCAAAAATGCTTGACCTTACAATTCTTTGCAAAATCGTAGACAATTTTGGCGACATAGGTGTGGTCTGGCGGCTCGTAAAAGCCATAAAAAATCTTTCCGAAAAATCCGCTGACTTTAAAACAAAAATAAGGCTTGTCGTTGACGACCTGAATGTCTTTTCAAAACTCGTTCCGGAAGTCGTTCCGCAAAAAAAAATCCAAATCTGCTGCGGAATAGAAATTTTCGACTGGAACGAAAACGACTTCTGCTTGCGTGCTTTCCGAAAATCTCCGCCCGCCGTTATTCTTGAATGTTTTCAGTGCGGCCGCCCCGATTGGCTCGAATCGCTGCTTTTTGACGAAAAAGTTCCGAACATCGTCGATATAATAATGCTCGATTACCTTACCGCCGAAGACTACGCCCAAACATTTCACAAACTAAAAAGCCTTACACGAAGCGCGCGGGTGCAAAAAGTCAATTTTATGATGGGATTCACGCAAAAAACAGGCGGGCTTATCCTTGACAAACCTTTTTCCAATCTTTTTTATTCATCAGGAGGGGAAGATTCTTTTAAGAATCTCCCCCTAGGTTCAGCCACAAAACTTTTGCGTCGCAAAAGTTCCGCGTCTTCACCTACCC
>CAJPOF010000057.1 GCA_905372235.1 uncultured Treponema sp.
ATTTTCGACAAAAAGGGGTTTAAGAAAATGCCAAACTACCCTATTGTTTCCCCCCCCCCCCCGATTTTTTGGAAATAAACGAGTACCTGCCCTATCATTTAACAAAGAGCACAACTTTTTTATAAACAATCAACTATCTCATAAGACATGTATAGACCGGAAAAAGATATTCCGTTCTGTACATTTTTTATATCGGCAAGTCCTACGGATTAAGACTAATTCAATCCCAGAAACAACATAACGAGGAAGAAACTATGTTAAAGTATTGTTTACGTGAAAACTTACTCACGCCGGCACCGGATGACTACATGGCGCAAGTAACCGACAGCCAAGTATTTACGCTTGAGGACATCATCGACCGCATGGTAAAGCGGGGGACCACCGTTACCCGCACCGACTTGGTGGCGATTATGCAGCTTTACACCGAAGAATGTTCGTTTATCGTTGAAGAAGGCGGAACCTTGAACACGCCGCTTATCAACACTTCAATGAGCATTGCAGGCGTGTTCGACGGGGCTGCCGACGCTTTCGACAAAAAACGGCACACCGTCAACCTGAACATAAGTGCGGGAACGGCACTTAAAGAAGCGGTCGGCAAGGTAAAAACCGTAAAGACTGAAACGGCAAGCACCGACCCGTACATCACAAGCGTAACCGACAAAATCAACGGCACAACCGACACAGTCAAAATCGGCTCGGTCATGGAAATCCTCGGCAGCCGCCTAAAGTTCGACGCAAAAGACACGGAACAGGGCGTATTCGCCGTATCGGGAACAAACGCCGTCCGCTGCGCTTCAGTCGTGGAGAACAAGCCTGCGCGCCTTATCATAATGCTGGACGCAAGCGTTCCCGCAGGAGACTTTACCCTTGAAGTGCGGACGAAATTGGACGCGACAGGCAGCCGCTCGTCAAAAACACTTAAAAAAGGCTATTACCATAAGAGCCTAAAAGCAACTGTTTAACAAGTGACACTGTAGGACTATCCTACACGATACTGTAGGACTGCTCTACAGCATAATGTAAGAATGTCCTACATGATAATGTAGTGGTGTCCTACACGGTAATGTAGGACTATCCTACAGCATAGTGCGGGTACCTCCCGCAGCGGACAGGACGTTCTTGAGGATTGGGACTAATTCAATCCCAAAAATACAGAACACCTCCGAACAGGATGTTCGGAGAAGCAACCATACGAGTTTGCGCTTGTCGCAAACTTGAAAAAGAGAGGTTTTAAGGGGGATTTTTAAGAGAGCATCCCCCTTAAACTATAGGAGATAAAACTATGAAAAATCGTTTTTCACTGCGTAACAAACTGATGATTGTATTCGGAATGCTTATTCTAGCTTCCTGCCTTACACTTGGGATTATGGCTGTACGGACTGCACGCAAAGCCGTAACCGAAAAGATTCAGGCGCATCTTATCGACAAGGCAACCGATACGGCGGAAATTATTGACGGGCGGGTTAATGCCTTTTTTCAACTTCTGGAAGGCGTTGCCCGTATGCCCGCATTACGGGATTCCTCCGTTCCGTTCAGCAAAAAAATGGAGCTGCTTGAAGAAGAAGCAAAGTTCAATTCCGTTTTACAGGAATTATACATTGTGGATGTTAATGGTATTCAACATAACCAGGATGGAAGTTTAGAAGATTATAAAACTGCTGTGTGGTTTACCGAAGCAATAAAAGGAAAAAGTTATACAGCAGAGCCGTATATTGACAAAACACGAAACGATCAAATGTTTATTAGCTTTTCTTTACCAGTATATGATGATAATAAAAATATTATCGGCGTATTAGGTGCCGATATTGACGGTCTATGGCTTTCAGATCAAATAGCGGATATCGTGGTCGGTAAAACGGGATATTGTTTTATTATCGGTGCTACCGGAACAAATATCGCACATAAAGATACTGCGCTTGTTACCAAACAGAATAATTCTTTAGAAAAAGTAAAAACAGACCCCTCTTTAAAATCCAATGCGGCTTTTTTGCGGCGTTCCTTATCTGAAAATCATGGTATCGGATTTTATGAATATGGGGGCATTTCAAATATCGGTGCATTTACTAAAATGCAAACTACCGGGTGGCCTGTTATTGTAAAAGCACCTAAAAACGAGTTCATGGGGACGATCAATACATTGCGCCTTTCTCTGCTGGGTATAGGCACAATGATTTTAGTTGTTGCACTCGTGATTGTGTTCTTCACGGCGGCGGCGATTGTAAAGCCGATTGGCGTTACGGTAGAAGCGTTGCGGAACATCGCCCAAGGCGAAGGAGACCTTACCGTGCGCCTTCCTGTTACCGGCAATGACGAAATCACAGATTTGTCGGAGTACTTTAACGAAACTATTGCGAAAATAGGTTCGTCTATAAACTCGGTGGGAAAGAGCTCCAACGTTATGCAGTCCATCGGCGACGAGCTTTCAAGCAATATGACCGAGACGGCTAGCGCAATAAACGAAATTACGGCGAACATCGACGGCGTGAAACAACAGACGCTCAACCAAGCCGCAAGCGTGACCGAAACTTCCAGCACCGTGGAAGAAATCATCCGCACAATCGAACAACTGAACGGCAGTATAGAAACACAGGCGGCAAGTGTTACGCAGTCGTCCGCTTCGATTGAAGAGATGGTTGCGAATATAGCGTCTATAACGCAGTCGCTTGAAAAGAGCGACAACATGGTAAAGATGCTTTCTACCGCCACATCTGAAGGTAAGACCACGCTTGTTACATCGAACAACGTAACGCAGAAGATTGCGGACGAGTCCGGCGGATTGATTGAGGCCTCGAGTGTTATTCAGAACATCGCAAGCCAGACGAACCTGCTTGCAATGAACGCCGCAATAGAGGCGGCACACGCAGGCGAAAGCGGCAAGGGCTTCGCAGTCGTTGCCGACGAAATCCGAAAGCTCGCAGAAGAATCTTCTGCGCAGGGAAAGACTATTACCGATACGCTCAAAAACCTTAGTGACGACATCCGGGGGCTTGCCGAAAGCTCCAAAATCGTAGAAGAGAAGTTCAATGCAATCTTCCAACTTGCAGAAAACGTGCGAGGCATGAGTGCGGAATTAACAGCCGCCATGCGTGAACAGGAAAACGGAAGCCGTGAGGTGTTGGCTGCGATTAAGAACATCAATTCGGTAACGGTAGAAGTTAAAAATGGCTCGGAAGAGATGCTAATCGGCGGCAAGGGTGTCGCAAACGAAATGCGTAAGCTAGACAGTTTGACTGCTGTTATAAAGGACAGCATGAACGAGATGAGCGCAGGCGTTTCGCAGATAAACAACGCGGTAAACGAGGTGAACGACCTTGCAATGAAGAACAAGGAAAGCATAGAGGGCTTGGCAAGAGAAGTAGGGAAATTCAAAGTATGATAATAATTAAGGGGGAGGACGGGCATATTTAGGCTTCCTTCATCATACAGCATTCCGTATGTCCGTCCCACGTTTTCCTTGCGGAAAACTCGCATAAGACATCTAGCAAGAATCGGACTTTCGTCCGATTCTTGGAACGGACATACAAGAGGCAATCGGATGAACGATGTCTTAAATATGTCCGTTCTTCCTGTTATGAACATCCCCCCTAGCACGAATCGGGTAAAAGCCCGATTCGTGGGACGGACATACGAAACGTTGTGCGATGAACGAAGCCTAGCCATGTCCGTCCGCCCTATGAACTCCATATGAATTTAACTCAAGAGATTCAATCAACTTTTCGCCAGCGGCAGTGTTGTGCAGTTTACGGGAAGCCGCCTGAAGTTCGACCAAAAAAACGAGGCGCAGGGCATCTTCTTTGTTCCGGAAACAGGAGCGGCTGTCAGAGCTTCTTTTGTCATCGCCGAAAACAAGCCCGCCCGGCTCATGGCGACAACCCCTTAAAGCCGTAAAAACCAGACGCTGCGCAAACCCGCTTGCAGTCACGCCGTAGAACACGGGCGCATAGGTCCGCGCCGTACGGGTACATAGCCCCGTGAAGCATGGGTGCATAAGCCCGTACTGTATGGACGCATAGCCCCATAAAGCACTGGTACATACACCCACGAACCATGGGCGCATACACCAGTAAGTGCAGACCCTCACACACAGCTATTAGAAAAAAGGAAGCGCCACAGGGGGGCGGCGCAGCCGTTCCGGAGTGAGCGGAGCGAATGTAGGAATGGAGCGAAAGCGGAACCCTGAAAAGCCGGTTTGATCGATGCCTTGCGCCCGAAATAGCTTATCGATGATTAATTATGTCCGTTCGTGTGATTGACGGATTTTATTGTTTCCTGTACGCTAGGAAAAATTAATATTATTTTCCAGTTTTCTTATAATCATTTCAGACATAGATAGCCGTGCAAAACATGGAAAAGAGGAGTCTCACATGAAATCAAGCAGAAAATGCTTAGTTTTACTGGGAATGTTGCTCGCAATTGTATTTACATCATGCACAACATTCAGGGCAGAAGGATTGGCGTTTTCGCCGATGACCGACAACGTGGAAGTTCTTGGAACTTTCTCAAAAAGCAAAACGGTGCACGAATTCCTGGGAACTCCGGGAGGCGCAAACCTGTTCAACATTTCCGCGGCGACAATGAGCGACAAGGTTTCAGGAATCATCTGGAAGGAGATTTTGGAAAAGGGCGGAAATGGAGCAAGAAACATCACGATTTCTTATTCCGCAGGACCTTTGGCACTCCTTGCAAATTTAATCACCTTTGGAATATGGGCGCCTGCAAAACTAAAGATAAGCGGAGAAGTCATTCGAACGGGTTCGAAAACAGGTAAGATTGATACAGAAAAAGCAATTGAATCCGCTCTTATTGGATTCCAGAAATAGGCAGGCGAATCTTTTAATTTTTCGCTAGCAATTTTTCTTATCAAAACCGATGTTCTGAGTTTTTCGAAAGGAAAACTCAGAACAAGCGTGAAAATTAATAAAACCGAACGTTTATTTTAAGCGGCAAAAATATTGCCGCTTAAAAACACTGCGAGTTTGCAGAACAAACTCGCAGATTTACTTGTGCGCTTTTGCGCACAAATGCAGCAGTTAAGAGAATTGATATTCTCTTAACTGCTGCATTTTAAGGAATAAATAATATCATCTGCCGAAAACATAAAAAAACTAACGAGCATTATAAATATCCGAAAAACAAACATCGATATTTTCAAGAAATAGCAAAATTGCGCTCCAAAACCTTCCAAATACGGAGTGGCAATTGCGTACGGAAAATAACACCTGCGCCGGATTGTAGGGGCGGCGAAGCCGTTCCGGAATGAACGGAGCGAATGTAGGAATGAAGCGGGAGTGGAACCCCGAAAAGCCGGTTTGCTCGATGCCTTTCGCCCAAAATAAAAATATACTCAATTAATATGCGGACAGTTTACATATGATGAGTTTTCATTTTATTTTTTTTAAAGGCTGGGGTATAATCTATATTCACAGTAGATTTTTCAATCTCTTCAATAAATTTCAGGTAGGTTAATATGAGTAAAATCATTGTAATTGGGGCAAACCATGCTGGTACTGCCGCTGTCAATTTCCTTACATCTTTGTCAAACGACAATCAGGTAATCGTTTATGACCGCAACACGAACATCAGTTTTTTGGGTTGTGGAATGGCGTTGTGGATCGGGAATCAGATAAAGGGTTCTGACGGTCTTTTTTATTCGAGCAAGGAAAAACTTGAAGAAAAAGGCGCGAAGGTTCATATGGAAGCGGAGATTGACCGCATAGATTTCGCCAAAAAAGTCGTTTACGGAAAGCTCAAGGACGGTTCTAAAATCGAAGAATCTTACGACAAACTGATTTTGGCGACGGGTTCTCTTCCGATTGTTCCAAAACTCAAGGGGATGGATCTTGAGAATGTCCAGCAGGTAAAGATTTTCCAGAACGCCCAGGCTGTAATCGAAAAACTCAAGAATCCGGAGATAAAGAATGTTGCTGTCATCGGAGCAGGTTATATCGGCGTGGAACTTGCGGAAGCGTTCAAGCGACATAACAAAAATGTCGTCCTAATCGACGCAATGAGTTCGAGCCTTTCAAATTACTACGACAGCGATTTTACCGCCCTCATGGACGAAAATTTGAAGTCGCACGGAATAAATCTTGCGTACAATCAGATGGTCAAAGAGATAAAAGGAAACGGTAAAGTCGAAGCCATCGTTACCGACAAAGGCGAATATCCTTGCGAAATGGCTGTTGTCTGCATCGGATTCAGACCGAACACCGAACTCGGAAAAGACAGCCTTGAGACGTTCAGGAACGGTGCGTACATCGTGAACCGCAAGCAGGAAACAAGCATAAAAGACGTTTATGCCATCGGAGACTGCGCGGTCGTCTATGACAATGCGATTGGAGACAAAAACTATATCGCGCTTGCCACAAACGCCGTAAGAAGCGGAATCGTTGCCGCCCATAATGCGTCCGGAGTCGAACTTGAAAGTTTGGGAGTCCAAGGCTCAAACGGAATCAACATTTACGATCTGAAGATGGTTTCGACGGGAATCACAGAAAGCCGCGCGAAAAAACTTGGCATGGATGTGGAAGTTACAGATTTCGAAGACCTGCAGAAAGCTCCGTTCATGGAAACGGAAAATCCAAAGGTAAAAATCCGAATCGTTTACGACAAAAAGACGCGCGTGATTGTAGGCGCGCAAATGGCTTCCGAGCACGATATGTCAATGGGAATCCATCTGTTCTCGCTTGCAATTCAGGAAAAAGTCACAATCGACAAGTTGAAGCTGTTGGATATTTTCTTCCTTCCGCACTTCAATCAGCCGTATAACTACATAACCATGGCTGCCATAAGCGCAAAATAGTTTTTAGGAAAAACAAAGCCCATGCGGGAAACTGCATGGGCTTTGTTTTTAAGAATCATTCTCCGGCAATTATGCCGTAAAGTCTATTCAGGTCTTCCTTGCTGTAATAATCAATGCAAATCGAGCCTTTGGATAAAGTCCCTTTTATTCCAACTTTTGTTCCCAAGATTTCGATGAATTTCTGCTCAACGGACGACAAGTCCGGGTCTTTGGGCGGAACTTTTTTTTCAGTTTTCTTTGAAACCGCCCGTCCGCCATTATTAAAATCCCTTGCCATGTCTTCGGCAAGCCGAACGGAAAGTCCGCTACCGATAATTTTTCCGAACAGAACACGCTGGTCAGCCATATTCTCGCACATTAGCAAAGCTCTTGCGTGTCCGCTGGTAATTTGCCCATCAACCAAAGATTTCTGAATGTCTTCAGGAAGTTTCATAAGACGCAATGCATTCGCAATTGTGGGACGTTTTTTTCCAACTCGCTGAGCAACTTCCTCTTGGGTAAGGTCGCCCATCTGCATAAGATTGTAGTAGGCGTTCGCCTCGTCTATCGGATTCAAGTCCGCTCTTTGAATATTTTCAATAAGGGCAACTTCAAGTTTTTTTATGTTGTCAAATTTGCTCAGTCGGATGGGAACTTTTTTGAGTCCTGCAAGTTTTGCCGCCCTTGTCCGGCGTTCCCCTGCGATTATGTAAAAATCCGCACCCGATTCCGCTTTTTCGACTATAATCGGCTGAATTATTCCATGCTCTTTTATCGAATCGCTCAACTCTTCCAGTGCAGCAGCATCAAATTCCGTCCGCGGCTGGTTAGGATTCGGCACAAGCCTATCGGGATTCAGCCAAAGATTTCCGTCTTCATCGATTTCAATTCCGTCGGGAATACTCGGCGAGCGGTTTGCAAAAGTTCCCGACGATTTCGGTTCTTTTGAAACAGCAACAGGAACATCGTTTACAATCGCCGAAATTTCTTCTTCGTTGCCCGTGCCCATCAGAGCATCAAGCCCCCGTCCCAATCCCAAGCCGATTCGTTTAGCCACGATTCATCACCTCTTGGGCAAGTTTTTCATAACTTTTTGCACCAACGCAAGAGGAATCATAATCGCATATCGGAAGACCTCTTGATGGAGCTTCGGAAAGCCTTACATTTCTTGGAATAATCGTGTCAAACACAACGTCTTTGAAATAATTTTTGACCTGCATGACAACATCCTGCGCAAGACGGGTTCTTGAATCATACATAGTAAAAAAAATACCGCCGATTACCAAATTCGGATTGAAACTTTGCTGGACTTTTTTTACCGACTGCAAAAGAAGCGCTATTCCTTCAAGGGCAAAATATTCGCACTGCATGGGAACTAAAACTGAATCGGCAGCAACAAGACCGTTCAGTGTCAAAAGTCCCAAAGACGGCGGACAGTCAATCAGTATATAATCGTAGGATTTCTTCAGCGGGTCCAATGCGTTTTTCAAGAAGAATTCGCGTTTTTTCTGATCGACAAGTTCTATGGAAGCACCGGAAAGATCTATCGATGCGCTTATTGCGTCCAAATTCGCTACGGGAGTGTGCTTTACCGCTTCTTCAGGAGAAACTTGCCCCGCAATAAGTTCATAAACCGTAGGCTTATCCTTTGACACGCTAACACCGCTGGATAAATTTCCCTGAGAATCAAAATCCACAAGGAGAGTCTTTTTTCCCGCCAACGCAAGATAAGCACCTATGTTAATGCACGAAGTCGTTTTTCCAACGCCACCCTTTTGATTCACAAAAACGAAACATTTACCCATACAGTTGATTTTATCACTTTTGCCGAAAATAGTATACTGTTTTACAGATCTTGCAGATAAGTGAATTTTATTTTATCAAAAACGACGGCTTAAAAAGGCAAAAAATTTCGTGGAATTGTTTTTGCCGCACCTAAACTGTGTATATCCATGATTTTAGTCTTTTTGGGTCTCGGTGATTTTTATCCAATTCCATGTCTCGGAATCCTCAAGCCCGATTCGCCAAAACGCAACTTTAGATATATCCTTTGAGCCGTAAAGCCACAATTTTTTCACCGTGGAATAATAGTCCTCGAACCAGTATGTAACTTTCTGCGTGGTAACAAATTCCGCCATCGGAATTGTATTTACGTAGCGGACATCGCTAACTTCTCTCGCCGCAAAAAGTTCGTTCGTGGAACGGAAACTTCGCGCAGTAGCAAGATTTTCGTCTTCCCAAGAGCGACCGTAAAACGGAAGTCCCATCACAAGTTTTTCTTTCGGGAGAACGGAGACAGAGTAATCGGCGATTTTTTCGCACCATTCGTAAGAGGCGATAGGCCCCGGCTTGCTAGTAGACCAATGTTCGTCATATGCCATGATTATTACCCTGTCGGATATTGATGCAATTTTTTGATATGGGAATGCGTCTTCTTTCAAAGTCTTTATTCTTGCCGGAACACAGACTGTAAAAATCTTACCAGCCATAGCGGAACGGGACGAAACTTTTTTCAAAAACGCAAAAAAATTATCGTAATCCCGTGCCGGAATATTCTCAAAATCTATCTGGATTCCATCAAAATCTGCACCCGCCTTTAAAATGTCGTCCACAAGCTTGTCGGTCAATCCAAACTGAGGCTCTAAAACAAAATGCGTCAATGCACGCCCCTCGCAAACAACAACAAGGTGAGTTCGGGCATTCGTGCTTTCCAGATTTTTTTTCTTGGGAATATCTATAAGTTCTCCGTAAGTTCCGACGTTGGCAGAAAAATAGCATACGTCCGTAAGCGGAAAATCCGGCGAATAATATTTTTCACGCCCCTGACACACCCACGCCCAGACCTCCGCAAAAGAAAGCGCACCGCATTCCGGAGATTTTTGCTCATATGCAACCTTGTCCTTGGGATTCGAGGCACAACCGAACAGGATAAAAAGGATTCCCGAAATGCAGGCAAAAACGTTTTTTTTAATCATTGGTATCTCCGAAATGGGGAAAGTTTTTGAATCGAAACAAAAATTCTTCTAAATATTATACATCGATTCTTAATTTAGTCGTAGTTCTAAAATTCCAAAAGCATTGCGACTTTTATAAAAAACGCCGACCTAAAAAGATCGGCGGAAGCATCTCCTAGCAGAATTGAACTGCTGTTGTCGGGATGAAAACCCGATGTCCTAACCACTAGACGAAGGAGACAAGTGTATTTCTTATACTTTTTAAAAGGCATCATGTCAAGAGGGGGCAAAAATCTGCAATTTCAGGCGGAAGATGGAGAGTGGAAAAGCATCTACCTTGCCGAAATTAATAGATTTTTACCTCTTGAGAATTCGGAAAAATCACTCTGCTTCATACGAATCTCCTGACAGTTTGAGGTAATTTATGTCTTTAAGGAATAACATCTTGATTGAAAACTTCAGCCAGTTATTTACATTTATTCCATATTTTGTACATGAGAACATTTTTGAAAAGAATACCGATGATTTATCTCTTTTTGATGATTGTGCCTTAATCTCAACCAGCTTTTTCGGTTCCGAAAATTGTTTTATCAAGTCTTCCGACATAAAAGCCGCAAAACTGGATGTAAAATCACTGGAATGTGATTTTGTTGCATAAAAATATTTTGATAAATCGGTTTCCGTATATTTCCATAACGGATTGAAATCTATATTTTCTTTACTATGCTTCATAAGTTTATTAAATATTCGCGCCTGATTAAATGAATGGTTGAGCGCTGATTCACGGATACCGGCAAATTTTATATGACAATATTTTAATGAAGCATCGAAAGAGATTTGATTTTCCGAACGTAATGCATTGCACATAAGAGCCTGCAAGTCTACGAAAGTTTTTAAGAAATCCCGATATTCATCATGATTTTTTGCCTTAATATAAATTTCATCCCAGAGCTGAGTATAAACGGAATTGCTCCAGCAGAGTGTAGTTACATCATCTTGATTACTGCCTGCCCAGATAAATAATTTATAAAATGCGGTTGAAAAAGTATCTGCGTGTTCAAGAGAATCTTTGTAGAAATCCGGATTATCAACGGATTCTGCTGAGATAACGCCATATACGGGTTTTACAAAAATGGAGAACTGACTTAAATAATTAAATTGTTCATCAAGCATTACCGCCCCAATTTGAATTACTTCGCCGGATATTTCTTGCATAGCTTTTTTCTGTTTGCCTGTAAACCTGCAAGTCTTCAAATCCAGACAAATAAAACGCTTTTGACGGATATTTATATTTTCCTTTTTCTGATTCTCCTTTATTAAACGGAACTTAGAAAGTTTTTCCTCTTCGATTCTTTTTTCCAGAATCCTTTTGAGTTTTAATTCTTCTTTTTTCTGTTCACGTTCAATCCAGAATTGATGATTCGCATTTTTAATAAATGCATTACAATTTTTCTGGAGGCACTGTTTCGTTTTCATTTGCTTATGGGTTACATAAGCTTTATGAAAATTACAATAGCCTATGCAACGATAACAAACGGATTTAGTACCGTATAAAGTCGGACAAATTGCTTCCGGCTTTTTTGGAAAATCAAATGTCATAACATGCCTCCATAAAACTTAAACTTCAATTTCGACTACAATCTTGTCGCCAGCAAGGCTTACAAGCTTTCCGTTATAATTCATCTTCTTAGGTTTTGCTTCGCGGATAATTTTTGCCGCAAGAGCCCTGATATGGCCGGCTTTTTCGAGACCTGAATTGCCTGAAATCTTTGCTTCAGGACTTTCGATGCATACCAAAATTGCATTCTTGTCGTGGCTGTTATACGGTTCTGCCTGGACTGAAGTCATAAGTGATTCATAAAAGCCGTGTTTTGCATTGCGAATCTTTTCCGCCATTCCAAGGAGATTGTCGCAGCTGAGATTATCGCAGAGCTTGTCGAGCATAGAAGGTTCCGCCTCCCAATTGTAGAAACATGTACCGACAAGAGGAAGAGTAAACCTTGCAGAATTCTCCTTGAAGTAACGAATAAACGCCTGGTCGATGCATTCGCGTGAAGAATCAAAATCAAGCTTTTCGATCGCAGATTCGTAGACAGCTTCAAGGTCTTTCGGCTCAAGCTGCTGCATTCGTCCATAGCACATCGAGAAAAGAATCTCAACGCAGAGAGGTTTTAGAATATACTGAGTAAGCTGAGAGAACTTTCCAAAAACCGAACGGCGTCGGACATAAAGTTCGCCGGCAAGAAGACTGTCGTTTGCTTCCACAGCAGCAAGAAGTGGTCCGATATGCACCAAATAATCGAAGAGGTCTTTGTCGGAAACATCGACATCCGGAGCAACATAAACTATGGGATTGAAGTTTAGAGCCGATGCCACATAAACATAATAACTCGGTGTAAAGAATGTGCTTGAAGTAAGCTTCTGAGCATCGTCTACAACAGGCTTGTCGCTCTTTTCCCATTTGCCGACATAATCGAGCTGTCCTGTTTTGCTCTTTGTGAATTCAAACCAGTCATAGGCTGTTTTAATTAAAATCTGTGCGTTCATAGTCATCTCCTTAAAGTAAAGCTAAAAATTGCTTTTGCAATTTTACACCGGTCGCCAGCGACCTTACACATCTCCTTATCTTCAACTTGATTATAAATCAAGGGGTGTAGCAAGAAATGGTGCACCCTCAAAAAAGTGTGATATAATTTTGGAAGGAGATTTTATGGCGCAGAAGAAACAGACGGAAAAGAAGTACAACGCACCTCATATACTCAGTTACATAATGCAGATTGACAAATCAATAAGAAACGGCGAATACCCGAATGCAAACAAATTGAACAATGAATTCGGATGGGGATTAAGCCGCAGTACGCTAGGCAGATATATAAATGTTTTGCGAGATGATTTCGGCGCACCCGTCGAATATGATTTTCAAAAAAACGGCTACTATTACACGGACAATACTTTCTTTATTCAGCAGATAATGTTGAAGGAAGGAGAACTTTTAACACTTTCGACAATTTTACCTCTCATGGAACAATATAAAAATACTCCTATGGAAAAATCTTTCCGGGATTTGATAAATAAATTGATTGCAATGCTTCCCGAAAATGTTTCCGTAGATTCTTCACTGATTAATAATGAAGTCCATTTTATTTCCGACCCTATAACCGTTCTGCAGGACGGTGTTTTCGAAAATGTACTGAAAGCAACAAAGATGCATTGCACGCTTCGGCTTGAATACAAAACCGCACAAAACACGGATTTTGAATTGAGAAAGTTTGATCCTTATCATGTGATTTGCCAGAAAGGAAGCTGGTATGTTCTAGGCTATTCTCATTCTTCGCAGGCGATTCGATTGTGGGCTATGCCTCGAATCAGGAACTGCGAAATAACAAAAGAAAAGTTTTCGATTCCAAAAGACTTCAAGCTTGAGCAACACATCGATACACAGATGGGAGCATGGGGCAATACCGGCGAAAAGTTTAAAGTTGAGATTGAATTTGTAAAAGAGCTTAAAACGTTTGTAATGGAAAGAACATGGCATAAAGGACAGGTCATCCGTGAGAATCCGGACGGAACCGTTTATCTTTCTTTTGAAACCATTCAGTTAAGTCAAACTGCATCATGGGTTATGTCATTTACAGGTGGAGCAAAGGTCTTGAATCCACCGGAATTAAAGGATATGGTACGACACGCCGCCGAAGAGATTTTGAAGAATACATAGATAAAAAAATACAAGGGAGAACGGGCAGCGGTGAAATTGATTTTACAACCGTTTATTTTTATTCCGCCGCCCCAAGTTTTTCCGTGCGGAAAAACTTGCTAGTTGCATTGTTGCTGTGAGAGAGGCGGTGGAACTGGATTTACAAGTTTGCGCTTAGCAAACTTGGGACGGACATACGACAAATTATCGCTTTAACGATGCATTAATATGTCCGTCCGGTTGGTATCTATGTTTGAATGACATAATTGCATTTCCGCCTGCACGAGTTTTGCCGTCCGCAAAACTCGCATATAAACACCGTCTTCAACTGTGCAAACTTTGCCGTTTTTCGCATTTCTCCGCTATATATAATGCGGAGGAACTATAATTATAACAGAGACAGATTACACAAAGCCTTTTTTCAAACCAGTAGACGAACTTTGCTTCACGGACGACTTTATGTTCGGGACTATCATGAAAAACGAGCGCATCTGCCGCGGCGTTTTGGAAAGGCTATTACACATGAAAATCGGCAAAATCGAATACCCGACATTACAGAAGTCCATCAGCCCGTTTTACGAAAGTAAAGGCATCCGGCTTGACGTATATGCCGCCGACGATTCTCGCATATTCGATATTGAAATGCAGACCAGCATAACGCCGGATTTGGGCAAACGCTCTCGCTACTACCAGAGCATGATGGATTCGGACAACCTTTTAAAAGGACAGAACTACAGAGAACTGAAGGAAAGCTACGTACTTTTTATCTGCCTTTCCGACCCGTTCAAACAGGGGCTGCCGGTTTATACGTTCAAAAATACCTGCGAGGAAAATCCGGCGGCTGTGTTAAATGACAAATCGTACAAAGTATTTTATAATGCGTCTGCGTACACAAAAGAAAGCGACAAAGAACTGTTTGCGCTCTTGCAATACATAAGCCGCAAACAGGCGGTTTTTTAGTCCCAAAAATAATTTATACGAGTTTTGCCTTTAGGCAAAACTCGAGCGGACAGCAAACAAAACTACATCTGTAGAATAAGTTCTACTGTCCGCCGTTGACTGATGAGATAAACGGACTCGTAGAACAAGCCAAACGGAACGAAGCGTTCAGGAGCAGTTATTTATCTATGAACTTACGAGAATACGATTTAAGACGCATGGGTAGGGAAGAAGGCATTCAAACCGGCATTGCAATCGGTGAAAAGCGAGGAATCTCAATAGGCGAGCAAAGAGGAATGTTAACAGGCATAGAAAAAGCAAACCTCGATAATGCGAAAAGTTTTCTTGCAGACGGATTGAGCATTGAACAAGTTGCACGCTGTATCAATCTCCCGCTTGAAACCGTCCGCAAACTCAAGGCGGAACTTGCCGCCACACAGGAAGAGCGATAGGACGGCGGTGAAAAATATTCTTGCACAAATCGGACGGTTCGTCCAATTTGTGGAGCGGACATACGACCAACAATCGGTTTAACGACGCATTAATATGTCCGCCCGCCGCTCCCTTGCCGATATGTGCTATGTGTGGTATAAAAAGTGTATGGGAATGCTATCTGCCGATTACAAGTATGATAATAAATCTCCGAAAAAAAGTGTAAAGATACTTGACACGCGCGCGGCGCGCTTCTCACAATTACAGCGAACAGCGAACAGCGAACAGCGAACAGCGAACAGCGAACAGCGAACAGCG
>CAJPOF010000058.1 GCA_905372235.1 uncultured Treponema sp.
AAAATATAGAATAAAAAGCGGATTTTCCCAGTCATATTTAGCGGAATTGTGCGATGTGGCGACCGGCACAATCGGAAACATTGAATGCGGAATTGCAAAACCGTCTTTTGATTTGATTATAAAAATGTCCGAAGTTTTAAAAATACATCCGGCACTTTTGTTTTCCGAAAATCCCGCTATCGATTACCGTGAAAATAAAAATGCTTGCGACCTATTAAAAGAAATAAAATCGATAATCGAAGAATATCTTTCAGAATAAAAGCAACATCTCGTACACGCAAATTTTCTTAATGCCGTAGGTTCGTCCGTTTTTCTTTATTTTATGGCGGACTTCGTGATATATTCCGCCTGACAAAAGCACCGTGCATTTCGGCGGAGTCTTTACACTTTATGTTAAAAATATTTTGAAACTGAAGTTTCCTAAAAACTTTTGTTTTGCATAAAAAAAATTGCCCTTTTACGGGCAATTTTCCTAAACATTTTATTGTATATTTTTATTAAGCCGCTGAGCGAACAAACTGCGCTTTGCGCAAACTCGCACGCAATGAGTGGCAGCTGTCCGCCTTAGTAAAACTCTTTCTACCTCAGCAGGCTAAGCACATTCTGGCTCGACTGGTTTGCCTGTGCCAGCATTGGTCGCACCCGATGGGTGCGCCCGAGTTTGCTTTTCGCAAACTCGCATGCAATGACTGGCAGCTGTCCGCCTTAGTAAAAATCTTTCTACCTCAGCAAACTAAGCACATTCTGGCTCGACTGGTTTGCCTGTGCCAGCATTGCTGTTCCTGCCTGGGAGAGGACTTGGTCTTTGGTGAACTCGACCATTTCTCCTGCCATATCCGTGTCGCGGATTCGAGATTCGGACGCCTGAAGGTTTTCCGCACCGATATCAAGTCCCTTGACTGTCATTTCAAGTCGGTTCTGGTAAGCACCAAGGTCTGCCCTCTGCTTGTTGATTTTCTTCAACGCTTCGTCCAATGTTCCGATGGCGCGGTTAGCCTCGTCCGGACCTTCCAAAGTCATAATCGATTCGTCTCCGACATTTCTGAGACCTAGAGCCATTGCCGTCATCGTTCCGATATAAACCTGGGTTCTCTGGTCCATGTTCGCTCCGATGTGGAACCACATTGAAGCCGTAACGTGGTTTTCTCCGGTCGGACGTGCAAATCGTCCCGTGAGCATATTCATGCCGTTGAACTGAGCGGCGGAAGCAACTCTATCCACCTCGGCGATAAGAGAAGACACCTCAACCTGAATCATCATGCGATCTTCGGCTGTGTAGATGCCGTTAGATGACTGGATTGCAAGCTGTCGGATTCTATGAATAATGTCTGTGGTTTCCTGCAGATAGCCTTCAGTTGTCTGAATGAAAGAAATTCCGTTCTCGGCGTTTGTGGAAGCCTGATTCAAGCCGCGAATCTGAGCCCTCATCTTTTCTGATACTGCAAGACCTGATGCGTCATCGCCGGCACGATTGATTCTCATTCCTGAAGAAAGCTTTTCCATGCTCTTCTGCTGAGCCAAATCTTGGATTCCCTGGGAACGCTGAGCGAACATAGCGCTCATATTGTGATTAATAACCATAGTGTATCTCCTTGGTGTGTTTTGCAGACACTCTCTTTTAGATTGATTTCTGCTTCACGGGTTTCCACCCCCCTTACTAAAAGTATCGGAGACAGGAAATTTCACTTTAGCGTTTTTTGTTTTTTTCGTTCATTTTCTTTAATTTTTCTTTGAGCATCAAAACAGGAGCGTTATAGGCATCGGATTTCATGTGCGGGAATTTTTTTATGAATCTTTCTGAAATTTTGTGACGAAGCCCTGCGCTTTCAATTTTTTCTAGAAGAGCGGAACTGAATTTTTCTTTTTCCAGCGCAGAACGTTCCTTTACGGATTCAATCATTTCTCTAAGCGACCCCGAACGGAACCAAACCTCACTCTGGTATCTGTCTTTCAGGGACTCGCCCAATTCCTTGAGCCTTGACATATAAAGGCTGAAATCGGCAAGTTTTCGAACCGTAAAAAACAAATCCGCCGCAAAAATCACAGCAAGCACATTTGCGAAAATTTGAATCGCAAGTTCCGGAACGGAAGAAAGAAGCTTTTCTATAAGCGGCTGGACAAATTTTATCACAGACACGCTCATCAATCCGAATAAAAGCGAATTTTTAAGGCAAACACGACCGTGCAGATTCAAAGGAATGTTTTTTCCTCCCAATGAAATCTTTTGTGCCGAATAATCCCACCATGTCGTGTGAAAAAGTTTTTCAAGAATCCAGCTTCCCAAATATTCAACAATCGTACAAAAAAACGTTCCCGAAAGAAAAAGCACCCACACAGGATTTTGAAGTTTTTCCGGAAGAAGCAGAATTAAAAGCCCGCCGACTCCGTAAATCGGACACAAAGGACCGTGCAAAAATCCTCGGTTCACGAACTTGCGTTCAAAAAACAAGCCCACATAAATCACTTCGCAAATCCAGCCAATCACGCTGAACATCAAAAAAATGACGAACGCTTTTGAAAGTTCCGCCGATCTGAATCCGATGTGAACGGAATTCATAAGATTGAATAAATTTTCCATTAAAATCCTCAAAGATTTTCAGAATCCATGCGCAAAAAACGGACTCTATCTGGATTCCATTTTTTTTGTGATTCTGTCGGCTATAATCTTGAACTGGTCTTCGGAAGTTATATTCAGAGAGGAAAGGATTTTTTCGTCAATCTGATAATATTCGACTTCCTTGTCCAAGTAATGCGCCATAAGGTCTGCAACATATACGCAAATCGCAATTTTTTTGCAATTGTCGGGAGCGGATTCGGGGGAATGATGGTATCGAATAACGCCGGTCAAAACGGCAGGAAAATTCCATTTTTCGGCAATCTGCGCTCCAATCTCGGCGTGGTTCGCCCCTCCAAGGATTTTTTCAAAAATGTCGGAATTCACACCCTTTTTGATGCAAATAGATTTTACTTTCTCAAGATATTGAGGATGAGTTCCCTCGAAGATGATTTTTCCGATGTCGTGCAAAAGTCCGCAAGTGTACACATTTTCGATTACATCCCTGTTCCCCTGAAAAAAAGTGTATGCCAGGCTGAACGAAAAAAATGCGACTCTGTAGGAATGAATCCAAAGTTTTTCAGAATTTCCGGGAACTTTGCTGAAAACCTGCATCGTTCCAATAGTAAAAAGCATATTCCGAACGCCGCGAAGCCCGACCAGTTTTACGGCATCGGCGATGTTATTGCATCTAGCCGAAAGCGAAAAACTCGCCGAATTAACCTGCTTCAAAAGCTCTCCGGCAAGGGAAACATCGCTTGCAATCTGCGTGGCTATCTGCGAAAGCGTAACCTTGGGATTATCCAAAAGCGAATGAAGGCGGTTGATGTTTTCGGGAAACTGCGGAAGGACTTCGATTCCGTTCTTGAATTCTTCCGTTACGATTGAGATGTCGCTTGCCGAATTTCTTGCGATTGGAAGGAAAAGTCTTGTGATTGTAATTCCGTTCACACACAGAATTTGAAAATTGTTCTCCGTCATTCCAAGTTTTCTGAGCATCAGAATCATTATTATAAGCCCAAGCCCCGCACCTTCGGAATCGTCAAGCACAGAATCCAAACTGTCTTCCACAGAGGTATACTGCTGCGCCCTGCATATTTTGTCGTGAATGCGTTTGAACTCGCTGTACGTCAGTTTTGAATTATTCTGCACTTCCATGCGGATTATGCTATCTTTCGCCTGAATTATAAAGCGGACGTAAAGTCCTTCTGTTTTCTGTTTGGAAAGATAATAGCTGATGTTTGAAAGTGTGTCGCTCTTGAACATCTTCATTCCGTCTTTGTAGTCATCGGGATTTTCGATGTTCAGTCTGCGTTCCTTAAAATACACCCGTTTTGTGTTCGCTTTTTTTGCGTTCGTTATAAGTTCATTCTGGCAATAGACGATATATTGAATCATCTGTTCCTGATGGAGTTCTTTAAAAAATATCGTAACAACATCATTCATATAGACTTCCATGCTGTGGGGAAGCGTATATGTTGTGATGGAAAGCGGAACACCTGCATGAACCGCCGTTTTTATTTTTTCCGTATCGACTTTGAGTAGCTGCTCTTCCATAATAAACTTTAATAAACTTTTATCCGAAATGTCGATATGATTTTAGCATAAAAACAAATAATGTAAAGAATCAACAGAACACATTGTGAACATGAATCTCGGATTCGTAAAGCGGATTCAAAGCCGAGACTTTTTGCTGAAAGACTTTCACCAACTCTTCGTCCGGCATACAAAATCCCCTCGGAATAAGAACGTCAAAGCGGACTCTGCGCCGCCCATTTTCAAGCGGAACAAAACGCACATCGTGGACGGTAAGTTCGACATCGATTTCCTTTGCGGAATTTCCAAGATATTCCCTTACCCTGACAGTTTCGGGGTCATTGAAATCCACCGGATCCATGTGAATCGTAACCATGCAATTGAATTTTTCTGAAACCGCATTTTCGGCGTCGTCTATAACCTGATGCAAGTCAAAAATATTTCTGTCGCCCGGAACTTCTGCGTGAAGCGAAATCATCACCTTTCCGGGACCGTAATCGTGAACAAGCACATCGTGGATTCCGCATATCGGTTCAAATCCCATGACCACGTTTTTCACGTCGGCGACAAAATTTTTATCCATCGGTTCGCCCAAAAGCGGATTCACAGTGTCTTTTGCCGAATCAATTCCGTTCCAGATTATAAAAACGGCGACCAAGATTCCGGCTATTCCGTCGCCGGGAATTTTTGAATCCGGTCTGAAAAAAGCAAAAAGCATCGCCGCCAAAACGCCCGTTGTAGAAATTACATCGCTTATCGAATCTTTTGCGACCGCCTTTAACGCCACGGATTTTATTTTTCGAGAAAGAATCAGATTGTACACGAACATGGCGGACTTTACTAAAACCGAAACAAAAAGAATTGCCACAGTGAAAGTCGTTGTTTTCAGCACAGACGGAACAAACATGGATTTTACGGAAGAAACCAAAAGTTCCGCTCCGACAAGAATTATCAGAAACGAAACGATAAGCCCCGAAATATATTCCATTCTACCGTGCCCAAAAGGATGCTCCATATCCGCTTTTTTTGCGGAAACCTTAAATCCAATCAGCGTAACAAGCGAAGCGGATACGTCTGAAAGATTGTTCATGGCATCGGCGATAACGGAGACCGACTTTGAAAAAATTCCTGCGACAAGTTTCAATGTAAAAAGCATAATGTTCAGCACAATGCCGATTATTCCCGACGCAACCCCGTAATCTTCCCGCCTTACGTTCCCTTTACAATCAAAAAGTTCAGAATCCATATGCGCTATCATTTTGGACAGACGTATTTTTTTGCTTCTATCGCATCCTCGATTGAATCAGGGAGTGCGGCAAAAAAATCGAAACCTGTCTTTTCCTCGATAAAATCCGTAGTGGTAATATAATAATCCCAAGTAAAGTCCGAGACAACCTGATTATTCGGAATCCATGCGGCGATAACCTCTGTTTTTTCGTCCACCCTAAAAAAATCGTCCGAGCCTTCATCAAGAATCAAAATTATCTTCCAGCAATATTCTGGAACCTCAATCGACATTCCGTTTTCAAGAGCAATTTTTTCAAAGCGACCTTTTTCGCTTGTGCCGCCGCAACCATACGGACCTGCCGTTATATAAAGTTCTTTTCCCGAAAAGGCAAGACTCCTTTCGTAAGACTCAAGATTTTTCCATACGTTGCGGTTGCAGTTCGGCGATTGCGGAATCATGTTCGTCATCAAAAACGTCGCGCTGTTGTCGTCTTGGCTTTGCGTCCTGTCGGCGGAAGGACAGACATGGCCTCTGTCAAAGCCGAAAATCGAAAATCGATAGTCCGCTTTTTTTACAGCATAAAAACCGGAAGGAAGGTTTAAGTCCGCACGAAAATCGTTTCCCCGCACAACATCGCCCATGTCGCTTTTTGAAAGATGCCACGAAACCCAGTTTGGAATCAATTTTAAGGCGTTGTACGAAAGCGAAAACTGAGTTTTTTCCATAAGATAATTTTTTGCGTTATCAACTTCCGACGTGGCGCGACTTGGATTTCCAAAATACAAAGGAAGATTTTCAACGGAACAAGGATTTTCGACGGAAAGAAAATTTCCGACAGCGGATTTTTGATTTTCGAAATTTTCCAAAAAATCGGAAGATTCGTTTTTTTCGGAAAAAACGCCGCGACTTCCCCACGATTTTTCGCCGCCGTCTTTAGCGTTTTCAGAAGCAAAAACCACAAACCCGGACAAAAAACTAAAAAGCGCAATCGCAAAAAGCACAAAAAATATCAGGATTTTAAAGTTCCGTTTTTTTGCGTTTTTGCTTCCATTTATTTTTGTAGGCATACTCCATTCCTCTTTAAGCGTAAAGCGATTATATATTTATTCTCAAACGATTTCGAGATTTTTTTGGCGACCGAATAAAAAATCTTACAAAAGGGAAAAATGATTTTTTTAACGAAACGCCATGCCCCGTGCTGGAACGGTGGCGAAGCCAGTGCCGCAAAGCAATTTTTTTGCTTTGCGGCACCAAGCGTCAGCGTGCCGTGCAAGGACGGTAGGTGGAACAGCTGGCAAAAATCATTCGGGAAAATCCGCGCCGATTGGGAAACTTGATTTTTCATTTTTTTGCCTTAATTGAAATCCGTGGTCTTTTTTGATATATTTTCCGCATGGATTTGATGAAAAAACTTGAGGACTGCGCAAAACGCTTTTCGGAAGTGCAGCAGCTGATTCTTGACCCCAATCTTGTTAAAGACCAAAAAAAATACAAGGACACGATGAGGGAAAACGGCTATCTTTCCGAGCTGAACGACCTTTACAACGAATACAAAAAGACTTTGAACGGCATAAAAGAAGCGAAGGAAATGATTACTGCCGAAGACGATCCGGAAATGAAAGAAATGGCGCGCGAGGAACTTAAAGAACTTGAGGAAAAGCAGCCGCGCCTTGAAGAGGAAATAAAATTAAAACTCGTTCCGCCGGATCCGCTGGACGAAAAAAACATCATACTTGAAATCCGGGCTGCCGCAGGAGGCGACGAGGCTTCGCTTTTTGTGCGGGACCTTTGGGAAATGTACACGCATCTTGCCGAACGCAGGAACTGGAAAACCGAGACAATGGAAGCGCAGGAAACTGAAGTTGGCGGCTTCAACAAAATCGTAACTTCGATAAGCGGAAAATTTGTGTACGGAGCGCTCCGCTGGGAATCCGGTGTGCATAGGGTTCAGCGTGTGCCTGAAACCGAAAGCCAAGGAAGACTTCAGACTTCAACAGTTACGGTCGCGGTTCTTCCGGAAGCCGAGGAAACTGAAATTGAAATAAAACCCGGCGACGTAAGGATAGACGTTATGCGCGCTGGAGGTCCGGGCGGTCAGTGCGTAAACACGACTGATTCTGCGGTTCGGCTTACGCACATTCCTACAGGGCTTGTCGTAATCCAGCAGGACGAAAAAAGCCAGATAAAAAACAAGGAAAAAGCGTTCAGAGTTTTGCGGGCAAGGCTTTTTGATCTTGAGGAAACAAAAAAACAGGCGGAACGTTCCGCCGCAAGGTTAAGCATGGTAGGTTCGGGTGCGCGTTCGGAAAAAATCCGCACGTACAATTATCCGCAGGACAGAGTAACCGACCACCGGATAAACTATTCCGAGCATAACCTACCTTCGTTCATGATGGGCGAAATGGACGGAATGCTTGACGCGCTGAATGTCTACGCAAAGGAAGAGCAGTTGAAGGCGGACGTTACGGGACTTGTCACAGACTAGAAGCGCAGCGTTTTTATTGCATCGCAAAAATGCGGCGATTCGCAAATCCTCGTCTTTTTGCAAAGGCGTCCGTTTGCCGATTTGCACTTTTTGCCGATTTTTATTTTTCTGCGGGCTGGGATACAGATTCTCATGCAGAAGCCCTGTCCCCAAAAAGCCGCTGTTTTGTTTCACGATATTTTTTCGGAACAAAAATGCGTTTACATGATTTTTGTTCCGCTTTTACAATCGGAAAACACACAGATTCGAAAAACTAAAACTTCGCAAATTTTCGTTCTAGCCTACTCCAAAATTGCGCCCTTATCGGCGGAAGAAACAAGTTTTGCATAACGAGAAAGATAGCCGTCCTTTACTTTCGGTTCAGGCGGAATCCAAGCCGCCCTGCGCCTTGCAAGCTCCTCATCGCTTACGTCAAGGTGAATTGCGTAATTGTCTATATCCAGTGTGATTTTATCCCCTTCTTTTACCAGCGCAATAGGACCTCCCACCGCAGCCTCCGGAGAGCAATGCCCAAGGGAAGCGCCACGGGTCGCGCCTGAAAAACGCCCGTCCGTAATCAAGGCGACCTCCTTATCCAAGCCTTGTCCGGCAAGGGCGGCTGTAACCGCAAGCATTTCCCTCATTCCCGGACCGCCCTTTGGTCCTTCATAGCGAATTACAACCACATCCCCCGAATGAATCATCTTTTTTTGAACAGCATCCATGGCATCCTGTTCGTCGTCAAATACCCGTGCAGGTCCTGTGTGATGCATAAGTTCCTTTGCGCAGGCAGAACGTTTTACCACAGTTCCGTTCGGGGCAAGATTTCCAAAAAGAACGGCGATTCCTCCGCTTTCGCTGAACGGATTTTCAATCGGTCGTAGAATTTCAGTGTTTCTGTTTTGAATACCTTTGATGTTTTCCGCTATTGTTTTTCCGGTGGCAGTGATTAGCGACGTGTTTATCAGAGCCTTTTTTGCAAGTTCCGCAAGAACCGCCTGAACGCCACCTGCGTCATTCAATTCGGTCATGAATGTATGACCAGCAGGCGCAAGATGACACAGGTTCGGTGTCCTTTCAGAGATTTCATTAACCTCGTGAAGGTCTATTACAACTCCAGCTTCATGGGCAATGGCTGGCACATGAAGCATAGTGTTTGAGGAACAGCCCAACGCCATGTCAGCCGCCAATGCATTCTTAAAACTTTCCGCAGTCATCATCTGACGGGCGTTTATTCCCTTTTTGTACATATCCATAACAGCCATGCCGGCGTGTTTTGCAAGCGCTATGCGTTCTCCGCTTACGGCAGGGATAGTTCCGTTTCCCGGAAGCCCAAGCCCCAAAACTTCGGTAAGGCAGTTCATGGAATTCGCCGTGAACATTCCCGAACATGAACCGCAACCGGGACAGGCGCAATGTTCCATTTCCTTTAACTGAGTTTCATTGATTTTTCCGACGGCAAAAGCACCCACAGCCTCGAACATATCCGTAAGCGAAAGATTTTTTCCCGAATACGGATTTGAAGGATCGTTTCCCGGAAGCCGACCGGGCATCATAGGACCACCAGAAACGAACACCGTAGGAAGGTCCAGCCGAGCGGCAGCCATAAGAAGCCCCGGAACAATTTTGTCGCAATTGGGAATCATAACCAAAGCGTCAAACTGATGGGCTTTTGCGATGCACTCAACCGAATCCGCAATAAGTTCCCTTGTAACAAGCGAATATCTCATTCCCTCATGCCCCATTGCAATTCCGTCGCAAACGCCAATCGCAGGAAACTCAATCGGAGTGCCGCCTGCCATGCGAACGCCCGCTTTCACCGCCTCGGAAATTCTATCAAGTTCGATATGCCCCGGAATGAGTTCGTTTTTTGCGCAAATCACGCCCACCAAAGGCTGGGTAAGTTCCTCATCCGTATAGCCTGATGCATAAAACAACGAACGATGCGGCGCACGCGCCAATCCTCTACAGGCGTTGTCGGATTTTTTTCCCATGATAACATCTCCATTTCTTTTTAAGTAATAAAAAAGGGAACTGAAGTAAATATTAGACTTCAATTCCCTTACGGTCAAGTTTAAGTATATTTAATATATTAAGTGGTACTGTTTTCCAGCAATTTTCCGAATCGAAAAGCCAGACAAAAGACATTCGCTGTAGATTGCATAAAATATTGCGTTCGTTTTTTATAAGTCCGTGCCGCTACGCAAGGATGCTCCAAGCATTAAAATTTCAGCACGAACGATTCCGTCAATCATCCATATTGTCTTGAATCAAGAGTTTAAGGCAACCGGAATCTGCGGAACGGGCAAAAGCGACCTGCTCGGCAAGTTTTTCTTTTTCCAAAGGAACGCCTGTAAATCTTGCGAAGTCCAAAGTTCTTTGGCTTACAGAATCCAACGTTTCTGCGTCACAAGCAATTACAACGCTCTTGTCTTTTATGTAGCGGCAAAACTGTTCTTTGAATTTTTCGTTATCAAGATTTATATCGGAAAACAAATAAATGCTGGTGTATTTATGAATTTCTGCAAGTCGGTTTGCGCATTTTACAAGTCTCTTGGAAAATATTTTTCCTATAGGTCCTTGACAAAGATTTTCTGCAAACACAAAAAGTATTCTCTGCTCCGTTGTTTCCGGAATAAGATTGATTTGCTCAACTTTTGCGGATTGCAAAATCATATTTCTCATGACGCTTTTTTCGTCGTCATCGTAGTTTTCTTTATTTGCTTTTAATGCCACATCAGGAATTTCGGGAAGAATGGAATCGACGTTTTCAACTCCATCGGCAAAATCCCCTTCGGCAACAATTCTGTCCGCCTCTATGTCCGCCTCGGATGCTTCGGGAATATCCGAGATTGAAAAATCGTAAGTTTCCTGTTCCATGATTTCAGAAATTCTATCTTCCATCTTTTCCGAACTTTCTTCGGGAGCAGCCGGCAATACTGGCTTATGAATTTCCATCGAAGGGACAAAATCTTCGCTTTCGTGCGTAGGAGCAAGTTTTGAAGCCGCCATTTCTTCTTCCGTTGCCTCTGGAATATTCATTATGCTGAAAGCTTCCCCTTCGAAACGTTTTTCCTGGCTCATTATTTCGGCGAGTTTGCTTTCCATATCATCATTAACTGGCTTTTCGTCGTTAAAATCCACTTTTTCCACCTCAATTTTATTTTGAACCGCCTGCTCCACAGGCTCGTCTGCATTTATGATAGACACGGAAGTTTTTCCAAGCGAGAATAAATCCAAGTCTTCGTCAATACTCTCTTCATCGTCAGCGTAATCGATTATGGAAGGATTTTCATTATCGCCCATGGCGTTAAAGCCGGGAAGCTCGCTTTTTATTTTATTTCCAATCTGAAAAAGGACCGTATCGTTGCCGTCGGACTGACGTTTATAAAGGACAGAGCCGTCGTCGCTTGTGTAAAACATAGGATTCTCTTCGGAAATCCTGATTCGTTCAAGCGAAGGACAATCCTCGATGGCATTAAAAGCCAATTCTTCAAGTTCTTCGGGAAGAACGATTGTCTTCAATTCTTTGCAGCCGCTTATCGAATGAGAATGGATTTTTTTCACAGTCCCCGGAATCACCAAAGAACGCAGTGCAGAACAGCCTGCAAACACACTTTCGGGCAATGCCCGGATTCCAGCCCTGAACGGAATTTCTTCAAGAGCCGTGCAATCCATAAAAAGCCCTTCGGTGAATTCTTCAACCTCAAAAGGCATATCCACCCTTTTTAGGAAAGAACAGCCTGCGAACATGAACGATGAAAGTTTTTTTAGTCCCGTAGGAAGTTTTACATGAAAAAGTTTTTTTGAATTGCGAAAAAGATTTTCCCCCACTTCCTCAACGGAATCCGGAAGGGATATTTCCAAAAGTTCACAGCAAGAAAAAGCGTTCGATTCGATTCGAACCGCTCCGTTCGGCACGACGCCATTAAAAATAGAAGAATCCGAATCTATTCCGTATATGATTTTTAAATCCGTCGAATAAATCAATCCGTTCTTCTTTATAGTATTATCCATGTCGCCTATTTTAAGACCATTTCAATCTATTATCAAGATTTTTATCAAAAACACTCTGTTTTATAACAGGCTTTTCCGAATATCAGGCGAACCATAAATATATCCTTAACCAAGAAATTTCAGAGTCGGCTGAAAATCATTTTGAAAACAATATGGTATATCAAATTTAAAATTAAGTCTTCGTACAGCACCAACTTTTTTCATATGTTATCCAACTCCTTTATAATCGAAATATAGTAATCGCATTTTTCAATTAAATTATGTTCTCAATAAGGAAAAAAAGATTTATATTTTATAGTGAGCTAGGAGAATATATGAAAGGATATGTTCATCAATTCGAATCTTTTGGTTGCGCAGACGGTCCCGGAAGCCGATTTATTGTTTTTTTGAGCGGTTGCGGAATGAGGTGCAAATTCTGCCACAATCCGGACACATGGAAAATGAAAGACGGAAAAGAATATTCTGCCGAAGACGTTTTAAAAGAGGCTCTTACGTGCCGTTCATACTGGGGAAAGAAAGGCGGAATCACAGTTTCGGGCGGAGAGCCGCTTTTGCAGATAGATTTTCTGATTGAACTTTTCTCGCTCGCAAAAGAAAAAGGAGTGAACACCTGCATAGACACCGCCGGAGGTCCGTTCACAATGGAAAATCCGTGGTTTGAAAAATTCAAAAAGCTGATGGAAGTTACAGACATTCTGCTGATGGACATAAAACACATAGACGAGGCGGAACACATAAAACTTACGGGACTTTCCGGAAAAAACATAATCCAAATGTTCCGTTATCTTGACGAAATCAAAAAACCGATTTGGATACGCCATGTGCTTACGCCCGGAATAACGGACAACGACGAATATCTTATAAAAACACGGGATTTTATCCGCACACTGAGCAATGTGAAAAGAGTTGAAGTACTTCCATATCACGGATTGGGTGCGGTAAAGTACAAGGATTTGGGACTGGATTACGTCCTAAAAGACACGCCTTCTCCATCGGAAGAAAGAGTAAAAAACGCAAAAGAAATCCTTGAATGTGAAAAATACACGGGCTGGAAAGACTGATTTCCACATTTTATAATGCGATAAAAAAATCCGTCCAAATAAGCGATGTTTGCAGAAAGCAAAGTCGAAAGTGTTTTTAAGCGTCACTATTTTTGCCGCCTAAAACTAGCTTTCCAATGATTTTCTAAGAAGATTTTCTATTTCGTCGCTCAAGTCGTTGGTGTTCCTGTCTTTGAATTCACAAGGTTCATAGACTTTCAGAATCTCAAAATGAACCGGTGTCCTTTTCCACGGCCAGTTTTTACAGACCAAGTCCGTGCCTTTTATCGCGCCGACAACAATCGGACATTCGGCTTTTTCCGCAATCTTAAAAACTCCGGGCTTGAACGGAAGAAGTTTTCCGTCAGGGCTTCTTGTTCCTTCCGGGAAAATTCCTATGGAAAGAACTCCGTTTTTTATAAAAGCGATTGATTTTCTTATCATTTCAAATGCGCTTCTACCGTCGCCGCGCTTTAAAGAAATGTAGCAGTTCCGTTTCATAAGACGGCGGGCAAGCAGAATCCTGAAATTTTCTTCCTTTGAAACGAAAGCCATGTATTCATCGTCCATAGCCAAGCACTCGACCATGTGGTCAAAACGGGAACGATGGTTCGATATAAAAAGAAACCTGCGCCCTTTCGGCAAAAGTTCCTTTCCATCAAAATGAATCACAAGCCGTCCGCCGGAACAAACAAGCCTGTAGCCGAAATTCAAAAGCCATCTGGAAAATGCGGAAGGTTTTTGGTAGTCCTTTTTCATGCTGAAAAAAAACGAAGCAATAAGAAGAAAAATCCAGCACAAAAACTGGAAGACAATTCCGATCAAAACTGGAAGCACAAAAATCACTACGGGAATCAAAACGATATAAAAAGATGCAAAATGGTTTAGCATGCAAAACATTATATCACATAATTTTATGATGTCATACGCAAAATCCAGAGCGATTGTCGTCCGAAGAAATCCAAGTTTTTGAAAAAAATATTTTAAATCGCCGGATTAATTTGATTTTTAATGATTGAAGAAAATGTCATTTTTAAGACAGCGGATTTTTGTGCAGAATAAAAATGCATCTATATCAATCGGAGTTTTTAATTTTTTAAAAACCCGGAAAAATTTTCCGTTCGTTTTTTTTATCGGGCTTAAAAATAAAAAGCCTTTTTTGCGTTTTCCCACTTGGATTAAGGCTTGGAACTATGTTACTATCCTTCCCATGAACTCTTTACAGATTCTGAAGGGCAAGGCGCTGAATCTTGGCGCATACCCTGATGCGGACGGTGTGAACTTCGCCGTCTACAGCAAAAACGCTGAGAAAGTCGTGCTGGATTTGTTTGATTCTCCGGATGATAAAATTCCTGTTCGCTCTATTGAACTTGACCCAGCGCAGAACCGTACGGGCGATGTTTGGCATGTGTACTTAAAAGGATTAAAGAAAGGTGCGCTTTATCTTTATCGGGTGGACGGGCCTTACAATCCTCCTTTGGGACACAGATTCAATTTCAACAAATATCTTTTAGATCCTTACGCAAAGAGCCACACCTCAGGTTCTGTTTTCCGCTCCTATAACAAGCAGCGGGCTATGGGACTTGCCGGCGTGGATAATGGGAAACTCTCGGATCTTTCCGACTTCCCAAAATGCGTCGTTATCGATGACGGTGATTTTGATTGGGAAGGAGATATGCCTCTTAGGATTCCGCTTCACAAATCCATAATATACGAGGCACATCTTAAAGGCTTCACAGCTTCCCCCACATCCGAAGTAAAAGAGCCCGGAACTTACATGGGCTTCATCGAAAAAATCCCTTATCTTAAA
>CAJPOF010000059.1 GCA_905372235.1 uncultured Treponema sp.
TTCGCAACTTCGCAACTTCGCAACTTCGCAACTTCGCAACTTCGCAACTTCGCAACTTCGCAATAACTCCGTTTTTAAGAAAAATCATATCATGCACGACGCACGGAAAATATCTACGTGCGTTTTTTTTATTTAACTTGATGATTTCCCTGTGCGTAGGTTTAAAACCCGTTTTATAAGGCATAAATAAAGTTTTTAGGAGGCTGTTATATATCAAAGACAAAAAAGTATGTTTGTGCGGATATTTTGATTCATCCTTAAAACGATAGTTGCTCGTATGTCCGCCCAAAGAATCGAAGAGTTTTCTCGATTCGTGAAAGCTGTTTTATGCAAGTTTTGCATTACGTCAAAACTTGGAAAGCTTATATAAATCGGTCTGTATCAGGGAGATTTAGGAGTCCTTCAAGCCGAGTTTGATACGGGAGGCAAATGTTTGCAATGCCAACAAACAATAGCAACCGTTCGTCGTTCTGCGGGACTTCCTGCCTCTCTCTGAGAGAATAATTTGAAGGAGGGTTTTATGAAAACCTCAAAAAACATTTTAAGTAGAAAAGCATTTGCTTTTCTTGGCGCGGCGGCAGTTTTGCTTTCCGCAGTATTCATGGCATCTTGCAAGCCGATTGGCGGCGGCGGAAGTGGCGAAGTTACCTACAAAGTGGGCGATATTGTGCTTTCCGATAAAAGCGTTGTTGCAAGAAACTCCTACAAAAAAATAGATGAGAAGAATCCGCCGGTAGGAGTTGTCTGCTGTGCCGGCAAAGCTCCGAAGATGATTGCTCTGCATACTTCCGGCTCTCTTTTATGGGCAAAGGACGGCACTGCCGGTAAAACAACAAAGTTTGAGGACATCATCTGTACGCCAAGCGAAACGGGAGCAGGAGCGGCTGCGATTGCGACATTCAAGGGCGACACTGACGGAAGCGATAACTGGGCGTACATAAAGTCTAAGGACGCCGAAGGAACGGCTGAGGCTTTAGTTGCTACAAACTATCCTGCGTTCAACTGGGTTAATACATACAACACAACGTATAAAACCGTCCTAGGCGGAAAGACTTTTGCGTGGTATTTACCTAGCATTTCGGAACTGTGCGAGGTATACATAAACCGTTCGGCAATCAATGCAAGTTTTGCAAAAATACGCAAGCTCAATACCGATTATGCTGATGAAAAGCTTGCAGATGGTGGCTGGCATTGGTCGTCGTCGCAGAGTTCCCATGCCGAGGGTGCATTGGCTGTTTTTTCATCAACATATCACTTGGCACCTTTAAGTAAGACAATCAATGGTTCTGCTTGTTGTATAGCAAAACTGTAGTGCGATGGGCGGACATATTAAGGCATCTTAAAATCGACAGTTGTTCGTATGTCCGCCCGGAGTTTTGCCTTGCGGCAAAACTCGCAAAAATCAGTTTTACAATTTTGCGTTTAGCAAACTTGTAAAATTGATTTTCACCGCCGCTCTTGCAGCAACAATGCATTATGCAAGTGCCTGCCACTTTTTTGACAATCCCTTAATAAAACAATTCTGTAAAATGTGCCGGTTTTAATTCAATTTATCGCCGGTCGGCTACAAGGAGCATTTCGCTTTCCCATTCCAGAAGGGCTTTTTCCATGTCAGGGTTTTCGCCTTTTACGTCGCACATTATCCTGAACACGGGTTCAGTTCCGCTTCCCCGCATCCAGATAAACGCTACGGGGTTATCGCTTGAGTTGTAGAACACAATCTTTAGCCCACCTTTACCGCTGGTCGAAAAATCATTTACTTTCCTTGTTTCTTTTGTCCCATTTGTTGCCACCGCTTCCCAAAAAAGGATTCCGTACTTTTCAAAAAGCAAATCCTTTTTTTCGTTCCATTCGTTCAGAAAGACATTCTGGAATCTTGATTTTAGGAGCGAGTGGTCTTTTGTTGCGATGTGAAGAATCGCCCTTGGCTCGGAAGCTCCGGTAGTTGTGTATTTGGGGATGCTTTGCAGTATGTCTTCCAGCGTGAAGTCTTCGTTAAAGATAGAGCCTGTGCTTAGGCACCAGCTTTTAAAAAGTTCCTCGATAGAAAGGAGCTTTATTATCGCAAAGATTGTGTTAAGCGGATCTCGGACGGCACTGGGATATGTGATAGTTCCGCCGTTCGAGCCTTCGCCGAATATACGGACATTGTAGCCTTCGAATCTTTTTTCTGCGGCAAGGTTCACAACGTTCGCTTCGCCTACTTCCGCCCTGAACACTTTCGCCTCAAGAGTATTTGCGATTTCTTCGATTCGCATGGAGGTGGGGCAGTTCACGCATACGGCGTTGTTTTTTTTTCCAAGCCAACGGGAGTAGGTAAGTTCTGCAAGCACCGAAAGACTGAACACTTCCTGTGCCTTCAGTATCACCGATTTTTTTGAATCCCTGTTCCAGTATACGATGTTTCCCCTGTCGCCGTCGCAGTCTGGCATATAGCCTATTATTGCGTCCGTGTTGCCTTCTTTCTGAAGTCGAGCCATCTCGTCTGCAACGTAAACAAGGTTTTCGCTTTCCGGGATTATTTCGTGCGCAATTTCGCCCGCCTTGTCGTTTATTGCATAGAATTCTATTCCGTTTTCCGAAAAGAAACTTGCGTCAATCCCTGCAGCGCGCGCCGAACCGTTCATGTCGCATACGACACCAATCCTTTTTTGAAGGATGGACTTTCTCAAAAGAGCAAAGATTCTTTCCTGCTCGTAAGGATCGTCGCTTCCTGTTATGGTCCATTTAAGGAAGTCCCTGTAGGAATCCTCTGCCTCTTTTTTTATATCGGATGCCAATTCATATATTGAAGAAACCTTCTTTTCATCTATGTCCGAGATTAGTTTTAATGCCTTTTCCTTGCAAGCATCCTCTTTGTAAAGAAGGGAAAACTTTTCCAAAAGGCTTGAGTTTTCCGCTCCGCTCAGAACTCCTCCGGTGCTAAGCCCGAATTTCATGCCGTTGTGTCCTATGGGATTGTGGCTTGCAGAAATGTACATAAAAGCGTCGGCGTTCCTTGAGTAAGCCATTATCTCCGGTGCGGAGACTATTCCTGTAAACTTTGGCGTGATGTTCTTCGCAAGGAATGCTTTTATCGCAGCTTCCGCTATGGAAGGGCCTGTAGGACGTGCGTCCATTCCAAGGATTATCACGGGATTTTCTTTTTTAGTCGCTTCCCTAACATAATCCGAAAATGCGGATGCCGCCAATATCGATATGGCGGTGTTGTCGTCCCCTATAAAGGATGTTCTGTCCTGCTCGTTACCGCTTTCTGCGAATACTTTACGCCAGCCGGAGGCGCTTAAAATCATCTTTATGTCCATAAAACCTTCCTGATATTTATACTCACAGTCGCATGGTGAATGCGTCCTTTGTTTTTCATGAACTTTTTAGTGGCTTGCTATTGTGTACGTTGAAGAGACTTCCTTTCCTGAAAAGTCGGAAAGCGTAAGGTGAAGGGAGTTCCTTCCGGGAGAGAAAAGCGCCTCGCCCAAAAACTCTGTCTTTGTGTCGGGGTAAAGGACCGATTTTGGGTAGTTCCTCTTTCCCGTTACGCAAAGGAAATTTCCGCTTTGGCGAAGTATGTCGTATGATATTTCGTCCACGACAGTTCCGTTTATGCTTACACGACTTTTGTACGGGACGGCGGAAGCCTGGCGTTTCCTGTATACCTTGTACACTCCGGACGGCACGGAACGTTCTCTTGCAACGTCAAAGATTTTTCCGTTCCTGTCCTGTATCTCAACGTTCTCTATGGAAAGGGGGGCTTCTTTTGCGGTTCTAGGCATAAGCACCTTTGGGTTTATGGCTGTGTTGTTCTTTGCGTCTATCACTTGGAATTCAAGAGCGTTTCTGCGTTCGTGCCATGCGGAGTTTCCGCTCTGTCCCAGTAGCTGAGCCTTTTTTATTTTTAGGTCAAGTTCCGTTCCCGAAAGCATATCCAATGAGATGGTGTCTTTCTCCATGTTGGCATAGACTGTAAGCACACTGTCGCTGTGTGCGATTATGAATGAAGTTCCAAGGGTTGAAGGAAAAAAATCCGTGTCGTCGGTATGTTCCTGCAAAAAAAGGAGAAGCCTTCCGTCCTCGGCTGCCTTTATCTCTGAAGGCTCGCTGAAGATAAGCGAAGTGCTTATTCCGTTTCCTCTAAGTTCTCCGAAATAAGAGGCGAAGTTTTCCGAAGGCTGCGGCCACTCGAATGCCATTGCGGAAAACGCCATCGCCATTATGTATGGAAAAAAAACGGTTTTCTTCATGCTTTCCTACCTGCTAAGAATCTTTAACTTTGATATCGTTGTGTCTTTTCCCACAAAAAGACTTTCGTTGTCCGCCCTTATGAACGCCGTTCTTGCCTTAAACGCAAAACTTCCCACAAGGCTTGAGTTGTTCTCCACTATGTAGACCCTGTAGTCGTCGCCTTTTTTTGTAAGCAGGAATACGCACCTGTCGCTTTCCTCAAGGCTTATGGCCTGCCCGATGATTTTTATGTGCTTGGATTTGCATGTTTGTGTGTCCACGATTCCAAGCGAGCTGTCAAAGTCGTAAAAGACTTTTGATGCGTCCTTGGAAAACTTCACGAGCTTTTGGTACGGCATCGAGTTTTTTGAAAACTCGTGGAATATTATCCTTGAGTGAGCGTCCTCTCTTTTTGAAAGCACAAAGCGTTCTTTGTTCTGTCCGCTGACGGTCGCGATGAGTTTTCCGTCCGAAGATATGGCGGCGCCCAGTATCACCTGCAGTTCGCTTCCTCCCGGAGAGAACCTTTGGATTATCTTTCCTTCGCTGTCGAACTGAACCACGCCTCCGTCGGCAAAGCCAAGCGCACAGCCTGATTTTGAAGAGTCGAACGCAGTTATGGGGGAAGGGCTTTCAAACTCCCAAAGAAGGTTTCCTTTTTGGTCAACGCTTGCCAAAGAATTCCCGCCCGGAAGAAAAACGAATATTCGCTCATCGGCTAACATGGGAAATCCCGGCTGGTCGATTCGTCCTATTTTTGTTCCGTTTCTGGAAAACAAGTCGCACCCTGTGCTGTTTGAAGTATAGGATGCATAAAAATCGTCTGAAATGGCGGCTTTAAAAGGAAACGTTATGAAGTTCGTGATTTTTCCTGAATCCGTGAAGTAGCCCATTGTCTGTCCGAGCCTGAAGCGGTGCGTTTTTTCGTCCGTGCCGCTATCGTTTATGACGGTTGGATTTGCCACATCTATTTTCCATTCAGGTACAAACTGAAATTCTTCCTCAAGCGGCTTTGCGGCGAACACAATGTACAGCACAGTGGCAAGAATTCCTGCCGCAAGATAGGGCGAGAGGGTTGTCTTGTTCTTCATAACCCGAAAATCTTATAACAAATGAAGGACAAAATCAACGCAAGAATTTTCTCTTGGCAGGGCATATTTTGCGCGAAATGTTTTACAGAATGATGTAAGGGGGCTTTGATTCTGTTCTGAAAGAGAGTCTGTCTATCTTTTTTATATCCGGACTAAAAAATTCTTGCTTTTTCATCATTAAGTTATAATATCTAGTGTATCAGATTTGAATGAGCGAGGTACTGTTTATGAAAGGTTTTCAGGAATGTATGTTGGCAAAGAAAGTGCCGCATTTTGTTGTATGGCTGTGTGCTGCGATAATCATCACGGTCGTTTCTTTCTTAACGTCTTATTTTCCCGTATGGGTAAATATCCCCGTGAATGTCGTGCTGCCGTTTTTGGTGCTGATTTTCTTGAAGACGGTGTTTTTTGAAAAGCTGAAACTTTCCACCCTTATAATATTGAGGACTGTAATAGTAGCCGCTGTTTTCATCGATTATTTTGCGCACATTAACGGCTTGTGGTTCGTGTACGTTGTCCTTGCGTTCTTGATTATAAATATCCTCGAAGCGACTTTCACCGACTTGAAGTACAAAAAGTATTTCAACTTTGTTACAGGTTTGGTGCTTGCAGCTTCAGTGCTGGCATTGGCACCTTCATGGATAAACTTGAGCGGCGACAGTTTTGCTTTTTCGTTCATCTACGAAGCGAACAACAGAGCTACCACGGAGCAATATGTGTTCTGGGGTACTATATGTTGGATAATTGCATACACCATTTGGAACTGGATATTTGTAACCGACGAGTTCAGTCCTTCCATCGCATATCTTCATTTTGCGATTCTTGGAATGCCTCTTTTGGGATGCATAATCACCAAGAATCCGGGCTTGTGGCTTATGTTCAGAGCGAACTCTCTTACATGCGGAGGTGTTCTTCAGATTTCATGCAAACAAATATTCGAAGAAAAGCTGAAGAGCAAAGGTGTTTCCGCATTCGTTGAAGCCAGTCAGAAAACCGTAGTTCAGGCTATTCTGATGGTAATAAACATCGCTCTGCTTGCAGTTTCTTGCACATTTGCGATAATGACAAAAATTCGTTAGAGGGACATGATGGCAGACTATGATGTAATCGTTATCGGCGCGGGTAACGGAGGGCTTTCGGCGGCTGTAACATTTGCGCAGGCGGGAAAGAAGGTCGCTGTCTTTGAAAAGCACAACATTCCCGGCGGCTGCGGAACAAGTTTTTGCCGCGGACGTTTTGAATTCGAGGTGGCACTGCACCAGCTTAGTTCCATGGGAACGGCGGAAAAACCGGGAGACCTCAGGGTGCTTTTCGACCAGTACGGCATAACGGACAAAATCGACTGGATTCAAATTGAGTCGCTTTACAAAATCAATCTGCCTGGGGGAAAAGGGGTTGCTCTTCCTGCCGACAGATACAAGGCGGAAGAGACTCTTATAAAGGCGTTTCCCGAGGAAAAAGAGTCCATACACAGGTATTATGAGACCGTATGGAAATTCAATCGGGAGATAATCGCATTCACTGCAAAAAGCGCTAACAGTTCAGGCGAGCCTTCTTCTATAAAGAAACTTGTAATGAAGGCTCTTTTTCCAAAACTGTATCCTACGCTTGCAAAGTATGCGGTAAAAAGTACAGACGATGTGCTGAACGAGTTTTTCAAAAGCAAGGAACTTCAATTGTGCCTTTCTGCGTACTGGTGCTTTATGGGGATGCCGCCTGAACGCTTCCCGTTTACTATTTTGGCACGCTGTACGTACATCTATACCGAAGACAAGCCATATTATCTTAGGGGCGGCTCTCAGGTTATCTCGCAGGCACTTACGGAAGCCATAAAAAAAGCGGGCGGTTCGGTGTTTTTTAACACGGGAGTTAAAAAAATCGTACTGAAAAACGGCAAGGCATCGGGTATAATAACCGAGGACGGGGTGGAGCATACCTGTAAAAAGATTATCTCGAACATCTCTCCTACGGCGACCTACGCCAATCTTCTTGACGAAAAGGATATTCCCAAAAAGGCGCGTGAATACCTGAAGGCATATACTGTAGGAATTTCTGCGCTAACCTGCTTTATCGGCTTGGACTGTCCGCCTGAGACAGTTGGCTTTACAGATTCGTTCAACCTGACCTACGACACGCTTGATGCAAACCGCGACTTCATGAATTCGTATGAACTGAACACAGAAATAGATCCTATAGTCTCAACCTGCTACACGGTGGATGACCCTTCTGTTTCTCCAAAGGGAACGAGCATAGTTACTGCCGGAACGCTAAAATACGGCGAGGCATGGGAAAAACTTTCTCCGGAGCAGTACTACAAGGCAAAGTACGATGCTGCGAACACTATCGTAGACCGTCTTGAAAAACGCTATCCCGGATTCAGAAGCCACATCGAGGAGATGGAGGTCGCAACTCCGCTTACCCATATGCGATATTTGAATCATCCGGGTGGGGCGATTTACGGATATGAGCAGGATTTGAAGTCGTCTGTGTTCTTCTTTCCGAGAGACACGTTCATTCCAAATCTTGACTTTGCAAGCGGCTGGGTGAACACGTGCGGTTTCGGCCCAAATTACCTTTACGGTAACAGCGTGGCAAAGCGGATTTTGAAGGAGGAATGGTAACATGCGTTCTATAAAAGACATACTTATCGGAACGATGGAAAACGGCAATGAAGTGCTTGAGGAAGTTCGTTTCGCCCGTAAAAGCGGCAAAGACATCTTGGTTCAAAAAGATGCAGTGCAGAGTTTGCTTGCAAAACTTCATCCGGGAAAACTTGACCTTGAGGTTTCGGATATATATCCTTCAGCCGAAGACGCAAAAGTGTTTCGATTCGTTTCAAGGGACGGCTACCTTCCGCCGTTCGAGGCAGGTCAATACATAAACATATTCATGGAAATCGACGGTGTATGCACATCACGACCGTATAGTATTTCCTCATCACCCAAACAGCGTTCGTATTACGAGATTACGGTCGCGGCGGTTCCGAACGGCTTTGTGTCCTCTCATTTCTTGAATGAGGTCAAAAAGGGCGACAGGTTCATAGCCACGTCTCCTTCGGGACGCTTCCATTACAATCCTGTGTTCCACTCAAAAAAATCAGTGTTCCTTGCAGGCGGAAGCGGAATCACTCCGTTCATGAGCATGATACGGGAAGTCCTTGAAAGCGGAGAGGAGAGGGAAATATTTCTGCTTTATGGAAACCGCACGGAAAAGCTTTCTTCCTACCATGCGGAATTGACTTCCTTTGCAGAAAACTATCCTAATTTCCATTATCAGCTTGTGATTTCCAACGACGAATCGTACAAGGGAAAGAAAGGATTTATTGACGCCAAATGCATACAAGACTTTGTAAAGAAGACGGACGATGCCACATTCTATATGTGCGGTCCGCAGGTCATGAGTGATTTCTGCACAAAGGCGTTGGAGGAATTGCACGTAAAGCCAAGGAACATCAGGCGGGAAATGTTCGGAACAAGAAGGGACATTCAGAATGAGCCGCTCTGGCCTGAAAACCTAACCGGTAAAGAGACGTTCAAGATTTCGGTAGGCGGAAAAACTTTCGACGGAATCTCTGGTGAAAGTCTTCTTACGAGCCTTGAGCGTGCGGGAATCAGGGTGAACGTGTGCTGCCGTAGCGGAGAATGCAGTCTTTGCAGGGTGAAACTTGAAAGCGGAAAAGTTTTTGTTCCTAGGGGTGCGCTTCTTCGCCATGCGGACGGAAAATTCGGCTACATACATTCGTGCAAGGCATATCCAATAACGGATATAGAATTATCGTTTTAATATTAAACCAGTTCTGAAACTGAAGTCTCCGAACTGGTCTATTACATTTTCATGGAGGAAGACAATTATGTTCTTTTTTACAAACTACACATGGCAGAATGTCCTTATAGGATTGGCAGTTCTTGTGGGGCTTATTCTGGTCAACGACATCACAAGACGAAGCAAATGGCTTTCGTTCGCGGTGTATATAGTGCTGCCTTTGGTTCTTACGTTTACCGTATGGCCAAAGACTGCCGTTAGAGGAAACGGGGATTGGTTTCCGGTCGTAAAGACGTATTCGGCTTTGGTTGGCGTTGTGGGCTTCATGGCTATCCGCTACATCAAAGGTGCGTCTACAAAAAAATGGCTGCTTTTCTTTCCGTTTCTGATTTTGTCTATAAACATTGCGGAAGCGGTCTACCGCGACTTCGAGGTGTTTTTTGCATACCGTGGAGAAGCTGTGATGAACAGCGTGGACGGGCTTTTCATGCAGGGCGGAATATGGAATGTCCTTAATGCGATTGCCGGAATAGTGCTTATACTTACGCTCTCCGGCGTGTTCGGCATAAAGGTTGCAAATACAAAATCCAAGGACATGATATGGCCCGACCAATTATGGTTCTGGATTATTGCATATGACCTTTGGAATATTTCGTATTGCTATAACTGCATATCCACCCGTTCAATGTACGCCGGCTTATTGCTTCTTTTGTCATGCACGCTAAGCGAGTTTTTCCTCAAGAAAGGTGCATGGCTTCAGCACCGCGCACAGACACTCGCTCTTTGGGCAATGTTTTCTATCACTTTTTCAAGTTACGCAAAATCTCCGTTGTTCTCGATAACTTCAAGCTATAAGCCCGCTGCTCTTATCGTGATAAGCATATTGTCCATAGGCTCGAATGTCGCTGTCCTTGTGTATGAAATTATGCATATCGTAAAAACGAAGCGGAATCCTGTTACAGAGGATCTTTATTCGGACTTGAAGTCATATAAAGTCGTGCTGAAGGACAATAACCTAAACTGATTTGATTGGACTTTGCTTCCTGTAAGGCTTTTACTCAAGCAAGCATTGGGCAATCCTTGACTTTTATGATAAACACTTTGCACGGAAGTAAATCGTTTTTTCTGCACGGATAAGATTAAGGTTCAAAATGTTTTTGGTTCTCTTATCCGTGTTTTTATAAGGACTTTATTTATGAATAGAGCAAAGTCTATAAAGACTCTTTCCTTTTTCTTGTGTATTTTTTTTGTATGCGCATCGTGCGTAAAACCTCAGGCTCAAACCTCTTTTGACGGAAAAAGGCTGGGGACGGAAAAAGAGGTTCATATGCAGAGTAAAAAAAGTGTTCCTATAAACTCAAAGGAAATATATCTTGCAGGCGGATGTTTTTGGGGCGTGGAAGCGTATTTCAAGCGAATACCCGGAGTTACTTTGACGGAAACGGGTTACGCCAACGGAAAAACGGACAAAACCACCTATCGAGAGCTTGATAAAACCGATCATGCGGAGACCGTGCGAATCGTATACGAGCCTTCAAGGGTCAGTCTTGAAGAAATACTTTTTCATTTTTTTCGGATAATAGATCCTACTTCCGTGAACAAGCAGGGAAACGACATCGGCCGCCAATACAGAACGGGCATATACTACAAAAATCCGTCGGACGAAAAATCTGTTAATTCATTCATTGCTTTTATGCGGAAAAAATATTCAAAACCGCTTGCTGTCGAGACCGCTTTATTGAAAAACTTTGTCCGTGCGGAAGAATACCATCAGGATTATTTGGACAAAAATAAAGGCGGATATTGTCATATAGACTTGTCGCTTTCCTCTAAGCCTTTGTCCGACGAAAGCCGTTTTCCTGTTCCAGGCAAAGACTCCTTGAAAAAAAGTCTTAGTCCTATTCAATACGAGGTTACGCAGAACAAGGCGACTGAAAAACCTTTTTCAAGCGAATACGACAAGTTCGATGAAAAAGGAATCTATGTCGATATAGTTACGGGAAAGCCACTTTTTTCGTCAAGCGACAAGTACGATGCAGGTTGCGGCTGGCCGAGTTTCACAAAACCCATAACGACGGATGCGCTGGGATATGAGAGCGATTACAGCCACGGAATGAGCCGAACGGAAGTCTTGTCTAAAAGAAGCCGAGCCCACTTGGGCCACGTGTTTGATGATGGGCCAATCGAAAAAGGCGGACTGCGCTACTGCATAAACGGTGCATCTCTTAGATTCGTTCCGTATAACCAAATGGAAAAGGAAGGCTACGGAGATTATCTTCCGTATGTAAAATAGGCGGATTTCGTCTTGCCCCTTTACTCGAATGTAGGGGAGGCAATATTCCCGCTTTGTTAAAATAAAAATGCCGTGGTTTATCCACGGCATTTTTATTTTATAGAGTTTAATCCCCTATAGCTTGAACTTGCTTACTTCGGAAGTAATGTTTTCGATGCTCTCTTTGTTCTTTTGGGCAATCTCGTTCACTTTTTCAACAGAACTTGTTATCTGTTCCGCTTCGTTTGCAATTTCGTTCATCCTTTCGGTTGTTTCATGCGTGATTTCTGAAAGTTTTTTCATCTCGATGGTAATCTGTTCTCCGCCTTCAATCATTTCCGCAGAGCTTGTGCTAAGTTCGTTTGTTACATCGTTAAGTTTATCTATAGCATCCAGCACCTGCCTTGCGTTTTCTTCCTGTTCGTGCATGACGTTCACAATTGAATCTTCTTTGTCGGAGATCCTGCTTACAGATTCATAGACTTCTATGAACGTTTTTTCAGCCTGAGAACCCGATACGGTAAGTTGTCCGATTATTTCCGTGGATTCTTTTAAGACGATTCCAATCTGCTTTCCCTGCGTGTTGGATTCTTCGGCAAGTTTTCGGATTTCGTCTGCGACTACGGCAAATCCCTTTCCGGTTTCTCCTGCGTGCGCCGCCTCTATCGCAGCATTCATCGCAAGAAGATTCGTTTGGCTTGCGATATTTTGGATAACCTGACTTGCCTCAAGAAGGGAGGCGGACTTTTCTGCTATCTGGTTTACCACCTCGTTTGCCATGCGGGCACCGTCTTTTCCGAGTTTTGTCTGGTTGTACACATTCTTTATGAGCCTGTTGCTTTCTTCAAGAGTCTCAGTTATTTGGACGGTGTTTTCTGCCATTTGCGTTATAAGCGATGTAGATTCTGAAATTGCCTGCGTCCTGCGATCTATGCCTTTTACAAGCCGATTTAGTTTTTCGTTTATCTGCTCAACTGTCGCAACAGTTTCGGTTACGCTTGCCGCTTGACTCAAAGCCTTTTCTTTTACGGTGCTGACGTTTCCGCCTATATGCCTTATTGATGACATTGTTTGTGCCATATTGCTTGAAAGGTCAGAACTCACCGTCGTCATGTTGTCAGTTTCAGCTCTTAGCAAGGTAAACATATCGTGGCTGTTTTCTATAGCTGAGTTCAGGTTTTCCATCAGCTTTCCAATCTCGTTGTTGCTCTTTACTTCTATCCTGTCGGTAAGGTCTCCATCGGCAATTTTGTTTAATATTACGCTTATCCGAGCAAAGTATTTTTTAAGAGCACGGACGGCAAAAAATGCCATGGTAAAGTAGCAGATGAACATCAGAATCTCGATGATTATCATGTTATGAATAAGGGAATAGAACAACGAAAGAATTTCGTTTTGCTCGATAAAGATAAAAAGTTTCCAGCCTGTTTCTGGAAGCTGGAACATGGTGGTTTTCCATTTCTTTCCATCAAGATTTATGATGTGTGATCCACTTGTCATTTTGTTCATTTCTGTAAACGCTTCTACACCGATTTCAAGCAAAGTCTTTGAGTTATATTGTGGATGCTTTGGATCTGCCATGATAAGAGCGTCGTCTTGCACCAGCATTATATAACCTGAGTTTCCAATGCTGATTTTGCTTATGAAATCGGTAAGTTGGGCAAGTCCTATATCAACTCCTACGCATCCTATATATTCATTTTTCTCATTTTTTACGCTTTGCGAGATGGTAATAGTGAGTTCTCCGGAAGCGGAAGCATAGACTTCGGTTGTTATGGCCTTTCCATTGGAGGCTATTGCCTTTTTGTACCACGGTCTTGTGCGGGGATCTAATACTTTTTCATTCCATTGCTCTTTAAGTTCTGCAAGTCCTCCCCAGATAGTTCCCATGTATATTTCTTTGAATTCTGGATAATGCGCCTTTGTGCGTTCAAACAAAGATACAATATCTTTTTCGGTTTTGCCTTCGTGCGTGTTTTTTGCACCCAACCTTGAAGCTTCCGCGGCATAACTGTAGATTGTCGGGTCGGCGTTCTTTACTTCCGGAGATTCGGCAAGTATTCCTGTTACATTTTTTGCATCCTGCATAAAATGATTTATGTTTTTTTCTATGTTTGAAAACTGCTGTGCCACAAGTTCGTCGAATAGGGCTATGCTTTTTCTGTGTAGCTGCACACCGATAAATACGCTTATAAAGCTCACTATTGAAACAATAGTTATTGCGATTCCTCTAAAAATCCTTACGCTAATAGGCGTAGCCTTTTTTACCCTGACAGATTTTCCATCAGGACGTGCAGAACTATTTCCCATGTTTTCCATAATTCTTATTCCTCTAGTTTTTAGAAAATATAGTAATTTGTATTAAGCAGTGAGTAACGATTTTTATTAACTCTATATTTTTTTTGTTCTTTAGTCTTATGGTAAAAAGCGAATTTGGTGAGAATATCGTGATATTGCGAAAAATTTGAAGATGTTCTTTAATCTCGAGTATCGTCTCTATTTTTTATAATTATTGACGGTTTTTAAGTGATTTTATACTATCTTTATAC
>CAJPOF010000060.1 GCA_905372235.1 uncultured Treponema sp.
GTAAGACCGATTTTCTCTGCCCGCCGACTGCTTAGGGGTTTCCCCTAAGAACCCCAACTTTATGATATATCACGCTTTTATTTATTTTCACGAATTACAAATAAAAATGCCCGTTCTTCACAGTGAACAATCCCTCTAGCACGAATCGGGCAAAAGCCCGATTCGTGGGACGGACATACAAAGCATTATCCAATGAACGATGCCTACCTATGTCCGCCCGCCCGTCCGCCTGCAATCATATTTATTGTATTAATTCTCACAAAACATTAAAATCCTGACTTAACATGAAACACTTCACAGACGAAGAAATGAAAAAACTTTACTCGGAACGGCGGAAAAAGGTCGCGGATTATCTTCGCGAACATGAAACTGGAGCAGCCGTGTTCATCGACAGTGAATCTCACAGGGAAAGCGCAATCCGTTATCTTACCGGACACACAAGCGATGCCGTCCTCATAATTTTCGAGAGCGGGAAATCTGTCCTGATTCCGTGGGACGAAATCCTTGCGAAAAAAATTGCTTTTTGCGACAAGGTGATCCCATACACTCGTTACAAAAACAGTGCGATAAAGGCGGTTCAGGCAAACCTTAACGCCGCAAAGGGAATTACAAACATGAAAGTGGAACTTTCTCCTGCGACACCCTATCCCGACTTCCTTAAATACATAGATTCCCTTCCGCTTTGGGACGTAAAATGCAAGGAAAACGGCGTGCATCAATTTGCCGTTGAACTTCGCATGATAAAAGACGAATACGAAATCCAATGCACAAAAGAGGCGTGCCGAATAGGCGACCTTATAGTCGAAAAAATTCTTTCGGAACTGAAAAGCGGTTCTATCCGCACCGAAATCGATGTCTCCCTGCTGATAGAAAGGGAACTTCGCGTCCAGGGTTGCGAAAAGACCGGTTTTGACACGCTTGCCGCAGGTCCTTCCAGAAGTTGGGCAATTCATGCGTTCCCCGGATACACGAACAGTCCGTGGCCGGCGGAAGGGCTTTCGATCCTTGATTTTGGGGTCGTCTACAATGGCTACACCAGCGACATGACAATCACAATCGCAAAAGGAAACCTTAGCCCGAACCAGGAAAAAATGCTTTCGCTTGTGCAGGCTGCGGCTGACGAATGTCTTTTGCTTTACAAAAGCGGCATTCCGATAAAAAATGCCGCAGAAAGGGCGGACGAGATTTTTTCCGCTTCGAAAAAGAGCATGCCGCACACGCTGGGACACGGAATCGGTCTTGAAATTCACGAATATCCGAGGGTAAGCGCAAAAATGCCCGAAGACTTGCTTTTCCGCCCCGGAATGATAGTAACGCTTGAACCCGGACTTTACGAAGAGGCTTCGGGGGGCGTGCGTCTTGAAAACGACATTCTCATAACGGAGACGGGAAACGAAGTTTTAAGCCATTCAAGGATTTTCCGAATCGAATAGAGCAAAAGCCGCATATTCCTTGAATGAAAACTTTTTAAGGATTAAATCTTTTTGAGTTCGCAGGATGCCGAAAATCCGTCTTTGGTCTTTGTTACTGTAAGGATTCCGTAAGTTCCTTTTTCGCCAAGAGAGCCGGGATTCATGACCAATGTTTTTCCGATTTTTTCGATTCCGACTCCCTCGTGGATATGCCCCGTAAGAACGAAAAGCGGCTCTTTTTCTTCGATGAGCTTTGTGAAAAGTTCCGAACCTGCGTGCATTCCGGGCGCGAATGAATCAACCACGGAAGCCTTTGGCGGATTATGCGAAATCACTATGAGGTTGTGCCATTTTCCGTCTTCATCTCCGTCTTTTTCGGCGGATAAAAGAATATCAAAATCCGATTGAAGTTCCTCGAGGGTGCGTTCGTTCGGTGTTTTTCCGGTGAACTTGCTTCCGCCGCCCGAACCTATTATCGCAAGTCCGGCGGTGTAGGTCAGCGTGCGTTCTGCGTTGATTCCTGCTTTGTCAAGGGATTCTGAAAAACTCGGTTCGTCGCAGTTTCCCAAAACGGCGTATATTTCGTCGTGCTTTTTCAAAAGAGACTCCAGAACGGGTTCCGCCGTCTGAGTTTTAAAACATTCTGAAAAGTCTCCCGCAAAAAGAACAGCGTCAACCGTTTTGAAAACATCGCCCAAAGCGTCCAGAGCTTTTGTGTTTCCATGGACATCGCTTATGCACAGGAATTTCATATGTTCCTCCATTAAAAAAACATTTTCACCAAATTAGAAGGCAGGAGAAAACTGTGGTTTTGAAAAACTTTTATTTTCCCCTGCTGGATTCATAAAAGGCAGGCGAAGTTTTTCTGAGATGCCGCCGCTAAAAATCTAGAGTTCGTCAAAAAATCCTTTTGCTTTTAAGAGTTCCGCATTCAGGATTCCGCCGAGTGCCGCGCCCCGCTTTGTGTTGTGGCTTAGCGAGACGAATTTCACGTCAAAGACGTTGCATTTTCTAAGGCGGCCGATTACGCATGCCATGCCCTTTTCGGTTTCCCTGTCGCGCCGCGGTTGCGGACGGTTTTCTTCGTGGCGGACGACGATTGGTCTTTCCGGAGCGGAAGGCAAGTTCAATTCCTGTGGAAGCGAGCGGTACGATGTCCAGACTTTTTCGATTTCTTCCAACGAAGGCTTTTTTTCATCAGGAAGGTCGAACTCAAGCGAGACGCAGGCGGTGTGTCCGTCTATTACGGGAACCCTTGTGCAGGTTGAAGAAACCTTGGGGAATTCTGCGTTCTCGATTTTTCCGCCATGCACATTTCCAAGAATTTTAAGACACTCCTTTTCCGTTTTTTCTTCTTCGCCGCTTATGAACGGAACGATGTTGTCTATCATGTCGAATGACGGAACTCCGGGGTAGCCCGCTCCGCTGGTCGCTTGCAGGGTAGTTACAATCATTCTTTTTACCGGATAGCCTTTTTCTATAAGTGCGTGGAGCGGCATCATGTATGTTTGTAGCGAGCAGTTGGGTTTTACGACGATGAATCCTTTGTCCCAGCCGCGAGCTTCTTTCTGCGATTTGAGTATGTCCAGATGGGCGTGGTTTATCTCCGGGACAAGCATTGGAACGTCTTCTGTCCAGCGGTTTGCCGATGCGTTAGAGACCACGGGAAGTCCTTCGGCGGCGTAAGCTGCTTCGAGCGCTTTTATTTCGTCTTTTCCCATTTCAAGAGCCGAAAAAAGGAATTTACATTTTCCAAGCGCTTTTTTTTCGTCGTTTGCATCCTCGACTATAAGATTTTCCACGCCGGAAGGAATCTCCGCTCCGATAAGCCAACGGTTTTTTACCGCATCTTTGTAGGGTTTTCCTGCGGAACGAGGAGACGCCGCGACGTAAGTCACTTCGAACCACGGGTGATTTTCAAGTAATTTTATGTATCGCTGACCCACCATTCCGGTTGCGCCCAGCACGCCGACTTTGATTTTTTCTTCCATAACTAAATCGTCCTTTATAATCTTCTATAATTCGCACTCTTTAAGAGCGTTCTTTATTGTGTTTTTTGCGCTTTCGGTAACTTGAACAAGCGGAAGGCGCACGCACGGCTTGCAAAGACCTTTTACGCTCATCGCATATTTTATGGACGTAGGATTTCCGTCAACAAAAGCCGCCTTAAAAAACGGAAGCAGCCTGTAATGGATTTTTCGGGCTGTCTCAAAGTCGCCGTCCAAAGCTGCGTGCGTCATTTGGGTAACAAGATCGGGCGAATAGTTTGAGACCACGCTGAACGCTCCGTCGCCGCCTGCGGCAATAAGCGGAAGGGTAAGCGCATCGTCACCGCTCATTACGGAAAAATCCGGTCGCCTTGATTTTATTTCGGCTATCACATCCATCATTTGGTTTATGTTTCCGCTTGCCTCTTTTACGCCGACAACATTCGGAAGCCTTGCGATTTTTGCCAGCGTGGAAGTTTCTATGTTTTTTCCTGTTCTTCCCTGAATGTTGTAGGCGATTATAGGAATTCCGACTTTTGAGACTTCTTCAAAGTGCCGAAGGATTCCCTCGTTGCTCGGCTTGTTGTAGTACGGAGTTACGATAAGGGCTGCGTCCGCTCCCGATTTTTTTGCCCGTTTGCAATATCGGACGGCATCTCTTGTGCAGTTCGAACCCGCTCCGATAATCACCGTTACTTTTTTTCCTGCGGATTTTTCAAACGCCCGGACTTCCTCAAAGACGATTTTTATTATTTCGTCTTCCTCGTCTTCGGTGAGGGTTGGAGTTTCGGCTGTCGTTCCAAGCGGTAAAATGCCGTCTACGCCTTCAAGGCACTGACGTTTTACCAATGCCCTGAACCCTTCGTAGTCCACCGATTCGTCTTCATGCATGGGTGTAACAAGAGCCGTGATAAGCCCGCCGAATTTTTGCATAAAAGCCTCCGAAAACTTATAAAAATGTAATTTTTCAGACGATTATGCCATTTTTTGAATGTTTGCACAATTAAAAGAAAATGTTCATCGGGAGTTCAGCATGAGAATCTATATTCAAAAAAATAATCATTGCCGTAAAAAAACAGCTGCACTCCCGGCGACAGCTCTGCCGTTCACCGCGGCTCGGCGGCATTACTGCTGCCGGGGATGCGTTTAGGTAAATCGCTTAGACTATGGAACCCCGTAGTTCCCTGCGGTTTCGGCTTTGCCGAGAACGCAGGGAATGAGCGTATAGCGAAGGGTGGAACAGCCGACGGCACGGCTGAAGGGCGTGCCGGAAGCGCCTAAAAATTAAAAGATTCTTGAAGCAGATTTTGTTTTATTGGAATTGCGCCGCAGTCGAAGCGAAATAACTGGAACTTATATATAACTTGTGCTAATATGCGTAAAATTTCTTATGGAAGTTTATGAAATGGAGGATTTTATGAAAATAAGAAACGTGATTTTTTCCGCTCTGTTTGTTTGCGTTTTGTTTTTTGCCGGCTGTTCGTCTTCGATTGAAACCTCTGTTTCGCTGAATCTTGATATTTCCGGGTTGTTCGATGGAATTGCTTCCCGTGGACCTACCGTAGGCGCTATGCCTGTTTCCGTTACGGCAACGGTAAAACCCACCGACATTGCAAAAGAAAACGCAGGAAATGTTTACACCGACACTAAAAACGTGAACTACCCCGGAAATCCTCTTGTCAGTTTTGAATTCGAGAGCCTTGATGTGGGAACGGAATATTCTGTTGAAGTTGTCATAAAAAACGAGGACACGCCGCTTGCTTCCGGAAGGGCGATTTCAACGCTGACGGCAGGTAACAACGTGATTCCGATTTCACTTTCGAGGGCGGCGTTGCCTTTATCTGTTACCGTTGATTTGGAAAATGCTTATGTGAATTATAACGGTGTAGAGGAATATCTTTTGTACAAACTGGAATCCGACGCTCATTCTGAATATAAAATCGAAAAGGCGGAAAAGAAAAAACTTTCGTCGGATTTCAGCGGTTTTAGACTGACTAAGTTTGCCAGGAAAGTATCGGTTCAGGCGTTTTTCATATTGAGCGAAAATACGATTGCGACCGGAAAAAAGGATGTCATAAACGACCTGAGATTTGTAACACTGAAACAGAGCGATAAAAAAACTCTGACTATCTGGTCTAAGAGAAACGAGCTGGAGCTTGAACTTGGCGATGTTCCGAATTCTTCTTCGGATATAGGCGTGGGCGTTTTAGCAGAACCAAAAATTAAAGTCGAGGCTTCAGGTTGCACAATCAAAGGAAGCGAACCGTACGAAGTTAAACTGACACCGGCTGCGCCAAAAATAACGTTTAGTGTTTTCAAAAAAACGGATAATTCCCCCTATCCGAACACTGCGACGTATCTGTGGTACTTGAATGGCGTAAAACAGGATTTTGCTTCGGTGGCTGAGGCTGTGCTGAATCAGATTCCTATTGAATTGGCAGTAAATGCTGCAGTCAAACCTGCAAACCAGCTGAACACGATGATGGTAATCGTAAAAGACGGCGGAGAAATGCGTTCTGCACTGTGTCGTTTTAAGATTGTAGATTGATTTTAGTAACATTCATCCGTCTGGTTTTCTGCTATAAATTTTAAAGCCGAGCGGTATTTTTATTCTGCGAATTTTTGATTTTCCGAGTTTTTATGTGAAATGAAATGGTTTAGCCTAGGGGCGGAGTTTTCGTTTTTTGTAAAAGCGATGGCGATTTTTTCGGCGGATTTCTGATGGCAAGCAAAATCAATTTCAATGAATCGCCTTGAACAAAAATTGATTTCAATCCACTTTAAGCCGTGGCTTTAATCTCATTTTCATTGTATTTTGATGCGCAAACATTGTATAATCTAAAATCAAGTTGAGGTGCGTTATGAAAAAGAGCAATTTTTTAGTCGGTATATTGATTACGGTTGTGGGGCTTTTGCTTTTAATCGTTCCCAGACAGTGCGCAAAAGCAATCGTGATTCTTCTTGGTGTGGAAGCCATTGCGAACGGAATCTACAATTTAATGTATACAAGAAAACTTGTTCCCGATTCGGCTTTCCAATTCACTGTCATATGCAGGGGGATGCTGAGCCTTGTAATCGGTCTTTTGGCGTTCTTCCTTCCTTTGAAGTTCATGAAAACCGTGGAATCCATTTGGACTGTCGTTCTTTATGTGCTTGCGATTTATCTTATTGTTGGCGCTGCGCTGGAACTTTTTGCGATGGGAAAAATCCGAGACGCTGAAGTTGACAGAAAACAATACATTCTTGAGGCGTTGATTTCGATTGTTGCCGCTCTGATTCTTTTTATCGTTCCGGCAGAAAAGATTGGAAATGCGATATTGCGGATTGCAGGGCTTATTATGTCGCTTGCAGGCGGCGTATATGTTTTTTATGCGTGGAAGAATCGCCCGATAGTGCAGGAACCGGTTGAGGTCGTAAATGAAATCAGTGGTGAGATTGAGACGAACGGCGAATAAGAGTCTGTAAAATCGGGAAAGTCATATGTTGTTTATCGAAAAAGACGAAGTTTTCGGCTGGGAAGCGGCAATAAGAGGAATGCGCAATTCATTCAACAGCTGGGAAAAAAGCGACAGCAAAATCGGTGCTGACGGAAAATATATTGTCGGGAATGCGGACTTGGATTTGATGCTAAGGCTTTCAAAATCGGGTCCCAGCCATGCAAAATTTTTGCGCTACATTACGGTGAGTTTTGATGTTACTGCTCCTCGTTACTGGTGGGCGGAAATGGATACGTACAAGGTTGGAACCGTCCGCAACAGTTGTTCGACCATGCATAAAATCCAAGCCAAGGAATTTGTCAGGGAGGATTTCAGCTGCGAGCATCTTGACGAAAAATCGCTTGAGGCTTTGGATTTTCTTATAACGACGATGAACGCCGCCAGGGACAGGTTCAATAACGGTGGAAAAAATAAGGCTGACTGGTGGCAGATGATTCAACTTCTTCCGGCAAGTTTCAATCAGAAAGCGACATTGCTTTTGAACTATCAGGTTCTTCAGAACATATATTTTACACGCAAGGCTCACAGGCTTGACGAATGGCATACATTTTGCCGATGGATTGAAAATCTTCCGCATTCGTGCTTGATTTTTGGAGAAAAGGATTCTAAAGCCGATAAGGAATAGGCGAAAAGTCTGCTTGCTTCGGAGGTTTTGGCTTTGAGTGAGGTATCTGTATTCAAGTCTGATGCTGACGACAGGGATGCCCTGATAGCGGAATTTTTTGAAAAATTTCCGTTCTATAGTGCCGATGACAGGAAAAGGATTTTGGAAGCTTGGGCTTTCTTGCTTGAGATTTCAGGGGATTCTAAAAATCCTGATGGAGAGCCGTATTATATTCATCCGTTAAGGCTTGCTTTCATTCTTGCGGAAGGCGAATTTGATGTCGACACTGTGATATCCGCGCTTCTTCACGGAACTCCGTCAAAAGGAGTCTCGAAACCGACGATTGAGGAAAAATTCGGTCGGGAAGTTTCTAAGATAGTCTTCGGGGCGGCAAAATTCATCAATATTCCGGTAGAAACGTCCAAAACCCTTCTTCAAGCGGATGCAATCAGAAAAATGCTTTTTGCGATGACCGACGATGTTAGAATCATTTTTCTGAAACTTTCGGACAGGCTTGACAGAATCCGAAACATAAAGTCTTTTGCACCTGAACTTCAGAAGGCTCTCGCTACGGAAGTCATAGATATATGGGCGCCGCTTGCCGACAGGCTTGGAATGCAGACAGCCAAGAACGAGTTAGAAGACCTTAGCCTGAAGTACACGAATCCGTCGGCATATAAGCAGATAAAAAATGTCATTTCCCAAAAAAAGGAAGAAAGGGCGGCGTATTTGGAAAATGCCGTAAACACAATAAAATTGGCGGCGGAAAAACAGCGGATTCAGGTTTCAATCACAAGCAGAGCAAAGCATTTTTACTCAATCTATCAGAAAATGAAAAAAAGGAACAAAGATGCGGGCGAACTTTACGACCTTCTTGCTTTGCGCCTGATTTGCCAGCACAAGAGCGACTGTTATACTTTGATAGGGATTGTTCACGGGCTTTGGCAGCCGTTGGAAGGACGGTTCAAGGATTATATTGCGATGCCAAAGTCGAACGGATATCAGTCGCTTCATACAACGGTGATGTGCGACGGTCGCCCTCTTGAAATCCAAATTCGGACGGAAAAAATGCACGAATTTGCCGAGCACGGGGTTGCCTCGCACTGGCTTTACAAAAAGGGAACGAACCGTGATGTTGTGGACGTAAAAAATCTTGAGATTTTCAATCAACTTTCAAAAATCAAGGAAGCAAAAATTCCCGATGACGAGATTTTTCAGAACTACAAAAATGAACTTTTGGCGGACGAGATAGTTGTTTTCACTCCAAAGGGCGATGTCAAGAAACTTCCGATTGGCTCTACGGCGATAGATTTTGCCTACTCGATTCATTCTGCGATTGGAGAAAAAATTGTTGGCGCAAAGGCTGACGGAAAAATCATTCCGCTTTCTATGGAATTGAAAAACACGCAGATTATAGAAATTCTCACCAATCCTAATGCCCATCCGACCCAGAGCCAGCTGAAACTTGTAAAGACATCGAAGGCTCATCAGAAAATACATTCATGGCTGGCGGCGAATGATCCTACATTCGTGGACAGGGAGGCTCAAGCCAAAATCGAAGCGGAACATCTTTTGCGCTCGCAGGAAGCTCTGTCGGTTCAGAATGAAAGAAGGGCGCACAAGAAGGGAACGGGCTTTGATTCTTCAAAAGAAGTCTCCGTGGCAGGAAAGGTTAGGATAGGGGACACCTCGAATGTTTTTATGACATTTGCAAAATGCTGCAATCCTAAATATCCTGAACCAATAGCAGGATATGTTTCCCGGAACAGAGGAATTACGGTCCATCGTTCCGACTGCCTTACATATCACAGAATCCAGGATTTGGAAAGACGGAAAATCGATGTTGAGTGGGACGAAAAATCCGTTCCGCAAAAAAAATAGCGCAGATTATGAAAAATGTGCTGCGCAATATGGAAAAACAATTTATAAAATCCTTGGAGATTTTGTTTTCTTGTTCGTTTATTTAGTCCGGATTTGGAAGGCTTTTGAATTCAAAGGAATACCGCTTTTGGTCTTCGTCTACATGAAGAATTCCCCATGAGCGTTTTGCAAAATACCCTCCGAGTGTATATTCGGTGAATGTGCCAAAATCGTGTGTTCTTTCTATGTGTGTGTGTCCGGTGAAGATGCCTTTTACATTGTTTTTGGCAAATGCCGAAAGAAGCTGGTTTCTTTCGGTTGAATCCTGCATGGTGAAGTAAAACCAGTCGTCGGCGTAGAACGGAACGTGCGCGAACACGAACTTTATCTTGTCGTCCTTTTTCATATCGTTAATCAGTAGGGTGCTTTGTTTTTTTCCGAGCGTGTTGCTTGCAGAATCTATGAAATACCAGCTGAAGTTTTTTGTGGAAAATTTATATAAAGCCTCGTGCGGAAAAAGGATTTCCTTGAAATGTCTCCAGCCGGAATTATAAAGGTCATGGTTTCCGACTACATTATATGTTTTTATGTTGAATCTGTTTTTAAGTTCTTCCGTCAGCTGGCTTTTGTAGGCTTCAAGTTCAGTCTTGTAGCCGTGTTCGGCTATGTCGCCCAGCGAAATTGCAAAGAGCGGCTTTTCTGCCATATTGTTTATTTCGGTAAAAAAATCTTCTTCTCTTCTTTTTCGTTTTTGGTTTTCCGCTCCAAAATGCACGTCGCTCATTATCAGGACGGAATATTTCCCGCTGGCAGGAATATGAGGTTTTTCAGAATCATCTATCTTATTTAATTTGCCTGCCCTTTTGTCCACGGAATCGTTCCTGTAAAGGAATTCTTGCAGGGCGTATTGGCAGGAAGTCATCAGCGGCGCAAACGCAAAGATTAAAAACAGTGCTGCGCAAAAATAATTCTTATTCGTTTTTTTTATCTTTCCGTTTCTCATTTTCAAATCTCCATGGTCAGAAATGTTCTGAACCTTGCGCTGTTCATATTTGCGCTTAGCGTGAACATATCTACGTATTGCATTTCAAGTTCTGCACCTGCGCTGAGTTTTGGAAGGATGCGGACGGAAACTTTTATCTCAAAGTCGGGAGCGAAAAACAGCATGTAACGATAAAATGAATATGAGGATAAAGTAAATTCTATCGAAACCCTGTCTATCGGTCTGTAACCGAAGCCGAACTTCAACGCCATATCATTGTCGCCGAACCATGGAAGATGTCCGTCGTTTGTCTTTATCGCCGTGGATTTTCTCATGTACAGAATGCTGAACGAAGCGTCGATTTTTTTTAGGGAATCGTACCTGAAAAAAAGCCCTGTAAGAAAGTCGATCTCCGAGAATGAGTCAAAACCGTTCCTGTAATGGAGTATTATGCCCGTACCTAAGTTGAAATATTTAAAAAGGGTGGGGCAATAGTTTATTTCGTGCGTGATGTCGAGCGTTTCGGGAAAAACTTGGATTCCGGCTTTTACTATAAGTTCCTTTTTGTCAAATACCGACGAGAGGTCAAGCCCCACCGCTCTTGGTGCAAAATCCGAGCCGCCTTCAATGCCGATTCCGCCTGTGAAGCCGAGTTTGTAGTCCTTCGAGATGAAGGTTACGTTTTTCGAAAATATAAAAAATGATTGAAACAATATACAGATTATTGCGATTCTTTTTTTCATTCTTAAATCCTATCTTCCAAAATCTCTTATTTCGCCCGCATTGTATTCGGGGTCTTCCAGACGTATCAAAGTTCCTTTCGCAAGTTTTTCTTTTGTGTATATTAAGCAGTCGTGTCCGTCGCAAACCCAAGTTCGTTCCGTGCCGTTTTCGGGATTTACAAGAATCCATTCTCGCTCTTCTTGAGTTCCGTTTGCCGGACGGCTACAAACAATATCAGGTGAGATGAATTCTATCAAGTCCTCGTTTTTTATCATGTTCAATGGTAGGATTTTGTGCATTGTCCAGCCATCTCTTTTTTTTACGATTTCGGGATATTTTTCAGGATGCAGCATTCGGTCTTTTTGGCGGATTTCCCTTGCTTTTGGGTGCATGGCTTCAAGTTCCGCCTTTTTTTGGGAGAGGAATGTTTTTGCAGATTCAAAAATTTTTTCTTCCTCGTTTTCGGAAAGTTCGTCCAAAACTTCCGCTGCAAGAATGTAGCGAGAATCCGTTGCACCGCTTACGGTTTTGTCCGCCTCGGAGCGGCTGTAGTAAAAACCCGTGCCGCTTTCCCTGTGGCTCACGTTTTCAAGGTCGTCGATGAACGGCTTTGCTTCCTCTTTGCTTATCTTTCCTTCGAGTGCGTCGAGCGCCTTTCTGTATGCTCGGGTTACGATTGCAACGTAATACACGCTTTTCATGCGGCCTTCGATTTTTATGGAATCAAGACCGGCATCCTGCATGTCTTTAAGATGCTCTATCATTTTTATGTCCTTGCTTGAAAGGACGGCTGTGAAATTTTCGCCTTCGTAGACGGGAAAATATTCGTCCGGTCTTTTGTGCTCCCTTAACGCAAGAGTTCCGCTTTCCGCAAGAGCTTTCGGATCTTTTAGAATGTCAAAGTCCCAGCGGCAGGTGTGGCTGCACGCTCCTGCCTGTGCGCTTCGTCCGGTGAGGTATGCGCTCATAAGGCATCTACCTGAATATGCGATGCACATTGCTCCGTGGCAGAACGCTTCCAGTTCCATGTCGGGAACGGCATCTTTTATTTCTCTGATTTCTTTGAGCGAAGCTTCTCTTCCCAAAACGATTCTTGAAAAGCCCATGGATTTGTAGATTTTTACCGCCTCGCTGTTCACGCAGGAAGCCTGTGTGCTTAGGTGCAACGCCGCATTCGGAAAATTTTTCTGAAGAAGCGGAACTATGCCTATGTCCTGAACGATGAATGCGTCTATCGGATATTTTTTGAAGTAGTCTATGTTGTTTTCAAGGCTTTTTATGTCTGCGTTGTGAAACGATATGTTCAGCGCACAGTGAAGTTTTTTTCCCGGAAACTGATTTTTAAGTTCGTTCACACGTTTGTATTCGTCGTCGTAGAAGTTGTCTGCTTTTACCCTGAGCGAAAAACGTTTTAGTCCGATATATGCTGCATCCGCTCCGTAGGCGTATGCGTAGTAAAGTTTTTCGACGTTTCCGGCAGGCGAAAGAAGTTCCATATATAATTTTTCCTACGCCTCGGATTCAAGGCTTTTTTCAAGTCTAGGTTTGTTATGAACCGATATTGTTTCTTCGTTCTGCTTGGATTCCCTGTCGCTTGCCACAATGTACGAGAATTTGTCCAAAGCCTCGTGCGCCTCGTCAAGGAATTCGCCTGCCATCTGAAAAAGATGCATCATGTCGTTCCATATATCCAAAGTGCAGTCCACACCGGCATTTTTTACAAGCTTTAAAAATTCTTTTGCGTCGTCCAAAAGAATTTCTTTTTCTCCGATTTGGATGTACATGGAAGGAAATCCCTGGAAGAATTCGCGGCTTGCGTACAGGGGCGAAATAAGCGGATTTGAAAGATTGGAGGAATAGCTGTATGCGGTGGAACTTTTTGAAAGGACTTCGCCGGACATTATTTCGTCGATTGTTTTTTTGTCTGTCTTCAGCGGGGACGAATCCGAAATATCAAGCCATGGGGAAAAAAGTACAAGTTTTTTTATGCATTTTTTATATCGCTCTCTTAGATTGAAAAGCATTGCGCACGCTATGCTCGCTCCCGCTCCGTCGGCTGCGACTATTATTTCGGGTTCTTCTTCGATAGGTTCTGCGTTCATGCCGAAAATGTTTAAGTTTTCTTTTCTTTTCATTGCCTCAAGATTTCTTGCGGCTTCTTCTTCGGCAAACATCGCCCTGAACGCCGCCTGAACGTCGTCTATTGCAGCGGGGAACGGGTG
>CAJPOF010000061.1 GCA_905372235.1 uncultured Treponema sp.
GATATGGATTTTCTATTGATAGAATCCTTGAGCGAAAAAGTTCTGTGCAGCAGAAAACCCTTGGCCGGGACGGGCGGCTTAAAACCATCGGTTCTGCGTATTTTGTGAAGGACGGATTTTCGCCTGTCCCTGAGAGGATATGCGTTATCGACGACGTGATGACCACAGGAGCCACGCTCGAAGGAATCGCTGGCGTTCTGAAGGAAAAAGGCGCAAAAGAGGTGTTTGCGGCAACGCTTTTTACAGTGGACAGCTAGAAAAACAATGTTCAGAATTTTTATGAAAAAGGCGCATGAGTTTTTAAGATAAATGAATTGCAAAAGAGGTGATTTCGGTGTATTCTATATGTTGTAATAAAATCTGTAAAAATTTGAGGATTTTTTAAGGAGTTTTTATGGCAGATGATGTGCAGTTTCAGTTGGTAACGTTTAAGCTTGGCGAAGAATTGTACGGAGTTAACATAATGGATGTTAAGGAAATCGTAAAGATTCAGAGGATCCGGGCTATCCCAAATGCTCCTTACTACATGATCGGAATATTGAATCTTCGAGGGCAGATAATACCTATCATCGACCTGCATAGACGGTTTCATATAGGCGAAAAAGACGGCAGCGTAGAACTGGACGAACTTGAAAGCGGATTTGTGATTCTTAATATTTCCGGAATGCAGATGGGAATCATCATCGACAAGGTGTCCCGTGTTGTTCAGGTTCACCAGACCGAAGTTCAGGAGCCGCCGCAGATGATGGGTGGAATAGGCTCCGAATACATAACGGGTGTTGTAAGAAAAGATGAAGGCTATCTTATAATGCTTGACACGGCTAAACTTTTTGATCCGAAAGAACTGCAGAGAATCATAAAAAGACAGTAGTTATGATACGAAATTACAGCACTACTATCCGCAGAAAGGAGATGGACGCAGTCTTGACCTGTATGGTTGACGAAAAAATCGGTCCAGGCGACTTGAATTCTAGGTTCATCCAGCAGGTAAAAGTGTCGTTCGGATGCGACGGGGCGGTTGCTCTCCGGACTCCTGAGACTGCGTTGAAATGTGCGCTTAAAGCCATCGGTTTTGAGGACGGCGGAACGATTATGATTTCCGCCCTTGCTCCATCGTGGCAGTTGCTTGCTGTAGAATCCTTGGGGTATAAGCCGCTTGTTCTTGATGTGGAAGATTCCACAGGGCTTGTTAATGCGGAAATCGTTCAGCGTGGGATAAACCACGGAGGTCGCCTCTTACTTCTCCATGAGTCGATGGGGATTCTTCCCAATATGGAAGAACTTGTGGCTTTTAATATTCCGATTATCGAAGACATTTCCATGAGTGCGGGCGCGCTTGTTCCGGCGGAAGACGGCGGCGCAAATCAGTCAAAGCCTTCTATTGCCGGAAGTTTTGGAGTATATTCTATTCTCTGCCTTGAGGAACGGGACGTGATAACTGCTGGCGGCGGGGCGGTCCTTATTGCGCCCGGCTTACGAAAATGGACGGTGCTTAAAAAAATTACCGATGAACTTTCAGCGACGGAACTTCTTCCCGATATAAATTGTGCGTTGGCGTGGATTCAGCTAAAAGAATTCAATAAGAATGAGGAAGCCAGAAAGAGGATTTTTTCGCTTTACGAACAGGCGTGTATGTCGGGAAGGCACAAAATGTTTTCACGGAAAAACAATCCCGGTCTTCTTCCTTCGGCTGTTAATGATAAAAATGAAGAAAAAGAGACTTCTAATGAAGACGATTTTCCTCTTGATTACACGTCCACCATGTCATCTTTTCCGCTTGTTTTGGCAAGTCCCTTCAAGGATGTGAAGCAGTACGCCGCCAAAAAAAACATAGAAATATCTCTTGCATATGAGGATTCAGTTATCGCAAAAAACGAGGAGGCTTTTTCGGCTACCTGTATCAGGGCAAAGTCATTGTATTTGCGTTGCGCCCTTTTTCCGTTATATCCTCGCCTTTCAAAAAGTCAGGTCGCAAAGATAGCAAAAGTTTTGGGGACACTTCCCTGATTTTGTTGGAAGCAAGTTAAAAAATGAAGAAATGTCTTATTGTTGTAAACACTAAAAAAAAAGATTCTCAAAGTTACGGAAAGATGATTTCCGAATATTTGTCTACCAAAGGAATATTTTCGTCTTTCTACAGTTTTGACGGCTTTTCGGAGGACGACCCGTTTTTGGGAGTGGATTTTGTTGTAACTTTGGGCGGTGACGGAACGGTTCTTTTTGCCGCAAGGGGCTGCGTTTCAAAAAAAATCCCTGTGTTTGCCGTGAATTTCGGCGAATTCGGATTTATAGCAAGTGTCCAGAAAGACGAATGGAAATCAGAACTGGATAGATTTCTTGACGGAAAATCCATAGTGGAAGAGCGGAGCATGCTTCAGGCGGCTCTTCTTGCGGGAGACGAAAAGAGGCTGTTTTCTTCAAGCGGTTTGAATGATGTTGTGATATGCGCAAAGTCTGCGGCAAGTACAATCAGCCTTGAGGTTACATATAACGAGATTCCGCTCGGACGTTTCAAGTCCGATGGCGTTATCGTAAGCACCGCCACAGGTTCTACGGCGTATTCGGCTTCCGCAGGAGGGCCTATAATCGATCCTGAAATGGATGCGTTTGTGCTTACTCCGATAAATTCTTTTTCACTGTCTGCTCGCCCGCTCGTATTAAGTCCGAAAGGGGAACTTAGGGTGCGTGTTCTTCCTTCTCGCCAAAGCAATGTGATAATAATCGTGGACGGGCAGCGCCCGTTCGACCTTAGGGAAGGCGACGTGGTAAAAGTCCGCCGCATTTCCGACAGATTCAGGCTTGTGGGTGGCTCTACCGAAGGATTTTACGATGCACTTCGCTCAAAATTGAACTGGTCGGGAGGTCCTCATGCTTGAAAATCTTTCCATAAAGGATTTTGCGATAATCGCATCGGAAAATATAGAATTCGAAAATGGATTTACTGTTCTTTCCGGTGAGACTGGAGCCGGAAAATCTATTCTTATCGGGGCGCTTTCGTTTTTGCTCGGAGAAAAGGCGGACGTTTCTCAGATACGTTCGGGTTGCGCCGAAGCCAGCGTGAGCGGTTCGTTTTTTATTGAAAAAAACGTTTCCAAGGATGCCGAAAATTGGCTTGAAGAACACGGCATTGAAATGGAGGAAAGGCGGATTCTTTTGCGCCGGTTTATTCGCAGCAACGGAAAAACTGGGGCGTTCATAGGAAATTCGGCTGTTACCAGAAGCGACCTTGCGGATTTTTCGTCTTTTTTGGTGGATATTCACGGTCAGCACCAACATCAGTCGTTGATGAAAGTTTCCGAACACAGAAAATTCTTGGATTCAAGGGCGGGCATTGTTTCTGATGTCGAAAAATTCACGGAACTTTATACGCGCCTTGTAGAAACCAGAAAAAATCTTGAGCGGCTTGAAAATTCCGCTGTTGACAGGGAACGCAAACTTGAAATATACGGTTTTGCGGTGAAAGAAATTTCGGAGGCAAGGCTAGAGGCAGGCGAGGATGAGAGACTGGAGGAAGAGGAAAGTCGTCTTTCTTCATACGAAAAACTTTATTCTGCCGTGGATTCTATAACGACCGTGCTTGACGGAGATGACGGCGGAGTTATTTCTCTTTTAAAAAAAGCAAGAAAGGAAAGTGCCTACGCCTCGAATCTTGACAAGAGCCTTGTTTCGCTTGACTCAAGGCTTGAGTCGTCTTTTTATGAGATTTCCGATATCGCTGAAGAATTTTCTTCATATTCCGAACGACTTATATACGATCCGGCTCATCTTTCCGAAGTGCAGGAACGCCTTTCATTGATATATAACCTGAAAAAAAAATACGCAAGTTCTTCTTCCGCTCCGTTGAGTGAAGTTTTCGACTATCTTGAGGACGCAAAAAGGCAGCTTGAAAATTTGGAAAAAGGCACTGAAAACAAAGACGCTTTGGAAGCGGAAAAAAAGATTCTTGAAAAGCAGGTGTACATCGCCGCAAAGGAAATATCTAAAAAAAGGAAGGCGGTCGCCGATTCTCTTTCAGGCGAGGTCGCAGAAATCCTTGACAAACTTGGAATGAAAGGCTCTCGTTTTGGAGTAAGCCTTATAGAAAAAAGCGGAAACGATGTTGAGCAGAAATGCGGTCCGTACGGGATGGACGACGTGGAATTTCTTATAAGTGCAAACCAAGGCTCTCCGCTTCAGCCGCTGGCAAAAATCGCAAGCGGCGGCGAGTTGAGCCGTGTGATGCTTGCGCTGAAGACGATATTTTCAAAGAATGATCCTGTGGGGACTATGGTCTTTGACGAGATAGACACCGGAATCGGCGGGGAAGTCGCGGTTCAGGTTGGGGAACATTTGAGGAAACTTTCCAAGAACAAGCAGATTTTCTGTATAACCCACCTAGCCAGCATCGCGGTTTATGCCGATAATCAGATAAGAATCAGGAAGGCGGTTACTGAAGGAAAAACCGAATCTTCAGTTGAGCCTGTGAAGGGCGAGGGAAGGGTTCACGAGATTGCCCGAATGCTTTCAGGCGATGCGGAAAGCCCCGAATCCCTTGAACACGCAAGAGCCATGCTCGAAAAATATTCGGGTTCGATGTAGAAAGAACAGAGAGGAATAAAAATATGGCGAAAATTTCCGAAGAAAGCAGACTGGAACTTGCCGAGGCGGTAAAACCGTATCAGTCAAAGATAGCCGTCCTGTTGGCGCAGGAAAAGTCGGTTCTCAGTTCGCTTAGTTCAAAAGATCCTATGACCCCATACAAGAAAATAGAGCTATGCGAAAGCATGATTTTTATCTCCACGCTGTACATGGCGCAGAACGAACTTTCGCTTAAACTTATTGGGGTCAAAAACAACGATGCTTTGAACGATGCAAGAAAGATCATCTACAAGGCGATAATCTATCTTGAAGACATAGTTACTAACACCATAGACATTCCGTATTCGGATTTGAGCAAGTGCTACGAAAAAGTAAAGGATATATCCGTTGAAAAACGTTACTATCTTGTACGTAAACTCGGTCTTTCCATAAATATGCTTGAAGAGGCGTTCGGCGACAACAGCAAATGGAAATGGTCGTTCGTGGAACTGAAAGGACGTTTTGTGGTTGTTGCGAAAAATTATGTAGATATGCGCAAGGCTGAAAAGGACTTTAAAGACCCCAGCTGCGATGATTATGAAACGACTGTCCTTTACATGAGGATGATAGCGAAACTGCTTGAGACCAGCGCAGCCGAATATCGGGACAAATACGAACTTTCCACAAGACGTATCGACGATATGCGCAATGGCATAAAATTCCTTCTTGCGCGCCACAAACTGGCTCTTGTTCTAAGGGACGTAAAAACCGCGGAAGAAATAAAGAAAAAGGCTCTTGTTTGGAAGGACAAGATGAACGCCGACCAGAAATCGGGTTCTTCAAGGTAGCGGGTGCCTGGAATCATGCTTGACAAAAAATTTGCGTATAAAATTTTCGAGGCGTTTTCTATTCAAAGGTGGACGGATTTGGTTCGTCCCTTTGACATTGTGGAGATGGACAAAGCCGGCGAAAAAATGGTGCTTTCTTACATAATCGGAAAGGCAGAGGAAGCGGAAGGCAGGTACGTTGACTGGACATGGATAATACACGCCTCGCTTTTTGAACTTTTGCGTAAAATCGCGTTGTGCGACATAAAAGCGCCCGTTCAGTCGATGCTCCAAAAAGAATATCCCGACGAATACATGAGGTTGAACGAGTGGGTGCTGAACCAATACGAACCCATGCTTTCGGATAGCGACTTGTTCGAAAAATTTTCGCTTTACATTGAACATAAATCCGGGAGAAGAGCCTTGCCCGAAAACAAAAAACTTTCGGAGCGGATTTTTTCTGCGGCGCATAAATATGCTTCAATGCGGGAACTTTCCATGCTCAGCGTGGTGAACGAACCTATGAGGTACGAGAAAATCCGTAGGGAACTTCAGGCGGAATTAAACTCGTTTACGGATCTTTCGGGCGTTCGCCTTTTGTTAAACGAGCCGCGTTCCTTTGAGTTTATTCTTAAAATCGAGCAGCTAAGGTTTCAGGTAAGGTGGAATCAGACCCCAAGGATTCCGGAAACTACCGTGCTTGGACATTGCTTTTTTGTCGCCATAATCACATTGCTTTTGTGCCGTTCGGGAAAAAATGAGATGTGCGATTTTCGTGTGGTGAACAATTATTTTTGCGCCCTGTTCCATGACCTTCCTGAGGCTGTTACAAGGGACATCATCTCGCCTGTAAAGACTGCGACCGACGGACTTCCGAACATAGTCAAAAAAATCGAGGATCGCATAGTTGCGAATGAGCTTCTTCCGCTCATGGAAAGTTATTTTTCCAACGACCTGATGTATTATACTTCCGATGAATTTTCAAACAGAATCCTGGATTCGGACGGAAAAGTAAGGCACGTAACTTACGAGGAACTGAACGAAAAATACAACGACAAAAAATATTTTCCTGTGGACGGACGGCTTGTCCGTGTTGCCGACCATCTTTCTGCGCTTATGGAGGCAGACAGTTCCATAAGGCACGGGATAACGTCGGAACATCTGGAGTTGGGAAGGAAAGGCATGCTCGAGCATTACGTTCCGGGCGAACTTATAAACGGCGTTGACGCAGGAAAACTTTTTAGGGACATAGCCGGCTGATTTTCCCGTTCAAGCGTGTAAATAAAAGGTCTTTTCCTGCCGATAATCTAGCCATGAAAGACCATATGAGCCTTGGAAAGAAAATCCAATCGATTTTTGTGATTGCGGCGCTGTTTTTTTCTGCGCACTTTCTTTTTGCCGATTCCTCATACACCGTGAAAAAGGGCGACACTCTTTATTCTATAAGCAGAAAATACCAGATTACAGTTCCCGAACTGAGGGCAGCCAACAATCTTTCCGAAAGCGATGTGCTGAAGGAAGGCACAAAACTTTTGATTCCGAATGCCGACATAAGAAATGCGGCGGCTCTTTCATCGGGCGATAAAGGGACGAAATCTTCTTCCGGAACAGGAACGGCTAAGGTAAAGACATACGAAGTGCAGAAGGGAGACACCCTTTACGGAATATCAAGGAAATTCGGAATAAGTCTTGCGGAACTCCTTTCTCTGAATTCCCTTGAGCCGAATTCCACGATAAAAGTCGGAGAGCGCATAAAAGTTTACGGGGACGCTTCTCCGGTGGCTTCCAAAAATACGGCGGTCGCAAACGGAAACTCAAAACCGTCGAAAAGTTCAGAAAAAGAAAATACAAGCGTCGCCCAAGTGAAAACCGCCCAGCCTGTAGCCGTCGCACCTTCCGGCGTTACATGGCCGCTTTCAAATCCTCTTTTAAAAAAGGTGAACGGAAAAGTGAGCGGCGTTCTTCTTACCGGAAAACCTCTTGAGCCTGTAAAAGCTGTACGGGAAGGCACTGTGATGTATACGGGGCTTTACCGAGGCTTCGGGGAAGTTGTGTTTGTTCAGTCAAAAACGGGACTTATATATTCATATTCCGGGCTCGGAAAAGTTTCATGCAAAAAAGGAGACTATGTTACCTCAGGAACGGAACTCGGCACTACAGCAAAAAACGAGCCTTCGATAAAGTTCATGGTGTTCCAAAACGGTATGCCCATAGACCCGTATAAAGCACCCAGAGGGTAAAACATAGAAAGGAAAATTGCCCGAACCCTAATAAAAGTTAGGCGTTTTTGTATGTTATTGTTCGGAAAAGCAATGGAAGAAAATGCGCTGGCAGTTACGGAAAGTTTTTTTGTAAGTTTTGAAATTTGCAGCGGAATGTGAACTAAATTTCGGGCTGTAAAAACAATTTTATTGTCCTACGATCTCCCTATCCTCGTCGCGCGCTTTCTATTCAATCTTATACTGCAAAAGTAAAATCCGTAGAGCCTCTTTGTTTGTTACCCCAAAAAGACGGCAGGCGGATGCCATGTCCTTTTTGACCACGGAAGTGCTTACATTGTGTTCTGCGGCAAGGTCTTCGTATGTTTTTCCGCCATTCACCGTTCCTTGAATAAAAAACTTTTGACGTTCCGAAACGCCGTAGTCGGACAAACGCAACACCGAACCTTTTGGCGGAAGCGCAATTTTAAGCGAGATGACTTCGGAAGCGGGCAAAAGAAATGACAGCTTCGATTCAAGTTTTTTATAAAGACAGGCAATCAATCCGAAATGAAAAAGAGTGAGCGCAATCTCGAACAAGAACATTTTTATATTGAACGAAAAATACAATAGAACTGTAATAAGAGTCCAATACAAAACTAGAACTACGATTTTTTCTTTATGCCGGCTTTTAAAATCTCCGTTTACAAAGACAAAAACACATCCTGCAGTAAAAAGAAGAGTACCGATACCGACAAAGCCCATATGAACGGTAACGCCGCCTTCGATAAAAAACAACAGATATGAAATTATTTTATTGTCCGGTTTTATAAACAGAAAAACGCACAGACAGGCGGAAACAGCGTTTATGACAATATCAATCCACCGTACAACCGGCATAAAACCTACGAACGGAACTTGAGCGGTAATATTCAGTGCAATCGCAATGCACAACACCAAGAAACCCGACGCATACATAATACGGTTGACGGAAAAAAAGTCTCTCATAACAAAAGCAATATAACAAAAAAGACCAATAAGATACAATAGGAAAAGTAACCATGGTCAGAGCTTACGAATGAGAATCTATATTCCACCGGAAAATGACCGTTACTGTAAAAATTGGCTGCACTCCCGGCAGCAGCCCTGCCGTTCATCGTGGATGACCGCAATTGGAATCGGACTGCGCAAAATTTCTTCGAAAGTTTTCTTGCCATCGGTAAGAGCGGCTCGGCGGCATTGCCGCTGCCTCGCGTTCCGCCTTTTTTATGTATACATTTTTCATGCGTAAGACCTGTAACCATGGTTCTTTTTAAGTAACTTTGGTTCTTTTTCTAAGCATAACCCCGTTTTTAATAGATAAAATGTAAAAAATATGGTAGTTATTCTATCTAATAGTGGGAAATTCAGGAGGCTGAAGACCAGTTTTTGCCGCCGTTCGCCCGTTTTGTGGAAGTTTTTTATAGGCAAGAGACCTAAACGATGTTTTGAAAACAGGATAGGTTTTAGAAAAGGAAAGAAACTTTTGTCCGAAAAACTGCAAGCACCCACCGACAGGTATCTAAGAAAACTGGTAAAAATCCCCACGCCTGAATTCTATGTTTTTTACAACGGCAAGGAAGACTACCCGGAGACTACGACCCTAAGATTGTCCGATGCGTTTATCACAAAATCCGCTCCCGCTCCGCTTGAACTTACGGTGCAGGTGCTGAACATCAACACGGACAAGGCGAACAAAATCCTGGCGGTGTGCAAACCGCTGGAAGAATACAGCCTTTTTGTTGAGGAAGTGAGAAAGCAGACACAACTCGACGGCGAGAACGGTTTTACAAAAGCGGTAAAGATATGCATAGAAAAGGGAGTCCTAAAAGATTACTTACAAAGAAAATCGCGGGAGGTGATCAATATGTTGTTGGCAGAATACGATTATGACACGGACATAGCGGTGCAGCGAGCCGAAGAAAGACGAATAGCTTTGGCAGAAGGAATCGAGCAAGGAATTGAGCAAGGCTTTTCCGACGGCTCGCACCAAGCAAAACTTGAAACGGCACGCATCCTGAAACGATTGGGCGATTCCGTACAAAAAATAATGCAGGCAACGGGACTTACCGGAGAGGAACTTGAAAATCTGTAAGCCGGATGTTCCGTCAGATTCTTGCTAGATTGATTATACAAGTTTTCCTTATGGAAAACTTGGGGCGAAAAAACAAAAGGCTGTAAGACCAGTTTTTCCGCCGCCCCCATTCCCCTAAGAAGAGAGGTTTATTTTATATGAAACACTTTAGAATACATGACAAAAAAAAGATTGCGGCTCTTTTAATCACAGGGGCGGTGCTATTGCTTTCATCGTGCAAGCAAGATTCTGATACCCCGAAAGATTTTTTTAGTTACTGGTCAAGCGAGGCGTTTGTTACCGAGCACAGCATAAACTCTGCGCACAGGGCTGACACCGCCGGCATACAATGCGCGGATTCTTCAAGCGAAGCGGTTGTCATGCTTAAAGTCTATAATCCAAAAAGTTTTCAGCTTGCTTTGCCTACCGCCCACGAGCCTTTGGGAATTGTCGAATTTAAGGCTCTTTCCGTGCAGCCTGTGGCAGGAACGGATTATACGCTTAGTCAGCTTGATCCGGAGATCCTTAAACTCACCTACTCGAAAAGTTTTTTACAAAAGTACGAGCAGGGAAAAGGAAATTTAAGTCCTGTAATTACGATAAAAGCCAAGGACGGAAGGGTGTTCAGTCAGACTTACACATTTACCCTGAAATCGAACTCACCGCCGCCAAAACCAGAGGTTATTCTTGCAAGAACGAACGAATCAACATCGCATTATGTTGTCTGCCTAAAATTCGATTCCGCCGAAATGACAAGAACGGTAACAACCGGCTCGGGTTCTGTACCGATACACAAGGACATTGCAAGCATCACAATAAACGGCTCAACCTATTCTCTTTCATACAAAGAAGACAACAATGGTTTTCAAAAACCTTCCGAAACGTTTCCGACGGGTTCGTTCATCGAACAGGGGAATGTAGTGCAATTAAACGCATCTTACCCGGCAGTACCGTCCGGCGGCTGGGTATTGTATTTAAAAACCGATGTAGATGTAGAAAGCATCCACTCGAAAAAATTGTACACCATAACTTTGCATGACAAGGAAGGCGTTGTTTCCGACGGTATTACAGCGGAGCTAAAAGAGAAATTTAAAGTTCAATTTGATGCGAAAAACGGAACTCCAGTTCCCAATCCTCAATACATAGAAAACGGCGGAAAGGTAGAAGAGCCATCGGTATCTTACACGGGATTCAACCTTGTCGGCTGGTATACAGAGGATTCGTATACGAATAAATGGGATTTTTCCAACAACACCGTGACAAGCAATATAACCCTCTATGCACAATGGACAGCCTCAGACAATACGCAGTACAAAGTAAAACACTATAAGCAAAATATTGGCGATGATGGTTATCCTGCGACTCCTAGTCATACGGATAATTTACAAGGTACAACAGGCGCGGATGCTACTGTAACGCTCAAAAACTATCCCGGATTTGAAGCGGGAGAATATACGCCTGCATCGATAGCTCCGGACGGCTCGACGGTGGTAGAGGTTCGTTACAAAAGAAAGACATACACCGTAGAATTTGGTGTGAACGGTTCAAACGGCAGTATTTCTGTAACGTCTGTTACGGGAGGCGTTGCAGGCGGAAGCCCTCTTACGGTAAAGTACGAAGGAACTGTAGCCTTTAGGGCAACACCTGCAGATGAAAACTCCTACAAGGTCGGGGACTGGACTTGTACACCTTCGGAAGGCTTTTCGGTAGCAAGCGGACAGAAAACAGCTTCGCTTACAGTAACGAAGGATGCAAGTGTAAAAGTGAGCTTTGTTCCTCTTAGTAATTTAAGCTTGACCAAGCTTGAAATACACGGAACGGACGCTTCGGGCGGTTCTGTTACCCTGCCTTATACCAAAAGCCAGGTTACAAAAGGTAATATAAGCCTTGAGTTTAGCGGACATTCGGGAGTTCCGTTTAACGTAACGCCGTCATTGCCGCTTAACTTGACGCCCGGAACAACTACAAGCATTACCATAAATGTTGCGGCAAGTCCGGGAAATTATGCTGCATGGTCAAAAACGGTAAGTATAACCCGCAAGAAAAACAGTGTCGCAAACTTAAAGAGTTTCAAGCTTAATGGAGAAACCAAGACCGCTCCTTTTGCAAGCGAATACACTGTAGCTTCCGACAAGGCGAAAGTAACTGACTTTGGTTTTGATTCCGATAGCGAGGGGGCAACGGCAAGCGTAACACCTTCCGGAAGCGTAACTATTCCTGCAGAATCAGAAGAAACTTTTACAATCAAGGTAGAAGCTCAGGACGGTACTACCAATAACATAAGATTTACCGTAAAACGCCAAAAGTATACCGTGAGGTTCAGCGTAGTCGGCGGAACGGGAGGCTCACTGAAAGGCACATACAACGGCACCACCGAAACAACAAGTGGAATGCAGACCATTCACGTTTGGGAGGGCGGCAGCGTAGAGTTTACCGCACTGCCGGATACGGCAAATGGTTGGGAAGTTCAAAGCTGGATGGTTGATAGCGCCCCAGTACCCAGTCATACGAGTGAAACCTATACCCTTTCCAACGTAACCCAACCGAAAACCGTAACGGTAATATTTAAGAAAAAGACCCACACCGTAAATTTCAGCGTTGTAGGCGGACACGGAAAGATTAAAGCCGGTTCAGGCAATATAACAAATAGCGGCTCTGTTCAAGTTACACACGGAGATTCCGTAACCTTTACCGCACAGCCTGATAACGGTTGGGAAGTTGAAAAATGGACACTTGACAATTCTTCTGTAAACGGAACAAACACAACCTATACCCTTTCCGGTATAGACGGTAATAAAAACGTGAAGGTCACGTTTAAAGGGGGTGTCTTCAATTTCCAAGGCGGCGCAGATGCATGGAAACGTCTGAAAGAAGAGGCGGCAAAAGAGAAAGGCTCGCACACCGTCGTTATCAACGGAGAAATAAAAGCGACCGGCGGCGACAATGCGGGCGAAATTACGCTCGGCAGAAACCTTACGATAAAGGGCGGCTCTTCCGCAGTTTTGAATGCAAACGGCATAACGCGTATCTTTAAGGTGGAAAACGGCAAAACACTCATTCTTGAAGACATAACGCTTCAAAACGCCCAAGTAGGTTCAACTAATGAAGGCGGCGGCGTATACATCGACGATGGAGGCACGCTCATTATGCAAGGCTCAAGCACTATCACTAACTGCAAGGCTGGTAAGGGCGGCGGCGTATACGTAAAGGGTACATTCAAGATGGAAGGCAGTGCTTTAGTTACGGCGGAGTCAAACACAGACAACGAGGTCTATTTGGAAAGCGGCAAAACCGTTACCGTAACCGGCGCATTGAC
>CAJPOF010000062.1 GCA_905372235.1 uncultured Treponema sp.
CCCGTTCCCATGCCGAACACGGAAGTCAAGCTCCCCCGCGCCGATGATACTGCCCCCAGGGCGGGAAAGTAGGTCGCCGCCGGCCCCTTTTTTTATATGCCGCCACACACCACAATAGAATGAATCAGAACCACCCGTCAAACGGGTGGTTTGCACTTAGCCTATAAGGCTAGGGTCTCAAGCTGAGACTTAAGACCCTAGCTTTCACATTCGTTCAAGCCTATTGCAGCTTGTCACTTGCAGGCTCTTAAAGAGCCTTTTGTACTACTTGCCAACCTTAAAAGGGTCTTCGTATTCCTTTTCAGTAACTTTGTCCATCGCAATATCGTGGGCTTCCTGCTCGCGGATATATTTTGCAATCGTAGCTTCATTCAAGCCGACTGTACTCACATAATATCCTTCTGCCCGGAAATGGCGATTTCCAAACTTATACTTCAGATTCGCATGTTTATCGAATATCATCAGGCTGCTCTTGCCTTTTAAGTATCCCATAAATTGCGACACACTGTATTTCGGTGGTATACTTACCGGCATGTGTATATGGTCGGGCATTAAATGTCCCTCTACAATTTCCACCCCTTTGTAATTACACAACTGTCGCAATATCTGTCCAATACTCTCCTTGTATTGTCCATATATCGCTTTTCTTCTGTATTTTGATGTAAACACTATGTGGTATTTACACAACCATTTTGTATGACTCAACGAGTCTCTTATATTTGCCATTCAGCTTTCCTCCTTGGTGTTAGGCAATAGACTTGAACAATCCTATTGTACACCTTTGGGGAAAGCTTTCATTGCTATAAGCATTTGTCTCTCACCCGCACAGCGGGTGGTTTATTGTGAAAAATATTTCGCTCCGCTTCATATTTTTCACCGGCTAAAGCCTATAAAACATAAAAAAATAAGAATGCCCGAATAGTTTTATTCGGGCATTTATGTTTTGTCCTGTCCTCTGGCACGATTACCGAATTGACCGACATTAAAACACTAGACCGAAATGCAAAACAAGATCTTATCCTCAATGCAACGCTCCATTGCTGCGCAACGCGCAAGCGCGCCCCTACAATCCGGACGCAGGTTTAATCTTCCGTTTTTTACGGGACAACCGCGATGTTTGCCGGATAAAAATTATGCGTCGGCGGAACAATGAAGTCGGGTAGGGAGGGAGAAATCTTTCGGCTCTTGCCGGATTTAGAGGGGATGTTTTACAAGTTTGTTTAAGCTAAATGTCGAGTTTTTCAAAAACTCGACATTTAGCATTCGTTTTCCGTGCAAATTCGGTAGTAAGCAGAGCGAACGAAGTTTCCGTGCACTTATTTTTCCGTCTTAAATTTTCCTACTTCAAGAACGAGACTGTCGATGCTTTCTTTGTTCTTTTTTGCGATTTCCAGAGATTCTTCCGATGCGGAATTTATAAGCTCTACCTGAGACGCAATGTCGTCCATGCTGCCGCGAAGAATTTTTGTAAGACCGTCGAGTCTGCTTGTCTCGGATATAATTTTTTCTCCGCCTGTAAGCATTTCGTCGGAGCTTTGCTTTACTTCTTCCGTAAGATTGGTAACTTCTTTTATCATCGCCCAAATGGATTTTCCGGTAAGCTCCTGCTCGTCCATCGCATGTACGACATTTTCGATAGAGCCGTTGACTTCCTCCGAGTAGCCGGAAATAAAATTGAACTTTTCGACTGCACCGGAAGCGGAACTTGCAAGAATCTCTATCTCTCCTGTAAGAGTTTTTAGAGTCTGAGTAATCTTTTTTCCTTGTGCGCTTGAAACTTCGGCGAGTTTTCGTATTTCCGACGCAACTACGGCAAATCCTTTTCCTGCTTCTCCCGCATGAGCCGCCTCAATCGCCGCGTTCATTGCAAGAAGGTTTGTCTGACTTGCGATGTTCTCGATTACCGCGCTTGCTTCCAATAATCCGCCGGACGCTTCGGAAACCCGCTGAGATATTTCATTTGCTTTTGCAAGCGTAGTTCTTCCGTCATCCGTCGCCGCGGCGAGTTTTTTTATAGCATCTCTCGTGGTTTTTACGTTGCCGCCTACGGTTTCTATGCTCAAATTCATCCGGTCAAAGGACGAAGAAGATTCCTGAACAACCGAAAGCTGCTGACCGATACTTTCGTTCAAAAGCCGTATCGTGCGGATAATCTGTTCGATCGCGGATGCGGTTTCCGCAACGCTTTGTTCCTGCTGAGTAAAATTCTGTTTTAATCCTTCGATACTTTCCGTGATTTTCGAAACGACTTCGCTTACGGAAACCATGTTGCATTCGAGGTCGGTGCCAATATCTTTCATTCCGATGGAATCTTTTCCGACTTTGTGAATTGAGTTGCGTAGTTTCAAGATTGTCTTATTAAAATACGAGGACAATATGCTGGTTTCGTCTGAGCCGTCTGCCGGAAGTTCTATCGTAAGGTCGCCCTCTCCCTGCGAGATGTTCTTTAAAGCCGCAATTACTCCGTTTATCGGGCGGACAATCTGCGACGCCAGTATTACCGCAATTATGATTGAAATGAACAACTGAATAAGCGAAATAAAACCGAATGTGCTTATGAAATTCGATATGTTTTCCGCAATAAACTCCGAAGCGGGTGCGGTTATAAGAAGCGTCCAACCCGAATACCGCATTGTGGCGACTGCGGAAACGTAGTTCACTTTATGAAGTTTTGAGAAATTCACCGTAGCATCGTTGGATTTCAAAGCTTTCTGCAAGAATGTCGAATATGCTCCGCCGTTGTCGTTTATGATTTCCGTGAAAATGCTTTTATAAAGAATCTCCGGACGGCGGTTTCCCAATATTATTCCGTCGGGACTTATCAGGTAAGCCGTACCGGTTTCGCCTACGATTATGTCGCTTATGAGATTTGAAAGCGAGTCTCCCTGCAATGTCGCGCTTATTACGCCGACGATTTTCCCCTGCAAATCGCGAAGAGGAATTGCGACTACATAAACATAAGTTCTTTCCGCGGCGGACATTGCCGGCTCGGTGATAACGTATTTTCCTTTTAAAGCCCTTTTATACCAATCGGCGGAATTTACGTTCTCCGTTTTGTCGTCCGTGCGGTAGAGCATACCGTCTTTTCCCGCAATTCCGAAATTTATCCAGCCGCGTTGCTTTTGCATGAGTATTTCATTTTTGAATAATTCGATTTTTGACTTGTACGAAGAATTTTCGTCTTGGATTTGCGGAATGTTTGAAAATGCTTTGAGCTTTCCGAATATCGAAGTTGCCCGTTCGTCAAGGATTTTTGAGGAACTGAAAGTCAATTCTTTTAAGAAATATTGTGTGTTCCTTAAAAGCGAATTCGAGGCAAGATAAATGGATATTGCACATATAACCAGCAAGAATCCGACGGAAAACAGTGACAATGCACCGATCATTTTATTCTTTATCGAAAAAATATTGATAGTTTTGTAAGCTCTTTTATTCATCATAAACTCCTGCAATATATGCTATTTTAGCGAGCTGTCCGAATCTTGAACAAATTTATTAAGAACCGACTGGACATCTTTTCCGGCGGCGGCTTCTTTTAATGCAGTGTTCCAGTAGCCGCGCATTTGGGAAAATCCCGTGATATTGTTGTAATACTGCCCGAAGAATCGCTGCAGCACGGAATTGTAAAGAATCTCCGGATCTTCCGTTTCGATTTCGATTTTGGAGCTTGCAGGAAAACCGCCGCTGGCATCGACAAGTTTTTTGCTCCACACTTTATCGGTTGCCGCAAAATGCAGAAATTTCTTTGCCGCTTTGATTTTTTCGGCATTGCCGTTGTTGAAAACACATGCACCGCCTGCAAGAAATTCAAGAGACGGAGCTCCCGAATTGTTCGGAAACGGCATATAAATCGGCGTAAAATCTTTTCCCTTATACTTGCGTTTTCCATCATACATTTTATTTAATTGCGGAGAATAAAGGATTGTGTGAGCCGCTTTTGATTCCACGAACATTCCTATAGCATCGTTGGAAGTGAGTTCCGCTCCGTCCGCAAGCAGTCCTCTTTTCATTGCGGCTACAGTCCATTCAAGATTTTTTACCGCATTCACCGAATTGAACGTATATTTTGAATAATCGCCGTTCAAAAGGCTTACGCCTCCGTAGAGATTCATCAAAAATGCGCGTGTTCCTTGGTCGCCGCCTTGAGTTTTGTAAAAAAATACTCCGGGCGTTTGTTTGTCCGATAGCTTCCCTTTTATCGCCGTAAGAAGTTTTTCATATTCGTCAAGACTCCAGCTGCGGTCTCGTCTAGTATAAGGCAAAAGATTTATAAGTCCCATGTCCTCAAGCATTTCTTTGTTGAAAGCCATTGAAAATGCGCCCTCGTGCATTGGGTACATATAGGTACGCCTGTCAGTCCCTCTGGAAACAGAGAGCAATCCCGTTGTTATATAAGGTTTTTCCGTTGCAAGAACATCATCAAGAGGCTCGAGCAATCCACGTTCCGCCCATACAATTATGCGTCCGGGCGCATCGTAAGTTATATCGGGAGCTTTTCCGTTCTTTATTGCTTCTTCGATTTCGGCGGGTCCGTTCGCAAATGAAATAAGTTTAAAATTTATTTTTATCGTAGGATATTCTTTTTCAAAAGCCGCTATAAGATTTTTTTCAAAGTCTCCGGCAACTCCCGATTCGGAAGAGAAATTCGGAAAGTCCCAAAAATCTATTTCAGCTTTAATTACGCCGGACTTTTTATTGAAACAGCCTGCAAAAATTGCAGCAGCCGAAATAAGAGCGGCAAATTTCAAAAATTTAAAGAAATATTTTTTCATATAACCTCCTGACTATAAAATTGTAAATGTTCATAACAGATGATTTAATTGTTTCGCCCCAATAAAACGAGGAAATGAGTTCGCACGGATTATCGTATTTTATGCTCCTCTATGTCTTAGTATATTTACGGCTTCTCCCTGCGCTATTATTAAATAAATCGGCTTTATAGTAAATGGGGTTTATGTTGCGGATTTACGTTTTTGGCATGTGCGGATTTGTTTAAAACATGGAAATACAAAAAATAATTGTCAAACGAGCGGATTTCGAATTATTTCGGGAAAATGTGATAAATCAGTCTAAAATATATGGAAAAATGTGATTTTAGGCTCGAATAATATCGGAAAAATGTGATAAATTGTCTCAAAACATATGGAAAAATGTGATACGGCGTGATAGTATGAAATCATGGAATACAAACTCCACCGTAAAGTAAACGACTTTCTCATGCGCTGGAAACAGAATCCGGAAAGGATGCCTCTTATAATAAAAGGGGCGCGCCAAATTGGAAAGACTTCATCCATAAAATACTTTGCAGAAAGTTATAAACATTTTGTAGAAATAAATTTTATCACCGAACCTCAGTATTTAAAAATTTTTTCTTCAGGCTATTCTCCGGAAAATGTTATAAAGGAAATATCGCTTATAAATCCGGAGTTTGAGTTTGTTCCGAATGAAACGCTTATTTTTTTTGATGAAATGCAGGCTTGCCCGGATTGTGCAACGTGTCTTAAATTTTTCAAAATCGACGGCCGCTACGATGTTATCTGTTCCGGTTCGCTTTTGGGTATAAATTATGAGGAAATTACATCAGTAAGTGTCGGGTTTAAGGAAGATTATCAAATGAACTCTATGGACTTTGAAGAGTTTCTTTGGGCGAAAGGATATTCACAAAACCAGATTGAAAGCATGTATACCCACATAAAAAATACCGAACCTTTCTCCGAAAATGAATTCGATGTCTGGATGAACTGTTTTAAGGATTACATGATTACGGGCGGAATGCCTCACGTTGTAAATAAGTTCATCGAACAAAATAATTTTTCCGGCATATTACAGGATCAGATTCAGATTCTTAAAGCGTACGAAGAGGACATTCTAAAATATGCAAAAGGGCTTGATAAAGCAAAGATAAAGAATGTTTATACTCACATTCCAGCCTTTCTTGCAAAGGAAAATAAACGCTATCAAATTACAAAAATTGCACCGGGAGCAAGAAACAGGGAATATATTGGAACGATAGACTGGCTGAAAGACGCCGGAATTGTAAATGTTTGCTACAATCTTGCGCAGCCGGAACTTCCTTTAAGAGGCAATTACAATCCGAAGGAATATAAAATCTACTATCACGACACGGGAATTTTGATTGCAGCTTTGGATGAAGAGGCGCAGGCAGATTTACGGCAGAACAAAAATTTTAACACATACAAAGGCGCAATCTTTGAGAACATTGTCGGCGATATGCTGGTAAAACAGGGATATGAACTTTTTTATTACAAGAATGAAAAATCTACCGTTGAAATGGATTTTTTTATCCGCGATGCCGAATCTCTTGTTCCTGTAGAAGTAAAGGCGACCGACAGCGCTACGGCTTCTCTTAAAAATCTGATAGAAAAAGAAAAATATCCGGATATTCATTACGGGATAAAACTCTGTGCAAAGAACATCGGATTTAATGGTAAATTGTATACATACCCGTATTTCTGCACGTTTTTATTGAAACGATATATGCTGGAAAAAATCGCTTCTAGGGGAAATAACGAAAAATAGGTGGAACGATTTGTTTTCGTTTAAATTATTTACAAAATACGCATTTTAGAATCTTTCTTTTTTTTCTAAAACCGGATTTTTGCGCCGAGCGTGGAGCAGTTGCCGAAGGCAAGGCGAATGGCGTAAGCCGTTCGACCGAGCGTTAGCGGGCTGCGGAAGGCGAGTTGGAGGATAATCTGCGCCAATATTATGAAAATAAAAATGTTTTTTTGCGTGTGGATGTGGGCAGTAAGTGCTTAAAAAATCGCGGACAGGTAAGGCGGCGTGCGTTATGAACAATGCGATTTCTAAAATTCCGAATGGGTTTCAAAGTAAAAATGCCTTGTAAAATCAAAAAAAATATTGTAGATTTCCGATAGATTTTACGTTTGTGATGAACTACGGAAGATTCTACGGAACACCCTTACCAATGATGCCACGGCACATTGCGTATCAACATCAACAAGTAATTTACTGATTCAATTTTCTCAATTTTATCAAACTTTTCGAGGTCTATCATGAATGTGTATGCTAGGCGTTATCTTGTTGACGCTATGGGTGGCATGGCTCAGGGGCTTTTTTCCTCGCTCCTTGTGGGAACAATTATTAGGACGCTGGGCGAGCTTCTTTTGAGGCTTTCGGCAAATCCGATTTTTCAGTTTTTGGTTGATGCAGGAAAATTCTGCTCCGAAACCCATGTTGTGGGGGCTGCCATGGCAATTGGAATCGGAAAATCGCTGGGAGCGAATTCTCTTGTTTTGTTCAGTCTTGTGGCGGTCGGCGGAAGCGCAAATGTTTTGGGCGGAGCTGGCGGTCCTTTTTCGGTGCTGATAATTTCAATTGCGGCGGCGGAAATCGGAAATCTTGTAAGCGGAAAAACAAAAATAGATATTCTTTTAACGCCTCTTTCAACAATATTGACCGGAATCCTTTTAAGTTTTCTTTGCGCAAAACGCATCGGGATTGCGGCGTCGTGGATAGGAAAATTCATAATGCTTTCCACAGAATTTCACCCGTTTGTGATGGGAATTTTTGTTTCCGTGGTCGTGGGAATTGTCCTTACGTTGCCAATATCGTCCGCAGCGATATGCGCCGCCCTTGGACTTACGGGGCTTGCCGGAGGAGCTGCGGTTGCCGGCTGTTCGGCTCAAATGGTTGGTTTTGCTGTGATGAGTTTTAAAGAAAACGGATGGGGCGGGCTGATTTCGCAAGGGCTTGGAACCTCAATGCTCCAGATGCCGAATATCGTGAAAAATCCTCGCATTTGGATTGCGCCTACACTTGCAAGCGCAATAACCGGTCCGCTTTCCACCTGCCTTTTTAAGATTCAGATGAACGGACCGGCGATTTCAAGCGGAATGGGAACGTGCGGATTTGTCGGGCAGATTGGAATAATTACCGGCTGGCTGAGTCCAAGTCCCGAAGCTGTAAATTGGGCAATCCACAGGGCTGAAAAAATGGGCTTCGCATCGGAAAAAATCGCCGCCATCACAAGTGAAAGTCTTAGGATTTCTCCCACGGCATGGAATTGGTTCGCTCTTCTGATGATTTCAATTGTGCTTCCGGGAGTCCTTGCGTGGATTTTCTGCCGCTTGGAACAAAAATTGGGCTGGATAAAACCCGGCGACCTGAAACTGGAAAATTAAATTTCCGCTCAATCGAAAATCGAGGTTTTTACAAGTTTTATTTTGTTCGCCATTCCTACAGAAAAAAGCCGAATTTCGCCGCTTTGCTCCAATCGGAATTTCAAAATGCAGTCGTCCTGCCGCTTTGAAAGAGAAATCGGCTTTCCAAGAAAATTATTCATCTTGCTTGCTTCGTTGTCGTTCGGCATGGAAAGTTCCAGCAATGCCCCTGATAGGATTGCGTTTTCTATCATCCTGATTTTTCCGGCATAATTCATTCCGTCGGTTTCAAGGATTTCAAGCCGAACGTTTTCCGCCCTCAACTGTTCCTGCGAAATTATTATTCCTTTTTCGATTCTGAGGGCAAGGGCATTTTCCTGCTGCTTTGTAAGCCCGAGCGATTTTAGCGTCCTGAAATATTGCGCCTTGGTTTTGTTTCCTTCTTGCAAAAGTTCTTCAAGCAGTTCTGCGTTTTGTTCCGCCGTGTTTTCAAAATCAAGTTTTCGCGCGCTCTGCAAAAGCGGAAACGGCGAAGTTTCTTTTCCGATTTCAGGATTTTTTACGTTTCCCATGAATTCAAGTCCGACATTTTCGCTGAATTTGGAAAAATCGTCGTCCAGCGGAATGTTCAAAAGGTATATTCCTTCGCCCAATTTTGTCTGAATAAAAGACTTGGCTTTCGGATTGTTTTCAACGATTCTTGAAGTTTTTTCGTCGAGTTTCAGCACATAGCCTTTGTAAACAACTGCGGAAGAAAACGTTTTGTGCCATTCTTCTATGTTCATTCGAAGGTTTTGAGGAATTTCGTACGCATCGTATTTTTGCAGAAGCGAAAAAATCTGTTCGGGAACAATATTTTTGTCAAAAGCCCGACTTGCGGATTTCCGTGTTATTTCAAATTCAGCCACCGTGCCTGATTTTACGACATTCATAAAATCCATCAGGGGAACAAGTTCCGAAAGGGAAAATCCGGGCATAAGCGTTATGCTTGTTCCCGCGTTGATGTTCAAAAGTCCTTTTTTAGAATCCATAGAAAACTTTTCGCCGCCGATAAAAATTTCAGCCGGAACAAAAATGTCTTCTCCGCTTGGAGTTTTTCCGTAAATCGAAAAAAGTCCGAGCGAAATTGCGTTCCGCACGATTTTTTCGATGATTTTCCCTGAATATCTGTGCGGTCGTTCAGTTCTAAAATCTTTTTCCATAAAATCGACAATTTCTGCGTTTCGGTGAATCCTTTCGATTTTTGAAAATCGTTCTTGCCGCTCGGAAAATTTCGTTCCGTCGTTCCGATTTGACAAAATGAACGCCGCATCGGTCAAAGACGAAAAAACAAAACCTTCCTTGGGAACTGAATTCAAAAGATCCAGCAAAAGTTGTCCGTAGAGCAAAAAACCTTCTCGCCCAAGATTTTCGGCGCTCGCCACCGCAAGATACACGTATTGAAAAACTTCGGGAAGTTCCGCAAATTTTTCAAGAACGCCGTCGTCAACGCAAAGGGATTTTTCTTTGAACCGGACAATTCCGATATTGAAAAAGCCGTTCAGCAGAAGCGCCGGCGTTTCCGATTTTCCCAAAAAAATGTTTTCCAACCGCTCCGAATATTTTTTCTTTATTGAAAGGTCGTTTTTGCTCATTTCAGGATTTGCCCGAATGAAAGAAATGTACGAGGCGAGAAAAATAGGCGAAATGCAGAACGAAGAATCCTGATTTTTTTGAACACATTCCGGTTTGGGAAAAATCTTTGCGATTCCAAGGAACGGTTTTAGTGCGTCCTCGACAAGCGGATTTATTTCCAACGCTGCCTCGGAAAATCCCCGTTCCGAATAGGAATAGATTAAAAGCCTTTCGCTCAAATTCAAAAGCGCCGAATAAATTACGGAAACGTCGTATCGATTCTGGAAAAAATCTTTCACATTTTCCTGCGTCGGGAACGGAAGCAGCGAAATAAGCGACAAAATCTGAAAATCAAAATCCGAAAGAAAAGAAATTATCCGCCTTTGGTTCTGCTCTTTTCTGAATATTGAACTTAACTGCTCGACTAAATTCTGCTTGTTGTAAGGCGTTTTTATCGGACCAAGATATGTGCGTACGATGTCAAAAAAACGGTTGTCGGGCAAAAGCGTAAGGCTTTCCCGCCACCGCAAGATTTTCAAAACCCTTTTGTCCTGCCCTGATTTTTCATAAACTCCACTCTTCATAATTGTTCCTGTAAATTTAACAGATACGAAAACGCCGACTCTTCAATATTTATGTTCCTTTGCGCCGGGAACGCAATTTTTATACGCCGGAATAAGGGGCAGCGGTAGATTGAAGAACCGTGAGCAAATCAAAAATTCCCGGACGTTATGATTTGCCACGTCCCAAACCCATGATTTTTTTATTAAAACATGAAAAAGAACGAAAAGAACAGATATACGCTTGCAGAAAGTATTATCAGGTTTCCGATTGCATGCATATATTTGACTTTTCGAATTTCTGCGAACAGAAGTCCGATTGTGAAGAAAATTCCGCTTGTTATCAGCATGGAAAAACTGGTTACCGAAATGACTCTGTACAATTGCGCAAATATGAAAAGCCCCGACCAGCCCAGAACGGTGTAGAAAATCACGTTCACGATTTCCATTTTTCGTCCGCCGATGGAACTCAAGAAAATTCCTACAATACAGACTCCGCAAATTATGGAGTTCAAAATTAAGCCGAAAAGCGGATTTACAGAACCTGCCTTGATTCCCGTGTAGGAGTAGATTGTGAACGCAGTTCCGATGGCAAGATAAATCGTTGTTCTGTTCAGCCGCCTGAATACTTCTTTTGCGCCTTCGGGCAACGCATGATGAAGAACGGACATCACATGATTCAGAATCATAGAAACGCCGAACGCCGTGTAAAGCGCAAAATAAATTTTTGTAGCGTTATAAGATTGCGGAATTTTTTGAATCGCAAGAACATCCAAAAGGGCGGTGGCGGCGATAAAAAGCGCGGCGCCGATTCCCTGCACGATGGAACTGAAAATTTCTTCGCCCAGTGTGTACGGACGTAGTTTTCGTTCCTGTCCAAGCCGCTTCTGCTCTTTTTCGATTTGTTTTGCCGCTCTTGCTTTTGCTCGTTCGTTTTTTGCGTAGTCGTCGGCTGCATATTTTGCCTTGAGCCGCTCAGGGTCTTCGGCGTATTGTATGTTTAGTTCACGAACTTTTGTCTGATATTCGTCTTTGAGTTGTTGAAGCCTAAGCATTTTTTTTAGTTTAAGCGATTTTAGGGTAGAACTGCGTTTTGATTTTGCGGCAATTTCATCTTCTCGCGTCATAGTTCCTCCGGAAATTTCTAGTATTGCAGAAATTATACCAATAGCGATTCTTTTTTTCTATATAGAACGGGGCATCTTTTGTCAAAACAAAAAGGACGGATATTTTAATGCATACCTAAACCGATAACTTGTTGTATGTACGTCCAAAGTTTTGCCGTTTGGAAAAACTTGTAAAATTGCGTATATGCTTTAAGTTGAATGCCGAGTTTTAGCAAATCTCGACATTCAACTTTTTATGCAACACCGTTTTTGTAATTTTTAGAATATCTATGAAAGTCGGTAGATATTTCAGAGTTTTTCGAAACTTACGGTTATAGTTTTGTCCGGAGCGAAATCCTCCGGTTTTACTTGGTATGTATATTCGGTTTTGTTGCTGAAAGATTTCGGCTTACCGTTGATAAGCCAGTTTTTAACCGCTTCGCCGGAATTAAGTTTTGCCGTAAACCTGTACCAATCTCTTTCTTTTATTTCAGTTTCCGTTACTACATCACCGTCAAACCCCAAATAACCTTTCTTGCATTCGATGCTACCGGAATCAAATTTCAGAATAGCTTTTTCAGCAGTTTTCTTTTTATAAGTAACATTAATGACATTGTCGGAGTCGGCATCTGTTTTTACTACCACATATCGAAAAACTTGGTCTTCCTTTCTTTTCTTTCCGTTTATATACCATGCATCCACAATTTCATCGCTGGTCAAGCCTAATGCTGTGAATTGATATGCATCCATTTCTTTTACCGTAGTTCCCGTTGTTATATTGCCATCGCCACCAAAATAACCTTTTTCGCATTTGATATTGCCGGCAAAGGTCAGGGTGATTTTTTTAGCAATTTTCTTTTCATAAGTAATATTAATGATATTGTCGGAGTCGGCATCCGATTTTTTTATTTGATATGGAAAATTTGAGCCTTCCCTCTTTTTGTTTCCGTTTATGTACCAGCCTTCCACGATTTCGCCATCGGCTAAGTCCAATGGTGTAAATCGATAATAATCGCCTTCTTCTACAGGACTTCTTGTTGTTACATCGCCTTCGTCACCAATAAAACCTTTCTTGCATTCGATGTTGCCAGCAAATGTCAGGAGGATTTTATCGGAATTTTTCTTTTTATAAGTAACATTGATAACATTGCCGGAATCGGCATCTTCTTTTTTTATTTCATATCGAAAATTTTGCTTTTCAGACTTTTTGTTTCCGTTTACATACCAGGCTTCAACAATTTCATTGCCGACCAAGCCTAATGCCTTGAAACTATACCAATCGTTTTCTTCTACAGCAGTTCCGGATGTTACATCTCCCTCATTGCCAAGTTGACCTTTCTTGCATTCAACGCCGGAATCAAAACTCAGCGTCAGTTTTTCTTCAGCCGGATTCGGGGG
>CAJPOF010000063.1 GCA_905372235.1 uncultured Treponema sp.
CGTAGGGGAACCGCGGACATAGCGACCGCCAACTTTTAAGTTGGCGGTGCCGCCCGAATAATAAAAATCAACCGGAACGGATTTTTTCGGGTTTTGGCGGTCGGTTTCATTGAAATTTTGGCGTATATGGGTTATTATTATCCATTCGTTGGCGTTTGCCGACAATTTTTCAGGAGTTTTTATGAACAAGTTGGAGATCGTAAAGGTTATTGGACGAGAAATTATGGATTCTCGTGGAAACCCTACCGTAGAGGCAGAGGTTTATCTTGCGGACGGCTCAATCGGCAGAGGAACTGCACCTAGCGGAGCTTCCACCGGAGAATTCGAGGCGCTTGAGCTTCGTGACGGCGACAAAGGACGCTATCTTGGAAAGGGCGTTACAAAAGCCGTGGAAAACATCAATACGGCGATAAATGCCGCCGTCAAAGGTCTTACGGCAAGCGATATCTATGCTGTAGATGCCGCTATGATTAAAGCGGACGGCACAAAAGACAAGTCAAAGCTTGGCGCAAATGCGATTCTTGCAGTTTCGATTGCGACTTGCCGGGCTGCCGCTATTTCTCTTGGAATTCCTCTTTACAGACTTCTTGGTGGAGTGCAGGGAACAAAACTTCCTGTTCCGATGATGAATATTTTGAACGGCGGCGCACACGCTACCAATTCCGTTGATGTTCAGGAATTTATGATTATGCCAGTTGGCGCTCCTTCTTTTAAGGAAGCCCTTAGATGGTGCGCAGAGGTTTTCCACAACCTTGCAAAGATTCTTAAATCAAAAGGACTTGCTACTTCCGTTGGCGATGAGGGCGGTTTTGCGCCGAACCTTGCAAGCGACGAAGAGACTATCGAGACAATCCTTGAAGCGGTTAAGGCTGCTGGCTATACACCTGGAAAGGATTTCAGGATTGCGATGGATGCTGCTTCTTCTGAATGGAAGTCTCCAAAAGGCAAGGGATTCTATCATCAGCCGAAATCGGGAAAGGATTTTACGACGGACGAACTTATCGCTCACTGGAAATCTCTTTGTGAAAAATATCCGATTATTTCTATTGAAGACGGACTTGACGAGGAAGACTGGGAAGGTTGGAAGAAATTGACAGCTGCTCTTGGAGATAAAGTTCAGCTTGTCGGTGATGACCTTTTTGTTACTAACACGGAACGCCTTTCAAAGGGAATCGAGATGGGAGCGGGAAATTCCATTCTTATCAAATTGAACCAGATTGGCTCTGTATCCGAGACTCTTGAGGCAATCAAGATGGCGCACGCCGCAGGTTATACTGCCATTTCAAGTCATCGCTCCGGAGAAACTGCGGACACCACAATCGCCGACCTTGCAGTTGCGCTTAACACTTGCCAGATTAAGACTGGTGCTCCAAGCCGCTCTGAACGAGTTGCAAAATACAACCAGCTTTTGCGCATAGAAGAAGAACTTGGTGCGGCTGCGTGCTATCCGCAGATGGGTGCATTCAACGTTACGGGATTCTAAATAAGGCTCGCACGGACTTCACGGAAAACTTGGCTTTAAGGCTTTGGAAAATCCGTGAAGGCTGTGCGGTTGTTTTTGAAACCCGGACAATTTTCGATAAATCCGTTCTGCCGGAGGGAATTTCTTTTCGGCAGACGGTAAAAAAATATAAAATGTAAAATCCGCGCTTCTTCCTATTGTAGGTTTAAAAAGTTTAAATAAAAAATAGTCGGGAAGCGAGGTATTGTACGATACGTCGCAGCGAAAAGAATTCTTATGATAAATTATATTCTTGTTTTGTATTGCTTGTCTTTTGTTTTTTACTATGCTTTTATTTGGAAAAAATCAATAAAGCGAAATAAAGATATTACTGAAAATAACAGATTATTTTTGAATAAATGGGGAAATATATGCCTGGTCTATAATTCGATTTTCAGTGTTGTTATTTTTCTCCTTTGTTTTATAAAAAACTCTTTGGTTGTATCGATATTTTTAGTTTTTCTCGGCTCATATTATCTTTTTCTCATGACATGGAACTCTATAAAAATGCAAAAAAGAAAATTTTATGTTTATTCCTTTGTGGTAATCGGACTTTTCCTTTTGATTTCGGGAATAATAGTCGGATGCATTTCTTTTGCGGATTAAGACAAATAGAATTGGCTGCAGTTGGAAAAAGATATTATGGGGGAGGATTCAGAATACAGGATCCGAATTATCAATTCTGCTATAAAGGCAAGATTTATGAGTCGTCTTACACGGATTTGTGGAAATAATATATGCGCAAAGTTTTGATTTTCCTTGCAGTGCGGCTGGCTTTTTATTCCTTTATCGAAATATATTAGAAGCGGCACTCCTTTTGTTTTTTTGCAAAAATAGTTTGCGTTTGTTACACATTACTGCGGTAGCGCTGGAAGCGGCAGCCGAAGGCTGTTCCGGAGCGTAGCGAAGGAATGACCGTAGGGGAACCGCGGACATAGCGACCGCCAACCTTGTGTTGGCGGTACCGCCCTGAATACGAATTTCTTGAATATGTTAATTCGGCATTTGCGAATTTTGTTGAGCGCATATTTTTTATTTTAATCTGGCTATATAAAAATATTGAAAAATCCGCTATCTTCGTAATATCACATATTTACGAGGTCGGGATATGAGCAAAAATGGAGACCGGTTTTTGTGCGGCGGATTTTGGGGAAAGCTTGTTTTTGGGGCGGGCGTTTTTTTGTGTCTGCCGTTTGTTGTTTTGGGCTGTGCGAAAAAAACTGATTCGCTTAAAATCTATTCGATTCTTCACGAGGAAGAGACTGTCGCTTTGACGGAGCTTTTCACGGAAAAAACGAAAATTCCGGCTGTTTTTCTTAGGGCTTCCACGGGGGAACTTGTGAACCGTGTGATTGCGGAAAAGGATTCGCCGCAGGCTGATGTTCTTTTGGGCGGAGCTTCAAGCTATCATATTCAGGCTGATAAAATCGGTGCGCTTGAGCCTTATTTTTCCGAAAATGCAAAAAATCTGCCTTCTTACGCTGTTGCTGAAAATCATACTTGGACGGGATTTTGCGTTCTTTCGCTGGGAATCGGCGTGAACTCAAAACGTTTTTCTGAAAAATTTCCTGATTTGGAGATGCCTAAAACTTGGGACGACCTTTTGAATCCTCGTTTCAAAGGAGAAATCGTTATTACAAATCCTGTTGCTTCTTCTACGGCTTATCTTTTTGTTCAAAATCAACTTCAGCGGCTGGGTTGGGACGGCGGCTGGGATTATCTTTTTGCGCTTGCGTCTCTTGTGGGGCAGTTTCCCGACAGCGGAAGCGCGCCCGCAAAACTTTTGGGGACAGGGGAATATGCGCTTGGGGTTTCGTATCTTCACGCCATCGAAAAATACAGGGCTGACGGTTTTTCGCTTGTGGCGATTGCGCCGCCTGAATCGGCAGGAGATGTCGATTGCATTTCCATAATGAAAAATACGAAAAAATTGGAATGGGCAAAGGCGTTCGTGGATTTTATGCTTTCGAAAGAAGCGCAGGAACTTATGAGTTCGCTGGATTTTACCGTTCCCGTAAATCCGATGGCTGTTGGGGCGAAAGGTTCTGTTCCTGTGGGCGAACTTGATTTAATTGATTACGATGTGGAAAAAGCTGCGTCGCAAAAGGAACAGGTTCTTGAAATCTGGGTGGAAAATGTTAAATAGGATTTCGGCGATTTTTTTTCGTCCGTTGTTTTGCGGATTGTATTTTTGTGAAAGAAAAATCGGGAAGGTTTTTAGTGGGCTTTGATTCGTCAAGAAAAAGCAGGTCGCTTTTTGTGGCGTGGCTTTTAGTTGCGGTGTTTTTTTTCGTCTGCATACTTTTCCCGCTTTTTTCGGCATTGGCGTATGTGCGTTTGGGCGACTTCAAGGCGGTATTTTTTCAGGGAATCTGGCGGAGGGCAATGCTCAATACCCTTGTGGAATGTGTTTTTTCCACCGCACTTTCTGTTCTGGTTGGCTATGTGTTTGCCTATGCCGTTGTAAAAGGTGACATTCCGGCAAGGCGGTTTTTTGCCGCCATTCCGATTCTGCATCTTATAACGCCGCCGTTTGTGGGCGGGCTTGCCTTCATTCTTCTTTTTGGGAAGCAGGGGTTTATCACGCACAGAATTTTGGGGCTGAATATTTCTTTGTACGGATTTTCCGGGCTTTTAATTGCGCAGACGCTTTGTTTTTTTCCGATGGCGTATCTTATTTGTGCGCAGACGTTGAAGGGAATCAACGAAAATCTGGAAAACGCCGCAAGAGGAATGGGCGCAAAAGGACTAAGGATTTTTTTTACGATAACACTGCCGTTGAGCCTTCCGGGAATTATTTCTTCCGCATTGTTTGTTGCCGTAAGTGTTTTGAGCGATTTTGGAAATCCGCTGATTGTGGGCGGACGTTTTCGCGTTCTTGCAGTAGAAATTTATAGTCAACTTACGGGCTGGCTGAAAATCGGAGTCAGCGTGGTTCTTGGAATCGTGCTTGTTGTTCCGAGCCTTGCGCTGTTTTTTTTTCAGAACGGAATGAGCAAAAAAATTGGAAGAAAAAGCGCGACGATTGGCGGAAAGGGCGGTACGTTCCCGGATTTTGAAAAGCGTTCAAAATCCACGGCAAAAACATTCGACCTTGCAAGAATTCTTCTTACGATTTTTGTCTCCTTTGTTTCGCTTTTGATTTTGGCACAATTTTTTGCTATTGTGGCAGGAAGTTTTCAGAAACTTTGGGGAATTGATTTGAGTTTTACCGCAAGCCATATAAAATCCGTTTTCCGCTACGCCAAGGAACTGAAAAATTCCCTGAGTTTCGCTTTTGTTTCGGCGTTTTTGAGCACGCTCTTGGCGATTCTTTCTGCGTACATGGTTCATCGTGCTGCGATTCCGCTAAAAAAAAGCATGGACGTTTTTTCTCAGTTGCCTGCCGCAATTCCGGGCTCACTTTTCGGACTTGCGATTTCACTTTCCGCAAACCTTGTCGGATTTCACAATTCAAAGATTTTGATAATTATTGCGATGACGGTGGCTTTTCTTCCGTTTGCGTACAGGATAATTTCCGATTCGCTTGGGCAGATTTCACCCACGCTCGACGACGGCGCAATGTCTTTGGGTGCAAATCAGCTTTCCGCTCTGGCGACGGTTCTTGTTCCGATTTCAAAAAATGGAATCGCCGGCGCGTTTGTCTACTGTTTTATCCGTGGGGTAGGAACGCTTAGTTCCGTCATTTTTTTGGTTTCGTTCGACACTCCGCTTGCTTCCGTGCGGATAATAAATCTTGCGGAACAAGGCGACTGGGGAAAATCCGCTTCGCTTGCGCTTGTGCTTACGGCAGGAATATTTTTTGTGATTGCGTTGGGGTTTTTGTGCGGAAAAATATTTAAGGACGGTAAAAAATGGCGTTTCTTTCGATAAAAAATCTTTTCTTTTCATATAAAAAAACTCCCGTGATAGCGGATTTTTCGCTTGAGGTTCGGGAAGGAACGTTCACGACTTTGCTTGGTCCGAGCGGCTGCGGAAAAACCACGCTCCTTAGGCTTTTGGGCGGATTTCTTGAGCCTGCGTCCGGAAAAATCAGCATGAACGGAGTTACGATGAACGGAATTCTTCCGAATAAAAGGCGGGTGGGGGTCGTGTTTCAGGATTATGCGCTTTTTCCGCACCTTTCCGTTGAGCAAAATCTTTTTTACGGACTGAACATCGAACGCAGCGGCAGAAAATACAAGGAATCGAACAAAAAAATCGTTCTGGAAATGGCGGAACTTCTTGGGATTTCCGAACTTCTTGGGCGGTTTCCTTCGGAACTCAGCGGCGGTCAGCAGCAACGGGTAGCACTTGGAAGGGTACTTGTTCTGAAGCCGAACCTTCTTTTGATGGACGAGCCGCTTTCGTCGCTTGATGCGAATCTCAGGAAGAAAGTTCGGGCGGAACTCAAGGAAATCCAGAAGCGGCTTAAAATCACTACGATTTATGTGACCCACGACAGGGAAGAGGCGCTTAGCCTTTCTGACGAAATTGCGGTGATGAATGAAGGGCGGATTTTGCAGCACGGAACGCCAAGGGAACTTTATTTTAATCCGGCGGACAGATTTACCGCAAGTTTTATGGGAGAGACGAATTTTTTGGATGAACGGATGGTTCGTCCCGAATGGATTGAGATTTTTCCTGCGGATTTTTCAAAGGAAGGGCAGAAGGGTGTTGTTACGGATGTCGAATTTTTAGGTTCATTTACAAGATACAAAGTTCAAGTTGATGGAAAAACCGTTCTTGTGGATAAAAACACGGTTTTGCAAGGCGCGATAAAAATCGGGGATGAAGTACGCATAAATATACTGAACGAATGCCGGCTTTCTTGATGGATTTTGGAATATTGAAACGACATAAAAAGCTCCTTCGAAAATATTTCCGAAGGAGCTTTTTATCGCATTTTGATAAGGGCAGCGAAAAGATTTTGCAAAAACTAGATTGTTCCGACCAAATCGATTCCGGGCTTCAAGGTGCTTTTTCCGGGATGCCATTTTGCGGGACAAACTTGGTCGCCGTATTTTGCGACGAACTGCAAGGCTTTTACCCTTCTTAGAAGCTCTTCCGCATTGCGTCCGATGTTTCCGGCGACAACCTCATAAGCGGCAACTTTTCCTTCGGGATTCAGAACGAAAGTCGCACGTTCCGCCATTCCGCTTTCTTCGATAAGAACGTCAAAGTCCTTACTCAAAGTGTGCGTTGGGTCGGCAATCATCGGATATTTTATTTTCTGAATTGTCTTTGACGCATCTTTCCATGCTTTGTGAACAAAGTGCGAATCCGTGGAAACGCTGTACACCTCACAGCCGTTTTTCTTGAATTCGTCATAATAATCCGCCAAATCTTCAAGTTCGGTCGGGCAGACGAATGTAAAATCCGCCGGATAGAAAAACAGCACCGACCATTTTCCTATCAAGTCATTTTTTGAGACGGTTATGAAATTGTCGTCGTGAAACGCATTTGCAACAAAATCATTAATTTCTTTACCGATTAAAGCCATATTTACTCCTATAAAAAATTTTACAAAGTTTAGCACAAGTTTGGGCAGAATGTCGAGTTTTCGGGTGCGTTTATTTTTCAACAACACGGGTTGTGCGCCGTGTTCGCTAGAATTCGCTTCGTCCTCTAAAACTTCTTGCAAGTGTAAGTTTGTCCGCATATTCCAAATCGCCGCCTACGGGAATGCCTGTCGCAAGGCGGGTAACTTTCAGTCCGGGTCTGTCATGTAAAAGCCGCTGAAGGTAAAGTGCCGTCGAGTCGCCTTCGAAAGTCGGATTTGTCGCCACAATCACTTCTTTTACATCGCCTTTATTCAGACGCTCGACAAGGCTTGCGATGTTCAGCTGTTCAGGTCCAACTCCGTCGAGCGGCGCAATCACTCCGCCAAGCACGTGGAAAAGTCCGGTGTAGCCGCCCGCCGCTTCTATTGTCTGAACGTCCTGCGGCTGCTCTACAACGCAGATGGAAGTGGAATCCCTGAGCGGATTCGAGCAGATAGGGCAGGGATCGTTTTCTGTCCATGAACCGCATACGGAACAGGGAATTATTTTTTCCTGAAGTTCAAGGATTGCCCTTGAAAAATTGTGCATGAAAATCCGGTCTGCTTTTAGAAGATGATTCACGATTCTTGCCGCACTTTTTTTCCCGATTCCCGGAAGTCGGGAAAAACTTGCCGTCAGGTCGTCGATTATGTTTGCCATTAAAAACTAAGACCCGCTCCGTTTAGTCCGCCAAGCAGAGGGCCTGCCTTCTGCTTTATTTTTTCCTGAATGTTTTCAAGCGCATCGTGGTGAGCCGCCACAATCAGGTCTTCCAGCATTTTTACGTCGCGGTTATCCACACAGATTGGGTCGAGTTCGATTTTGAGCATCTCGAATTTTCCGTTCAGCGTAACCGTAGCCATGTGTCCGCCTGCCGAGCCGGTGGCGGTCAACTCGCCGATTTCCTTTTGGAACTTTTCCGCCTGCTCTTTTATTGCGCCGGGATTTTTCAGCAATTCGAATGGATTCATGTTTTTCCTCCTACAACAGAACCTTTGAAGGCATTGCACAAAAGTGTTACCTGAATCGGAAGTTCCGTGGCGGTCATGGTATTTTTTTCTTCCTCGAATTCGATTTCAAATGCCATCTGCATTTGCGAAATCTTGCTCAAGGTTTGGTTTATGATGTTTATGTTCTGTTCGATGAAATTTTTCTGGTATTCCGTGGAGATTTTTGTCCTGATTTTATTTGGGCCTGCAAGTTTCCATTCTTTTGTTTCCATTAAAGTGGAAGCGAGCATTGCGTTGTTTATGGCAAGTTCGGCTACCGCCGTTCCGTAGAGCTTTTCCATTGTGATTGAATAGCCTTGGGGAGTAATCACAGGCTCTTGGCTTGAATGTTTTTTTTCGGAATGATTTGTGCCAGGATTTTGCGAAGTTTCTTCCAAAAGGGTTTCGCCCCGTTCTTCAAGATATTCGGGGCTTTCTCTGTCGTCAAAATATTCGTCTTCGGGGGAAAATTCTCCGTTGGGTGCATAGGCATAGTCCGAACTGTAAGCGGAATCAAAACCCGTTGCCGCAGACGGGCTTGCGTAGACTTCCGCCCCTTCGTTTTCCGGGTTGGCTTTAAGGGCGGAAAAAGTAGGAACTTCGTCGGGAAGTTTCTGTTCCGATTTTTCGTCCGCCGCTGTATTTTCAGGCGGCAGGGCTCCGCCATCATAAAAAGGGTTTTGTCTCTCTGTTTCGCCGCCGTCTTGACCGGAGTTTTCCTTTATCGGTGGATTTTCAAGAAATGAAAATCTGGGCGGATTTGGGTTTGTTTCCGTTGCAGACGAAAAGTTTTCGCTTTTTGGGGAATCGGAACTTATCGGGTTTGGAGGAATATTCATTCCGCCTGCCGAATAAAATTCGCTTCCGGCAGAATAATTTTCAGCCTGCGTGTTTTGCGGAATATTTTTTTCGGGATTCGAAAAGCCTTCTTTCTTATCCGATGGGAAATTCTCTTTTTCGTAAGAAACGGTTTCGCCTTTTAGAAGCTCGTGCGCCTTGTCGATTGCGGTTTTTACTTCCGCAGGAGAAACATATTGCGAAAGCCAGCACATTTTTGAGAAGGCAAGTTCCAGTTCATACCGCTGCGAAATCGAATATCGAATGTCCCTGTAAAGCTGCATGAATATGGAAAGAGCTCTTTCGCATTGTGTTCGATTCCACGCCTCAAGGACTTTGCGGCTGAATCTTTCTGCGGAATTCCCCAAAAGGGAGTCGCGGGTTATTCCGTTTTTTATAAGAAGGACGCTTCGTAAATATTCGCAGCTGTTCGAGATAATCTGTTCCGTGGATATGCCCGACTGAAGAAATGCGTCCAGTTGGGTCAGCGTTTCGTCGGCTCTTCCTTCTGCGGCAGTTTCAAAAATGGCGTTCAGCCGTTCGATTCCTAAAAGTCCGAGTTTGTCCCGGATTTTTTCGTATGTGATTTTTCCTTCGCTGAATGCCACAACTTGGTCAAAAAGCGTGTAGCAGTCGCGGACAGAACCGCCGGATTCTTTTGCAATCCAGTAAAGCGCTTCGTCGTCCGCCTGTACGTTCATTTCGGAACTCGCCGAAGACAAAAGTGATTTTAACTGCTCTGCGGAAACAAGCCGGAAATTGTATTGCTGACACCTTGATTTTATGGTTGCGGGAACTTTTTGAAGTTCCGTGGTGGCAAAAATAAAAATCACGTGCGAAGGCGGTTCTTCGATTGTTTTTAGAAGAGCGTTGAACGCCCCCGAAGAAAGCATATGAACTTCGTCGATGATGTAAATCTTGAACCGGGCGGCGGTTGGCGGAAACATAACTTCGTCTTTTATCTGCCTTACGTCGTTCACCGAATTTGTCGATGCTCCGTCGATTTCGATTACGTCCAAACTGGAACTGTTTGTTATCGCCTTGCAGGATTCGCAAATTCCGCACGGAGCGCAAGTCGGGGAAGGCGAGGATTGGCAGTTCAGCGATTTTGCAAGGATTCTTGCCGTGGATGTTTTTCCGCAGCCCCTTGGACCGGTGAAAAGATAAGCATGGGCAATCTGCCCCGTTTTTATAGAGTTTTTGAGAGTTTCTGCAACATATTCCTGACCGGTAAGTTCTTCAAGTTTCTGAGGTCTGCGGCGGGTCGCCGTTACTTCGTATGCCATTTTTTCCACCGCCTAAATATATCAAAACGGAACGAATTTAACAATCTTGAAACATCGTATGGGGTGGCGGCGGAAAAATTGGGTTTTACAACCGTTTATGTTTCTACCGCCGCCCCAAGTTTTGCCGTTCAGCAAAACTTGCTAGCTGCATTGTTGATGCGAGAGGGGCGGAAAAACAGGGTTTTACATCCTTTCACGCTTCTTTCGCCGCCTCAAGTTTTTCTTGCGGAAAATTCCGTTGCAATATTTGCTAGTACTTATTAGATGCTTCCATCTAAAAGTCGTAGATAGCTTTATCTAAGACCTTTAGATAAGGCGATCTAAACACCTTAGATGCAGCTATCTAAAGTGTTTAGATACGGCGATTCGAGCGGCTCGAATACAGGCTGTCGAATCGTCATCCGCTGGTTCGTTCTTTTAGATACCGAGTTTTGCACCGACAAAACATATCGTACCTGAAAGCAGTGCGTACAGTAAAAAGTATTTGAACACCTTTGAAAGAATTTTGCTTTCGGAACCGCCGGCATTTACCGCACCCGTTCCGATGGCGATGCACTGCGGGCAAACCATTTTTCCGATTCCCGCTCCCATAAGATTCGCTGCGGCAATCCAGTATTGGCTCAAAGAAAGAGAAAGTGCCGTTTCCTGCTGCAAGTTTCCGAATAATACGCTTGTAGAAGTTCCCGAACCCGTTATGAATGCGCCGAGTACGCCGATTAGCGGCGAGACAAACGGATAAAACGCTCCCGTTCCGGCAAGAAGTTTCGCAATATCCGAAATCATGCCGCTGTGAATCATAACTTTTGCGGCGGACATTACGGCGCAGATTGTAAAAACCGTTTTCCAATATTTTGCGGCCGTCTCAAAAAGGACTTTAAATATTTCCCGAATTTTCGCTCTTTGTATGAATGCGCCTATAAAAGCTGCTGTAAATATGATAACACCCGGCGTATTCACCCAGCTGAACGACAGCGGCTTTGCGCCTTCCCCCGAATATACAACGACAGAGCTTTTTATGCCTTTAAGCGCATTATAAACCGGCGGACAAAGCGGAGAAGTCAACATAAGTAAAACAAAAATCAAAATAAACGGAGCCCACGCCCGAAAACCTTCCGCTATGCTTATATTCAATTTTTCCGGAGCAGAACCGTTTGAAAGTCGAACGGAATATTCTTCAGGGGTTTTGATTTTAAAAATCTTTACGGCGGCTATTATACATATCATCGATGTTATCGAACCGATTATATTCGGCAATTCCGGTCCCAAAAATGACGCTGCAAAAAACCACGGCACAATAAATGATAGCGACGCAATAACTACAATGTGAACAATTCCTTTAAGAGCTTTTATTGAGCCGCCGATTACGGCAACCATTAAAAACGGCGAAAGCGATGTTATCAAAAGCTGAATCAGTGCGGTTTTTCCCGATAAAAGAATTGTATCAAGTCCCGTTATCGCCGCAAGCGTTACGCCCGGTACACCCACCGACCCGAATGCCGTGGGAGTGGAGTTCGCAATAAGACACGCCACAACCGAATTGATTGGATCAAGTCCGATTCCCGCAAGCATTGAGGCGGGAATTGCTACGGCAGTCCCGAATCCCGCCATTCCTTCCATAAAATTACCGAATCCCCAGCCGATTATCAGCATTATGATTCTCTTATCGCCGGAAATGCCTGCAAGCATTTTTTTTATCAAATCCATAGCTCCCGTTTTTAGCGTAAGATTGTACGTAAAAAGAGCGGCTACTATTACAAGACATATCGGCCACAATGCATTCAGAGTTCCTTCAAGTACGGCTGTGGAAATGTTCAATACATTCATTCTCCAATACGAAAAAGCAAGCGCAATCGTAACAAGCAGCGCAATTCCGCAGGCTTTATGACTGGGCATTTTAAGTTTGCCGAGCGACAATATGAGCCATGCAATCGGCAGCATGGCAAGTGCAAAGTTCAAAAACAACATGACAGACTCCTTGACTAAATCAACAATGATTGCATCAACTATAGCAGACTTGGAATGTCCGATTCAACGGTTTTGGAAAACGGGGTGTACGGTTATTACGATTCCTATAAACAGTCTAAAACCAACATCGTCTTCTCCCATCTAAAGCAAGGCGACTGCCGACACAATCAAACCATTCCTTCCTTCGAAAAACTCCTCTAAAACCGTGCAAAACCGGTTTTCAAAGCCGGCAAACTGAGCGAACTCATTTGCAAGTTAAGCGAATGTTCGGCGGACGATGCGCAGTAGAGAAAAAGAATTAATTTTCAGTGTAGTTTTTTTACGAAATATTTTATAATATTCAGTAGTGGAGGATTATTTTATGGATATCAAAGAAAATAAATCTACAAAAAATAAAAAAACAGATACTGGAGCGGTAGCTGCCGGGATATTTACAGTTTCTGTATTGGCATATTGTGGATATAAACTGGTAAATAATTGTTTAAAAGAAACAAAATACGAATCTAATCCTC
>CAJPOF010000064.1 GCA_905372235.1 uncultured Treponema sp.
GTAAGAATAGTGTAGTTTGGCATTTTCTTCAACTCCTTTTTGTCGAAAATGTTTTAGAAATGGTTATGAAATTATATATCAGAAATCGGAAAAAGCAATAGGGTGGGCATTTGTATGTATCGTTCAGTTTTTTATTTCTTGTATGCCCACCCCCCAATCGAGCAGCAGCCCGATTGGGGTTAAGGGATGTGTTCATTTTCTTGATGGGCATTTTTTTGTGTCATTCAAATTTTATTTTTCGTATGTCCATGCTCCAAATTGAGCTTTTGCTCGATTTGGATTAAGGGATATGTTCATCTTTTTGTTGGGCATTTTTATATGGCGTTTTTCTTCTTCGGAAAATGCAGGCGGTGGTAAATGATTTTATCTTTAAGGATTTGTTTTCCCCGCCGCCTTCCCTTTATCCTGAAAACCTGCACTGTACCTACAATTTTCAATAAACGGACAAATGCCCATTTATTAAAATTGTGCCTGTTCTTCCAGGGCATGAAGATTTTCCAATGAGCAAAACATGAAATGTCCGCAAGTGCCGTTATTTTACTTGTATTTGTAAAATCCTTCGCCTGAGTTTACGCCTAGTTTTCCTTGGTCAATGTATTTTTTCAGCATTTTTCCGATATCTTTGAAGTGGAATGGCGCAAGGAACGAAGGAATTTTTTCGAACTGTTTGTTTATGTTAAAAACTGTAGTAAGTCCGACTATATCCAAAATCTGGAACGGTCCTTTTGGGGCTCCGGTCCCGATTGTCCACGCTTTGTCTATGCTTTCTGGATCGGAAATGCCTGTTGCGTACAAATCCATTCCGGCGCAAAGGAAAGGAACAAGCATCGAGTTTAGAAGGTATCCCGCTTTTTCTTTGCGAACAGGAAGCGGAACCATTCTTATCGCTTTTGCAAATTCAAGAACTTCGTCAAAATATTTGCTGTCCGTTTTTGGCTGCGCCATGACTTCCGCTGTGTTGCAATACCAAATTTCATTTGCAAAATGGAGCGAAAGATATTTTTCGGGAAATTTTGTAAATTTCGCAAACATCGACGGAAGCATTGTAGATGAATTGGTGACGACAATCGTTTTTTCTTTGGTTATGGGGTTCAGTTTTTTATAGAATTCGATTTTTTGATTTTTGTCTTCAGCCATTGACTCGATTATAAGGTCGGCATCGCTTATCGCTTTTTTCAAATCCAGTTCAATTTTTATTCCCGTATAGGCTTTCTGAACTTTATTGATGCATTCTTCCTTGCTGAAATTTTCTTTGTCAGAAATTCCATAACTCCATGAGCCGGGTTTGTCGCCCTCGTTCGCCATTTTTTCTATCGCTTTTTCATATTTTACTTTAAGGTTGTCCAATTTCGGCTGAGTTCTTCCGATGCTCCCTTGGCTTCTAAGCCATATTGTCACATCAAATCCGCAATATGCAGCTTGAAACGCTATTTGGCTTCCCAACACGCCGCCGCCGGCAACAACTATTTTTTTCATCTTATACCTCCTCTGTTTTGTGGTCTGTTCATAGGACGACATGGCAAATGTGCCTTCGTCCAAGATAAATGTCAAACCGTAAATTTCTTGCTGAGCAAAAAATAATACATCAAAAAAGTTTTTCTTTCTATGAATTATTCAGATTTTCTCATGCTCCGGAACGGAGAGTGCGTTTTCGATTTTCTTGAATTTTTCGACTTTTCCATGCCGTTTCTTTTCTGTAAAATTAAAACCATGAATATCTGCCTTTTCTCTAAGGAAGAAATATTTTCGCCGCTTTCCATAAAAGACACGCGCGCTCAGCATTTAATCAAAATTCTTCATAAAAAAATCGGGGACAGTTTTTCCGCCGGAATCGTAAACGGCTCTTCGGGAACGGCGGAAATCACTGACATTTCCGACGGAGCTCTTTCGTTCCGGTTTACGCCGGACGGCGATGGAAAATGTCTTTTTCCGCTCATAATGATTGTAGGCTTTCCTCGTCCCATTCAGTTGAAAAGGCTGTTGCGTGACGTCGCCGCCATCGGGGCAAAAGAAATCCATTTGACTGGAACGGAACTCGGCGAAAAATCGTATATGCAATCAAATCTTGTCGCTCACGGAACTGCGTACAAAATGCTTTTGGACGGAACGGTTCAGGCGGCAAGTACGCATGTTCCTGAACTTTTTATGCACAAAAATTTGGCGGAATGTGTGGAAGCCTTGGAAAATCGCAAGGATTTTTCAGAACATCTGAAATTCTGTCTTGATAATGCAAATCCTACGAGAAGTTTGGTCTCCGCCATGGAATGCAACAAAATTCGGCAAAGTCCTTTAAAAAGTTTTGTGGCGGCAATCGGAAGTGAGAGAGGCTGGACTGGCAACGAAAGAATTTTTCTTGAAAAAAAAGGCTTTTTGCGTTGCGGAATGGGAAATCGCACCATGAGAACGGAAACTGCCGCTACCGTGTGTGCAGGAATAATTTCTGCGTATGCCGGTTGGCTTGAAAATTAGAAGTTGAACCTTACTTCAAGGGTGGTTTGTGCTATTCCGCCGATGGAGGTAAGCAGTTCCACAACTCCGCCGGGATTCCATATGCCAACATTAAAAAAATCACCTGCCGATATTCCAAATCCATATATCGGCAAGCGGGTTGACATACCGAATTCAAAACCGTTTCGTCTTATCCAAGAAAATTTTGAATTTATACCAAACAGAAATAGATTGAATTGTGTTTGCGCCCCAATAAGATGCCAACCGGAATATGAAAGCCCCATATTGTAGTTGAAGCCTTTCCGGAATCCTGTGAAATTATAATCAAAATCAAACTGCGGCTTCAGCCATCTGCCATCGTTTTGGGCAGGAGCACGAATGCCGGCGAAAAATACATAAAAATTTGGCGTAAATGTGTTAAGTCCGATTCCAAAGTCAATGTCGAAACGGTTCGGTCTTAAAGCGAATCTTGTCTGTAGTCCGTCTATCATAAAAAATGCAGCCCCTATAGACACCCTGAAATTTCTGTCGAAAATAGATTTTGATTTTCTGCCGGAAACGGTCGCCTCGGATTCGCCGGATTTTGTTTTAGTGATTGCGATTGGATTTGCTCCGTAAAAATCCGTGGCATAAAAAGTTTTTGTCTCTTGGGCAAAAAAGCCTGGAACGCTACATGCGACTATCGTTATAAAGAATGCGATTAGTTTTTTCATGTTACCTCCAACTCTCTAGTTGGTCGTATTCTATTATTAACTTCAAGAAAATGATAGCGAATTTTTATTGCAGGCGCAGATTTCCCAAAATTAAAAATTATATTTTATATCAAATGATGTTGATATAAGTCCTGCATAAAGCAGTGCAAGAGCAAATGGCGTTCCCGATTCCCAGATGCCGAATTCTTTAACCTTTTCGCCGCTTACGGAAAGACCGTATATCGGAAACAGATTTGAAAATCCGAATTCAAGACCGTTCTTTTTTATCCATGAATATTTAGAATTCAGTCCAAAGAAGAATAAATGCGAAAGCCCGTTATGATTAATCGGATTCATGCTGGCATAGGAAAGTCCAAGTTTATAGTTGAATCCTCTGCGGAATCCGGTGATATTGTAATCCAAGTCCAATCGCGGGATAAGAATAACCGTGGTTTCTGTTGGGTTTGAGCCGGTGGAAAAAATTAGCGAAAGAAGATTTGACTTTATAGGATTTAGTCCAAGTCCAAAGTCAATATCAAAATTGCCTGGTCTCAAAACGAACTTTCCGAACATCCCTTCCATTGTGGAAAGCCCGCCGCCTGCTGCCATGCTGAATTTTCTGTCGAAAACGGATTTTGCTTCTTCAGAAGGAACCGCTGCTTCCGGTTTTTCTGGTTTTGCGATGGGGTCTCCGATTGAGTTTTCTCCGAAAGTTTCCGGGTTAGTGAATGTTTCTGTTTCTTGAGAAAAGATTTGCGGAACGTTAAACAGAATTGCCGTTACAAATAATGCGATTATTTTTTTCATAATCACCTCCAAACTTTTAATATCGAGGAACATTTTATTGTTTTTTTCAAAAAAAAGATAGTGTTTTTCGTTTTTGCTCGGATAAAATTTTATGGCGCAAAATTAAAATCCGACTTTGGAAAAACTATTTTGCAAGCGATAAAAAATCCGTCTAAAAACGATTTTCCGGCATATTTTGCTCGACTTCAAAATCTGTACTTGCGTTCGGAAAAATGTTATATTCATTCCATGGAAAATCAGCGAATCAAAGAAATCCTTTTGGACATTGCGCCTACCGATTTGGATTTTACCGTCATTCAGACGGGAAAAGAAAGCAAGCGTGTGAACGGATTGTATGCCTCTGATACGCATGAAATCCTTCTTCATAACAAAAACTTCAAGACGGAAAATCAATTAATCTACACTGCCGTCCACGAATACACCCATCATTTGAATGCAGAGGAACTTTTGAACACGACCGGTTATGCGAATCAGCCGTACAATTCAAAAGTTCATAATCAGGCGTTTTGGGCAAGGTTCAACACACTGATAAAAATTGCCGAAGAAAAGGGATATTACACGCTTTCAATCGAAGATTCGCCGGAACTGAAAGAACTTACTGAAAAAATCCGCAAAGAATATCTTGAGGCGAACGGAAAACTTATGCGCGAATTCGGAAAACTTCTGATTCAGGCGCATGAACTTTGCACAAAAGCGAACATACGGTACGAGGATTATCTTGACCGAATCCTGCAGATTCCAAGGAATTCCGCAAAAGATATCACAAGAGTTGCGTCCGTTGATGTAAATCCTTCGCTTGGCTTTGATAATATGAAAATGATTGCCGCAATCAGAAAAAAAGACGATAGAATTGAAGTCGAAAAAGATTTTGCCGAGGGAAACAGTCCCGCCGGCGTTCGTCAGATGATGAAGCAAAAATCAAAAGAATGCAAAAAGGAAGAACCTTTGCAGCGTCTTGAGCGGGAAAAAAACCGGCTTGAAAGAACGATTCAGCAGCTTTCAAAAAGGCTTGAGTTTGTGGAGGAAGCCATTGCAAATCTCTAGGATTTTTCTGAAAAGTTCGGTTTTTCTGTTCGTGTTTGCAAATGCGTTGTTTTTTCCGAGAACGGCTTTTTCCGAATCGCCGAGCTCGCTTTCGATGCCTGAAATGCCGTCGCTTTCTGTTTCGGCTGGACCTGCGATGCCCTCGATTTCTGTTCCTACCATAGGGAGCAAATTTTATACGCCGAAATTTCAGCAGGAATACAAAATAGAAAAACCCAATCCGCCGGTTTCTGTAAAATCGGAAATTTCAAAAGACATGGACGCTTCTGCTATTTTAAAATCTGTTGACGACGGGAAAACTTTGCTAAAAAATCAGGAAATTATTTCCGTAGGTTCGGGGAAACTTTCTGCCATGGATATTCTTTCGATGAATTCGAGCGGACTTTTTTCAAATGTATACGGACTTTTGGAGGCGGGCGCAGAAAAATCGAATTCAAAAAATTCCGGAACTTTGCTGAACGACATAATTTCTGAACTGAACGGGATAAAAGAGCGGCAAGAAAAATCGGACAAAAAACTGTTCGATAAAAATGCGGACGAAATTGTTGCTTACAATCAGAATGAACAAAAAGGTCCGGCGATTCTTAGATTTTTTGTTGACGGACACAATATTTTGAACACTTGCAAAACGGTTTATTTCAGCCAAAAAGAAAAGGACGGCTCGTTTTTGCTTACCGGCGACCGACATTATATTGCGGACAATAAATCCAGGTCGGAAACGTTTTATTTTTTGTTCAAATCCGACGGGAAAGGCGGTGCGTTCATGGGTTACAACGTTGAGCCGGCTGTTGTCCAGGATTATGAAAACAAAAATTCGTTTCTCTATAGGATTTCCGAAGAGACCAGTCTTTCTGCCTCAAAAACAGGAAATCTTGTGAGCCTTCGTTCAAAAGATTCCGCCGTAAAAATCGATTTGTTGCTTGATATCGGTGAATAAAATGCCCGGAAGCGAAAAACTTATTTCCGGATTGCGGGAATTGAATATTTTTAGCGAAAAACTTGCTTTTACGATGGATAAATACATCGGCGAGATAATTCTTTTCAATTCTGCATACAATCTTACAAATACAAGCGACTACGACGAAATTGCGGTAAAACACGTTCTTGACAGTCTGAGCGCCGCATCGATTATCGAAAAAATTGCCGAAAATCTGCAATCGGAACTAAAATCGCTCGGCAAGTCTAAAATCAGGATTGCCGACATCGGTTCGGGGGGCGGATTTCCGGGAATTCCTCTTGCCGCCGCCTTTCCGAATTTTGATTTTGTCCTTGTTGAAAGAATGGATAAAAGATGCGCCTTTCTTGAAAATGAGGCGGCGATTCTTGGATTAAAAAATGTTTCCGTGATGAAGACTGAAGCCGAAAAAATTCCGCCGGAAAGTTTTGATTTGGTAACATTCCGTGCGTTCAGACCGTTGGATAAAAAAATGGCGACGACATTGTTGTCGATAACCAAAAAAGACGGAACGATTGCGGCGTTTAAGGCAAAAAAAAAGAACATTCAAGAAGAGATGGAAAACATACGGGAAATTGTCCGTGAATATAAAATTTTTCCCTTGCGAGTGCCGTTTCTTACGGAAAGCGGCGAAACTGACGCAAGGGAAAGAAATTTGGTTGTCTTCGGGCGTTAAATTTTTTGTTTTTAGGATATTCTTTTCAGCACGCTGACCAATTTATTTTTTTCTACCAAGTCAATCGGTCGGTTTTCGGCATATTTTTTTGCCTCTTCCGTGAATACTCCGGCGGTTACGCAGAGGCCTTTGTCGCATTTGATTTCCTTGACTTTGTTATGAAGGTCTCGAACGGAAAGTTCTCCGATTGAGCCGGAACTTCTGAAAAATCGGAACAATTCCGTTCCGCTCCAGTTTGCGGACTCTACGGAACAATGGATTTCGATGTTGTCGGCGGCGACGGATATATCATCGATTCGGACTTTGGAATCCGAGTAATATATTACGACGAATTTTCTGCACAACGCCACAAAGTCGCTGGTTCCGCTCATAAGGTATGCCTGAAGATTTGAGTTCTGGTTCAATTCTTGGTAACGATGTACCAATGCGTTTACGTCTTTGTAACTTGGGCTTATCGCTTGAATCTGTTTTAGAAGTACAAGTGCTTTTGCAATGTTGTGCTGCGAAAGATAGAGTTGCGCCATTTTGTAGCTGGCGGTTAGCCTTGTTTCGGTATCTATCGTTTCCAGTTTTAGCGCAATAGAATAGTCTTCAAGGGATTTGTCAAGCTGGTTCATTTTCTGATGGATTGAACCGCAGGCTATGCAGGCTTGCGCTCCGTAGACGGGGTCGGGTCTTAAATGCATGAAAATCTTCAAAGCTTTGTCGCCCATATTACATTCATCCAAGGCTGATGCGAACTTAAAAAGAATTTCTTTGTCGCCCGGATGTTCGTCCAATGCTTTTCTCAAATATGTAAGGGAATCTCTGTATTTTTTGCTTCCGAAAAGGGCGAAACCCAACTGCTGGTTCACTTCCGTTGATTCGGGGCGGCTGTGTTGCGCGCGTTTGAAGCACACTACCGATTTTTCAAATTCCTTGCGGTCAAAAAGGATTCTGCCAAGGTAATAATTGCAGTCGTAATTTTGGGGTTCCAAACGCAATGCGCTCGAAAATGCGGAAAGTGCCTCTTCCGGTTTTCCGCAATGGAAGGCGCATATTCCCATGCGGGTTACGCTTGTCATCTGGTTGATTTCGATGTGCATTCTTGCGATGTTTGTAAGCGTTTCGTACAGAGGATAGGCTTTCTCGTAATTTTGTTCAGCAAAATAGATATCCGAAAGGGTAAGCAAAGCCTGCACGTTGTGCGGATCTCGTGTGAGTTTTTTTATGCATTCTTTTGCCAATGCAGACTTGCTTTTGTTGGAATTTTTTAGTCCTTTTCTCGAACCCCCTTTCTTAGATGCGCCGCTCATCATCATAAGTAGCGATACAACAGCCGCGACCGCCACAATTGCAATAAGAATCGATGTTGCCATAAATTTATCTCCGTTTATTTAGTGTTCCGACATTCCTTTACGAATTCAGCAATTCTTTCCAAAGCCAACTTGATTTTGTCTATGCTCGTGGCATAGCAAACTCGAATATGACCTTCTCCTCCAAGTCCGAATACGCTTCCTGGAACAACGGCTACATTGTATCGATGGAAAAGTTGTGTCGCAAATTCTTCGCTTGTAAGTCCTGTGGAAGTAATTTCAGGAAACAGGTAAAAAGCTCCCTTCGGCTCTGGAACAGACAGTCCCATGTCGTTGAATGCCTTTACCATCAAGTTCCGCCTTTGCTGATAACTTACACGCATTTTTTCAACCGAATTCCAGCCGTTTTTTAATCCTTCGGTAGCGGCATATTGGCTGAAAATCGGGGCGCAGATTGCGTTGTAGCCGTGAAGTTTTGTCATTTGGGTGATAAGGTCTGCGGGGGCCGCAATGTAGCCGATTCTCCAGCCCGTCATCGCAAAGGATTTTGAAAATCCGTTCAGAATAATCGCATAATCCTTCATTCCCGGGAACGAGCCTATCGAAACATGGTTTGCGCCGTCGTATGAAAGTTCGCAATAAATCTCATCGGAAATGCACCATATTTGATTTTTTACACAAAGCTCGGCGATTTTTTCCAGTTCTTCGGACGGAATCATCGTTCCGGTTGGATTGTTTGGCGAGCAGAGCATGATGGCTTTTGTTTTCGGCGAAAGGACTTTTTCAATCTGCTGTGCCGTAGGATAAAATCCGTTTGCGCTGGTGTCTACGGGAATTGCATTTGCTTCCAAAAGAACTGCGAGGGGAACATAGTTCACGTAGCATGGCTGGCAGACGATAATTTCGTCTCCGGGATTCAAGATTGAACGCAAAGAAACATCGACACCTTCGCTTGCGCCCACGGTTACAAGAACTTCGCTTTCCGGATTGTAGTGCAATCCGTATCGCTCCATATATTTACAGATTTCCGCACGCAATTCCGGAAGTCCGCGGTTTCCCGTATAAGAAGTATGCCCCTTTTCGATGTGGTAGAACGCTTCTTCCCTTATTTCCCACGGAGTTGAAAAGTCAGGTTCTCCGACGGAAAGAGAAATTACATCATCGTGACCGATAAGCATTTCAAAAAATTTACGTATTCCGCTTGGAGGAATCGATTCCATCAGGCGGCTGAATTTGTCTTTTCTTGTGTTCATCTTTTTCCTAAAGCAGGCGATTTTTGCTGCGCAAAGCTTTCTTTTGATTCAAACGTATGCGTTTGAAGTCCGATTTTTCTCCTCGTCATGATAAGTTATGCCTGCGCTTCTCTTCTGTCCCTTTCGTCGGCGACATATATTATATCGTTTTCTTTGTAGGTTTTCAGGATAAAACTGGTCTTGGTGGAACGAACTCCGTCCAAGGTCGCCAATTTGTTCGAGACGAATCCGGCTACATCCTGCAGACTGTCGCCTTCGACTATCACTTTGAAATCATAGCCGCCGCTCATCAGGTAAAGCGATTTTACCTGCGGGAATCGGTAAATTCTGTCCGCCAAAGCATCAAAGCCGTGTTCTCTTTCGGGGGTAACCTGAATCTGAATTTCCGCAGAAACTTTCGCCTTTGCTTCGCCGCTTTTTTCAGGGTTTACGATTGCCACATATTTCAGAATGATTCCATCGTCCTCAAGTTTTTTGACGATGGCTTTTACTTCTTCGACAGTTTTTTTTGTCATTGCGGCAATGTCTTCAAGTGCAAGCCGCGCGTTCTGTCTCAGCAAATCAAGGATTTCTTCCATGAAAATATTCTCCTGAAAATATCAACCTGAATTTTTGGAGTTCAGTAATTTTCTCGAAAATGTGTGTTTGCATAAGTCGGAAGATTTTTCACGGATTTTTGAATTTGTTCGCAGAACTAATGTTTGCCGAGCCGCGTTTGTTTTCCCTTCCGATGCGCACATTCTTTATAATATGTTATAGGTTTTATAATAATTTTTCAACGAGGGGGCGGAAGTCAAATACGTTTTCCGGGATTTTATTTAAGGTAGGAATCGTAGATTTTTCGGTAATCTTCTATTGATTCAGCATGTATTGTTTTTGCCCGAAGTTCCGCTCCTCCTTCGATTCCCTTTGAATATGCGCAGAATCTTTTGCGCATTTCCATGCAGGCATGCTTTTCGCAGGTGTCTTTGGAAAGCATTTCGAGTTCAAAAAATGCGGTCTTGATTCTTTCGGACGCAGGAATTTCTTCATATGCGCCGGAAGTCAAAAGTTGAATTGTTTTTTTGAATAGGAACGGATTTCCCATGGCTCCGCGCGCAAACATCACGCCATCGCAGCCTGTTGTTTCCAGCATTCGCTTGGCATCTTCCGGCTTAAAAAGGTCTCCGCTTCCAAAAACAGGAATTTTCCCGTCTATGAGTTGCACCAAATCTTTTAGTTTTTCCCAATCGGAAAAGCCTTCGTAACCTTGCGCTCTTGTCCGAGGGTGCATCGCTATGGCTTTTGCGCCGTTATCAAGTGCTTGAATCGCAGCTTCTCTATACGTGATTGTCTTTGAGTCCCAGCCCGAACGGATTTTTACGGTTACCACGGCTTTGTCGCCGGCTGCTGTCGCCGCGGAACGGACAATTTCGCCAAGCCTCACGGGGTCTCTCGTCAATGCTGAACCGGCATTGGTTTTTACGATTTTTGGAACGGGACAGCCGCAATTTATGTCTATGCATTCGCAGTTTGTTTTTTCAAGCACGATTTTTGTGGCTTTCCCCATGACTTCAGAATCTCCGCCAAAAATCTGAACGGCGTAAACGTTTTCGTTTTTGGCTCGCGCCATAAGTTCTTCAGTTTTTAGGTTGCCTCGAACCAAGGCTTCCGCCGATACCATCTCCGTGTAGGTGAACGCCGCTCCCTGCTCCTTGCAGATTGAGCGGTACGAGCGGTCGCTGTATCCTGCTACAGGCGCAAGGAACACATTCCCGTCGAGCCTAAGCCCGCCTATATTCACAGGATGATAAAGCATGCTTATTCCGGAAGTTTGAATATTTTGCAACTGTTTTTCCAGATTTGAGCGCAGACTTCTTCAAGGTCTTTGTCCAGCATTTCCGCAAGGAATTTTGCGGTAGAGACCATGTATGCAGGCATCGTTCTTTTCTTTTCCCGGTATTCGGCAGGAATCATGAACGGGCTTTCAGTCTCAAGAAGAATTCTGTCCAAAGGAATGTCCATCACAGTTTCGTGGAGATTCCTTGCGTTTCTGTATGTAAGATTTCCCGCGAACGAAAAATATACGTTCATGCCAAGGCATTTTTTTGCATAAGCGGCATCTTCGGAATAGCAGTGAAAAATCGCTCCGGAATCAGGAATGCGCTCCGAAAGAATATCATAAATATCTTTTCCCGCATTTCTGTTGTGGATTATAACCGGAAGGTTTCGCTTCTGTGCGATTTCCAACTGCTGTATAAAAAGTTCGATTTGGCTTCTCTTGTCGCCGAACTGCTTGTAGTAGTCAAGACCGGTTTCCCCGACCGCGACCACGTTAGGAAGTTTCAGGTTTTCCTCGATTTTTTCTATATAATCTTTTCCGGGGTTTGTAACTTCCGACGGAGCGATTCCGACCGCATGGTACACGCCGGGAATCGCCTTTAGGTTCGGATAAATTTTTGCGAAATCGTGGAGGCTGTTGTTTATGCTCACAATTCTTGCGACACCCGCCTGCTTTGCTTGCCGGATGACGCGCAACTGTTCGATGGGACTATCGTATATAAGCCCGATATGAGCGTGAGTATCAAATAACTGCATTGCTTTCTTCCAAAAATGATGAGTGATAGGACGTTTTCGTCCAATAAACAGTGCCTTTCTAGGCAATTTCTACCGATAAAGATAATACAGGTTTGTCTAATTGTCAAATTTTAAGAGTGATAAAGGCGATGGGGCAAGCAGTAAAATATAATGTCGCTAGATATAGAAAATAAAAGGTTTCTTTGAACTGTTATAATTTTGTTTGAGCAACAAACGGAAAAACAAAAGAATACAGCTATTTTTCACATGATTAAAGACTTGTTCCTTTTTGATAAAAACCCGGCAAAAGTTCAATTAAATCAGACAAACAGGATGACTTTATCAAAAGCCGCTGAAAAAGAATAATAAA
>CAJPOF010000065.1 GCA_905372235.1 uncultured Treponema sp.
GATTAATGTAGTTTCGCATTTTATTCAACTCCTCTGTTGAAATAATTATATTACTCCAAACGCAAAAGATAAAGCGGAATTTACAGTGATTTCAAATATTCCGGCAATTTGTCGCCGCCCGAAATAAAAGCACGCACTCTTTCCCTCTGCAATCTTCATCAGGAGGTTCCCGCCGCAAGCGGCGGTCGGGCTATCCGCTCCAATCGCCTTCGGCAATTTCCGCTTCTATCCCTAACCCAAGGTTTTCCAAAACAAAGGTTTGTCGACAATCTTGTTATGGATAAAAAACAAGCTACCAAAAGCTATTTGGTAGCCTAAAAATCAAACAATTTAGAAAACAAAACTGTTTTGCATAAAATCCGGAAGTTTGTGCCGCACACTTGCCGAATGAAAAAATCGTTCTCATCCGGCAAGAATTCGCACTGCAGCAAAACCGCCTTTTTTATTTCTGCGACCTAATCACCGCCTGAGCTCCGGCAAGTCGTGCAATCGGAACTCGGAACGGAGAGCAGGAAACGTAGTTCAAACCAATCTTGTAGCACAATGCGATTGAAGCAGGATCTCCTCCATGCTCACCGCAGATTCCAAGGTGAAGGTCGGATTTTTCCGAGCGTCCCTTAGCCTCTGCGATTTCCATCAACGCACCTGGACCATCCGCATCCAACGTCGCAAACGGGTCGTCTTCAAGAACTCTCTGATCAAGATAAGAAGTGATGAACTTTCCATAGTCGTCGCGGCTGAATCCAAGAGTCGTCTGCGTAAGGTCGTTCGAACCAAACGAGAAGAAGTCGGCGAACTTCGCAATCTTGTCTGCAGAAAGTGCAGTCCTTGGGAACTCAACCATTGAACCAATCTGGAACTTGAGTTTTGTTCCAACTTCCTCATTTACCTTGGCAATTACAGCTTCTGCCTGTCCGCGAATCTGCTCTACCTCTCGGTATGTGATTACGTTAGGAATCATTATGCGAACGTCATGCTTTGCGCCTTCCTTGTCCAGCTGGGCAGTTGCACGAGCAATCGCTTCAACCTGCATTTCATAAATCTCAGGATATGTAATTGCAAGACGGCATCCGCGATGTCCGAGCATAGGATTGTGTTCGTCAAGAGAAGCAACTTTTTCCTTGAGAACAGCCTTGTCCATACCCAACTTGCTTGCCAAAGCAGCAGCGGCTTCGTCGTTTTCAGCCTGAATAAATTCGTTGAGCGGAGGATCAAGAAGTCGGATTGTAACAGGATGACCATTCATCGTCTTTATGATGTCGTAGAAATCCTTCTGCTGAAGCGGAAGAATCTGCTTGAGATTTTCCTTGCGTGCTTCAGTCGTTTCGGAAACAATCATTTTCTGGAAGGCGGTAAGTTTCGGTTCGTCAAAGAACATATGTTCCGTTCGGCAAAGACCTATTCCTGTCGCTCCAAAACGGAATGCGTCCTGGGCATTCTTTGGTGTGTCTCCGTTTGCAAGAACCTTGAATCCATTGACTTTCTTTCCGGAAGCGGTGGTTCGTGTTGACTTTTCACGAATCTCGTCCGCCCAGCCAAGGAATGTTTCAAGGTCTCCTGATATTTCAGCAGGTTTTACGGCAACCTGACCTTCGTAGACTTTGCCCGTCGCTCCGTCAATCGTAAGGAAGTCGCCTTTCTTATATTCTTTTCCCTTTACGGAAACTGTGTTTTCATCTTTGAACGTGATATCCGCACAACCGCAAACACATGGAGTTCCCATTCCACGAGCGACCACAGCTGCGTGGCTTGTGCGTCCGCCCGTCGAAGTCAAGATTCCCTGAGCGACTGCCATACCGGCGATATCATCCGGAGAAGTTTCCTTTCGAACAAGAAGAACTTTCTTGCCGTCTTTTACCCACGCTTCCGCCTCGTCAGCAGTAAACACGATTTGACCGCAGCCTGCTCCCGGAGATGCGTTAAGTCCGGAAGCGATTTCAGTAGCCTTCTTCACCGCATCCTTATCAAGCTGAGGAAGAAGAACCTGGTTCAACTGCTCAGGCTCTACTCGCAAAAGAGCTTCCTCTTTTGTGATGAGTTTTTCGCCCACCATGTCAACGGCCATCTTTACAGCGGCAGCACCTGTTCGTTTTCCGTTTCGGCACTGGAGCATATAAAGTTTTCCCTGCTGAACGGTGAATTCCATGTCCTGCATATCGTGATAGTGCTTTTCAAGACGCTCTCGAATCTGGCAAAGTTCTTTGTAGATTGCAGGATTTTCTTTCTCAAGCTGAGAGAGTTTTTCAGGTGTCCTGATTCCAGCAACAACGTCTTCTCCCTGAGCATTCATCAGGTATTCACCCATGAACACGTTCTCTCCGGTTGAAGGATCTCGGCTGAAACATACTCCAGTACCGGAATCGTTGCCCATGTTTCCGAACACCATCGCCATAACGGTTACGGCAGTTCCTTTAAGAGCGCCTTCTTTTATATTGTTCAGTTTGCGGTATTTGATGGCACGAGGATTCATCCATGAACCGAATACAGCACCGATTGCACCCCACATCTGATCTTTCGGATTCTGGGGGAAGTCGTCGCCTTTTTCTTTTTTGTACATTGCCTTGTACTTTTCAACGATTTCCTGAAGTTCTTCCGTTGTGAGATCCGTGTCCTGTGTGATTCCTCGATGGGATTTTACTTCATCGATAATTGCTTCGAACTTGTCATGGTCAACACCCATTGCAACATCACCGTACATCTGAATGAATCGGCGGTAAGCGTCCCATGCGAATCGAGCATTTCCTGTTTTGTTTGCCAATCCAAGAACAGACTTGTCGTTAAGTCCAAGGTTAAGGATTGTATCCATCATACCTGGCATTGAAATCGCCGCACCGGAACGAACTGAAACCAAAAGAGGATCGTCGTCAGCACCCAGTTTTTTACCCATGACTTTTTCAAGACGAGAAAGGTATTCTTCGACTTCCTTGTCAAGCCCATCCGGATATTTTCTTCCCAACTTGTAGAATTCCTGGCAGACATCCGTAGAGATTGTAAATCCTGCAGGAACAGGAAGACTTAGAGGCTTTTTAGCCATCTGCGCAAGGTTTGCGCCCTTTCCGCCGAGTTCAGCTCTCATCTCCTCTGAACCGTCGGCATCACCGTTACCAAAAAAGTAAACATACTTTGTTTTAGCCATCGATTTTTACTCCATATAATTAGATTTTATGACCGATTAATTTCGCTATTTTATATTTTATTGAAGTAACAGTCAATCTGATGAAAGCGCAGGGCAGAAAACAGCGCACCGGAAGTCACATTTTAATTTGGATTTTCGAAGGAAGTTTTCATCCCTTACAAAGTTCGAAATGTCTTTCAAAGGCAAAATTGCAACGGATGAAAAAGCATTATGCTGTTTACGTATTATTTACCCGTTTGGGCGGCGACAGTTTTGAGTTCATGCCCCCGGCATTTGCGCCGGCTAAAACTAATCGGAGTAAAATCCTCTTGCAACCTGCGGTAATTTTTCTTTGAGTTCTTCGTCGTGCGTAATCATGAAAATCGTGTCGTTCAAGTCTTTGCCGAGCGACCAAAAGTCGGGGTAGATTCCCGAGCCTTCGCCATGCCAGCCGAGTTCCTCGTTGAGCGAAGTGATTTTCTTGCTTCCTAAATTGACATAAATCCCGCTATGGGGAAGCGCATAGTTTATGACGTCTACATATTCCAAGCAGCCGGCTGAGTTTTCGCCGACGACAAAAACATTGTCCTTGCCCGCCGTCTTTTTTGCAAGAAAGACCACTTCCTCCGAAGCGCTTGCGGAATGCCGGTCAACGAGAATGATAATGCGCCCGTCGTAAAAGCAGCGAATGTTTTCAGGGGATGCCTCGTATGAATAGCAGGAGCGTCCGGGATTTTTTAATAAGCGGCGGTAAACCTTTCTCGCATCCGGATTCTTGAATCCGAATAATTCGGAAAACAAAGCATCCGCTCGATAAGTTGCCGGAGATTCTATCCACATTACGGAAAAAAGTTTTGAAGCCAAGTCGGATGCCGCTTCCATTCCGCCTCGTTCGTACGGTTTCGGAGATTTTTGGGTCATCGTATAAAAGAGGTATTCGGAATAAATCGGGATTCCTCCGAAGTTCCCCCGTAAGTCCAATATGATATTTTTTTTGTCGGGGTGATTTATCACCGTATTCGCATATTTTCCCAGAACGATTTCCGCCCCTCGACTATATTGAGAACCTGCAGGAGGAAGCATAAAACTTGAAATGCTTACATAAACGGAATCAGCCGTTTCGACTTCACGGTATTTGATATTTCCAAGCGACTCAATCGCATTGTCGTCATACACCGGAACGGCAATATTCTTTCCGTCAAAGCTGAACGTATAAAAACTCAAAACTCTTTCGGAAACCGCTCCGAGCCGGTATACGTTTTCGCCTTTCGCCGGATAGTAAAAAAGATTTTCTGCGCTTCCGGTGAACTTCATGTCCGCCGCAACGGACGGGACGCCGCTTTGGCACACGGTAAAACCATCCTCCGACTTTTCGACAAAGATATTCGCATAATAAAACGTACGATGATATGTAAATCTCACATTTGTATTCCATGCGGCAGCAAAAAAATGGCTGTCGGAGATATAAGGTGCAAGTTCTTCGTGCAAGTCAAAAACGATTTGGCGAGATTCGATTTTCTCCTGCCCCCTATAGTTTTTAAGCACGGAACGGACAAACTCCGCCTCATTAAAGCCCTTTTGCGTCATGTCGTCGTAACCCGCGTACGCCGTTCTTAAATAGTAAGAAAGCGTTTCGATATCCTCTTCAAGCTCTTTGTACGTGATAAACGAATTGTACGGCGTGTTTTGGGCAATATACGTTTCCCGAACCTCGGGACGCTCCGAAGTCTGCTTTGAAAACGCCCCCGAAGCGATAAATACAGCCGCCGCCACGCACGCAATGTTCTTTTTAAGATTTGACATATTTTTTAGGTCTCCTTGTAGGGGATATTATCCTTAATTCCGAGTTTTATAAACACAAAGATAATATTTTTTCTAAGGCAAGCATTAAACCAGCCTCTCAAGGAAGGACACCTCAAGGTATCTTTTACGTAATTTTGTCATGGGGCAAAATTGGGGCGGATGGGCGGACATTTTAACGCATTGTTAATCTGATAATCGGTCTTATGTCCGCCCCGAGTTTTGCCGTATGGCAAAACTCGCAAAGATGAGTTATACAAGTTTGCCAACGGCAAACTTGGGGCGGCAGAAGAAGCCTAAACGGTTGTAAAACCCAGTTTCACTGCCGCCCCAGCTCTATTTTTCGTATCCGAACTTTTACTCAGTTATTCCTTCCACTTTTTGAAAATCAACGAAGTGTTTATTCCTGCGAACGCAAAATTGTTGCTCATCACGTAGTCCGCATTGATTTTGCGTCCCTCGCCTTTTATGTAGTCCAAATCTCCGCATTCCGGGTCAACCGTATTCAGGTTCAGTGTCGGATGAAACCATCCTTCATTCATCATGTTTACAGTAATCCAAGCCTCCACAGCTCCACATGCTCCCAATGTATGCCCTATGTAGGATTTTGTGGAAGAAATCGGAATCTTTCTTCCGAATATGCGTGCCGTCGCCATGGTTTCTGCAATATCGCCGTGATGGGTGGAAGTTCCGTGGGCGTTCACATAGGCAATTTCGTCGCCTTTGAGTCCGGCGGAATCGAGCGCAAGCTGCATACATATGCCCATCGTCTCGCTATTCGGAGAAGTGATGTGGGTTCCGTCCGTGTTTGTTCCGAATCCTACGATTTCCGCATAAATTTTTGCGCCTCGCTTGACGGCGTGTTCCAAATCCTCAAGGATAAAAGTTCCTGCGCCCTCGCCTATCACAAGTCCGTCCCTGTCTTTGTCAAAAGGACTTGGAGCCGTCTCGGGATGGTCGTTCCGGATTGAAGTAGAACCCAATTGATCGAAAATCGCCGCATCCGGCGGACAAAGTTCTTCCGCACCGCCTGCAATCATTATGTCCTGAAGTCCGTTTTCAATCGTCTCGTAGGAATACCCGATGGACTGGCTTCCTGACGTACACGCCTCGGAAGTCACAATCATGCGTCCCTTCAGCTGATATGTTACCTCGATATTTGCGGCGCAAGTGTGCGGCATACATTTTATGTAAGTCGAAGAATTTACCTTTGCGGTACATCGCTCCTGCATCACAGAAGTCAGTTCCTGGATTGAGTCGAACGACCCCATGGAAGAACCGTACGCCACTCCCGTACGACCGTTCTTGCATTCGTCAACGATGTCGCCGTCCTCTTTCAGAAGACCTGCCATCGCCAATGCCATCTGGGAAGTGTGATAGGAAAGAAGCGCAACCCTTCCCATTCCTCTGGTAAGTTTTCTGGAATATTTGGGAATCTCGCCTTTGGCAGGACACGCCAACTGGGTGTTCATTCCCTTTATGTCGTGCCAGTCTTCCATGTTTTTTACGCAATTTTTGTAAGTCTTGAGCTGCTCAAAAGCCTCTTCCCAAGACTGACCAAGTCCGCTAATCATCCCTGCGCCTGTGATTACGACACGCCGCTTTCCGTTTGCTTTTGTAAATTCCATTTATAATTTCCTTAAATATAAAATGTTTTCGGGAGTTTTACGGTCGATTCCACAAAGCCATTCCAAAAACGATTCGGAAAGCGAATTCAGCTTTAACGAAAACTTGTTTTCAAAGCCCGTTTCACCGATTCGGTTTAATTCATGCACTTCAGGTTCGATTTATGATTTTCCCGGAAGAAATCATCGATTTTCTAGCACATACCGCCATCGACCGTAATAACTTGCCTTGTGATGTACGAAGCGCCTTCGCTCAAAAGGAAGAGTACGGCAGCGGCGATTTCCTCAGGCTTTCCCATTCGCCTCATCGGGATTGAGTTCAGCATTATTTCCTTTGCTTCGGGAATAATTTTTTCGGTCATTTCCGTCTCGATTGCGCCGGGAGCTATCACATTGCAAGTTACGTTTCTTCCGGCAAGTTCCACCGCCAATGCCTTTGTAGCTCCAATTATTCCAGCCTTGGACGCCGAATAGTTTGTCTGCCCCCTGTTTCCGATGATTCCTGAAACGGAAGCCATGGTGATTATGCGTCCGCCGCGTTTATTTTTTCGGCTTGCCATTCCCATAATCAGGGGACTTAGGACATTGTAAAAACTGTCCAAATTGGTACGTATGACCTTATCCCAGTCGTCGCCGTTAAGTCCGACAAAAGTATTGTCGCGGGTAACGCCAGCATTGTTCACCACGCCCCAAAGGATTCCGTGTTTTGCCGACATTTCAGAGAGCTTTGTTTTGCAGTCCTCTCTGTCAGCAACATTGAACTGAATCAATTCTCCGTCGCCGCCCGCCGCCTTTATCTGAGCCAAAGTTTCTTCCGCTTTTGCTTGGCTACCGTTGTAATGGCATATTACATAATACCCAGCCTTCGCCGCTTCCACAGCGATAGCTCGTCCGATTCCGCCCGATGCTCCTGTAACAAGGATTTTCTTATCTGCGTTCAAGTTTTCCATAATTAAAACTCCTAAGATGACAATTTTAGAAAATATGTCGATAATTTTAGATTGTATACAAGATATTGTCAATTTATGCAAAGGAATGAAGGGCGATGCAAGAGTGCGGTTCAAACTTATTCCGGTAAAGCAAATGAAATCATAACCGCACGCTTTTCAAGAAATTTTTTGCTCGCACCAAAATCAGCCCTGTTCTTTTTGTGAAAACATACCTGTCATGTTTTCGGTTTCCATTACGGTGATTTTAGCGGTTGCGGCAGGTTCGGAATCTTCTTTTTTGGCATAGAGAGAACAGACGTATCTATAAGTGTGAGTTTCATCGTCCCTAAAATCTTCGGCAATCTTCATCTGGCAAGTCGTATCGTTTTTCAAAAATCCGACATAAGATTTGAAATCCACGACGCTCAAAATCATTCCGAATACGTCAAGATCCTTCCACTCCTTTTTCTCTTCAAACCACCCTATTTGATTATAAAGAGTATATTTTCTCCGCTCCATTCTCCCGTGCCACTTATCAAAGGTCGTATAGACGGAGAGAGAGGAACTTCATTGAATAAAAAAGAAGTCTTTTATTTCTTGTTCTATCCAGCGGATAAATACGTCTTGAAACCGTTTTGGATTTAATATTCCCAGCACACGCCTAACCATATCGTATGAAGAAAGTCCGTTAGGCAATGTAAGGCTGACAACGTCCTTTAGCCATTATTCTTTAAGCCTTACAAATTCTCGAATCTCATAGTTGCTTCGCTCTCCGGCACTTACACCGCACATTACTACAGTCAGAAGCTCGCTCTCGTAATGCTTCTTTCCAGCCTTGCCGGCTGTCTTCTAACTGTTCAAAAAAAATCCCTTCCACCATGACGGTATTTTATCTGCTTTTGCTTTCATGCAGAAGTCCTGCGGCTACTATTGCGACAATATTATATTTGTATAACAACGAGAAAAATTATTATGTCGATAAATAATGCATAAAAAAATCAAAACAATATGAGGAGTAATATGACACAAGATAATAATTCGCAAGCAGAAGAAAAAAGAAGAGTTACTAAAAAAGGAGGATTTTTCAGTACATTACTTTGTTTAATATTAATTGCCTGTGCAGGGTTGTTTGCATATAAAAAGCTCATGCTTGATTATGATGGGAAATATGCGACTGATAGACTTACATATAGCGATGAATATGGTTTTTGTATGCTTATAACTTACTATCCAACCTATCAAAGAGGAAGTGCGAAAGGTTTTGCAATAACACATATTCCTTTTGGAGCTTTGTTTACCCAAGAATTTCAGGCTAATAAATATGGGAATGATATAACCGATTCAAAAGACATGTTGGATACTTATCAATTACTTGCAACGTGGGGAGATAATAGCTTGGTTGACTCATTAACTAAAGTATTTTCAGATTCAAAAATGAGTACAAAAAGTCTCGACATAGGCAATCATGGAAAATATATTGAATATTGGAATACATATTAAACCCCTCCGGAATATATTTTTAGATTTACCGCAAAGACACTATTCTGCGAAGTAAAGACATGGCAATGTGGCAGCCACAGGGCTTTAGGCTACACTATACGGGGAACGAGGATAATTTAGGAGTGTATATGTTATTGCAGGATAAGTTGAATATTGACTTAAATGGCGAGCAATTTTTCAAGGGAAATCTAACCGGTCAATCAAAAGAGAATCCGAAAACATCAAACAGCGCCGCAGTTACATTTCAGGACAAAAAAGCAACGGAAATAATCTCCTTTGTTACCGAACGTATAAAGAAAGTATTTGAGCAATGCTAGCCCAAGAATGTTCCGCTCAAGATTTATGCTATTTTATCCTGTCTGATTATCAATATAAGCAGGATTATAATTTTAATTATACACAAGCTCCGCTATTGCAGTCTGAAGATAAGAATAAACGCTTTGAAATCATAAAAGAACTTGCTCAAACGATATGCGAGAGTATTATTCCGACTGATATGAAACAGGTAATGCAATGTCATATTGACCCTATTTTATTTAATCAGGCAGTCAGTAAATTTTCTCGCGATGTTTACGGGCAAAAAAGATTGATGGCGCGGCTCAAAAACATTGAGGACGGAGCGGAAAAACGAGAAATAGAAAAATATATGGATTACGGTTTCAAAGTAAATTCTGCAAATCCTTATGTACACCATGTAGCGGCAGTGTTTCTGTATTGGTTTAGCGTTCTAAAACCTTTTTCTATTAGCGTGTTACACCAGCCAACTTCTCCCAATGTAAAAACACGCCTTTTATGTTTGTGTTTTAATGAACTGATAACCTATTTTCTTCTGCAGTTCGCAATGGCAGCGTCAGGGATACTGCTTACATTGGAAGAAAATATCCTATATTTTGAAGATTTTTTAACGGATTTGCATTTCCGGAATCTTTCGCGCTCATCGCTTGAGTTTTTTCTTGCCTCTTATCAACAAAATCTAAACTCGTAGAGTATTACTTACATTGTAATGGAAGAGCACAAACAATCTGCAACGCTAAGCCGTCCTGTTTTTGGGGCGGCTTGCTTTATTTTCCGTCAGGGATAAAATTCAGGCAAATAGTATTTTAAGAACCGACAATTTTTACGCCTCCTAAACTCGCTCCATCCGGAGAAAACGTTAGATTACCTATTTTTGCCCTTATAGGCTTGATTTCAAAGTTTTTCGGGCTTTGATGAGCACTATTGCACATATCAGTATCGACTTGCTTATAGAGTTGGCGTACGTTTTGAGGAGGCAAAGACGGAAACATATACCACATTATAATAAGATATACATCATCAATCTTATGGGAATTAAATGTACAAATCGTCTTTAATTGATGAAGTATATAGTCCATATCAATCGGCTCTGTCTGTCTATGCCAATAAAGATACACAGGGCAATTTGGAGAATTCTTGAAACATACGTGAAAGTTTGTTGCTGTTAGGAAATTGCATAAGCGTTGAACTTGCGGAAGAGACGGGACGTAAATCTGTGATGCAGGATCGCAATAGTGAGGATTTAGGTCGATGCAGCCCAAAACTTGAATATCAAGGTAAATACTATTGACAGTCAGTTGTTTTAGTCCGAATGCCGTCGATTTGGGCAAATTTATTTTGTCGCTGGCAGGATTTCCTTTTGCTGGACGAATAGTTAAAAACTGAGGACAGCTCATAATAAATCCGAAGAAAATAGATTTCTTAACGTGTTATAGTCATCTGCAATATCCGATGTAATTTTTTCTATTTCTTCTGAAAATAAAAACGGAGTATCTTCATATTGCTCAATCATGTCATAACTTGAGCATCCATTGTCAGTTTTCTTTATGAAAATTGCCGATACTTTTTCAGGCGCAAGAGGCGGAAATGGAACAGCTGCATTCACTTGTTCTATTTTTTTACTGTCGGTATTACATTTTTTCAGTACAACGCTTTTAAATAACATATTATTCAAAGCATTGAGAATATAAGGACTATGAGTTGTAATAAAGAAACGCCATTTTACGCCGTTTTCATTTAAGAGATTAAACACTTCTCCTAAAAGTTCAAGTATCATTTTCTGCTCATTAGGAAATAAATGCGCTTCCGGCTCCTCAATAAATAAAATCGCCATATTGCCGTAGGAAAAGGTCGAGGTCTGCATAAGCACGATAAAATTGAGTAAATAAAATAGTTCTCGCTGTCCGCTTGAACATTTATCAATGGCTGTTTTTCGTCCATTGTGAATGAGGAATGTCCCATCCAGCGAGTTTTCAACATCCGTAATATGCAAAATCTTGAAAATTTTATTTATCAAAGACTTTATTAGTTTTGTATCATTGTAAAATAAACGTGTTGGCTCCGTTAGCAGCGCTTGAGAAATGCTCCTTCCTAAAATGCCTTTATATGCCAACATTTCCCGCGTACATTCATCCGTCGGAATTATGGTATTCGGCTCTGCTAACAATGTTCTCAAATCCGAAAAATATATTTGTCCGAATGGGAAAAAAGAGCCTATTGATGTAGCTATATCTTGAAAAATTGCCTTCTTAATTTGCTCGTCATTATCAAATCTTTCTTGTTTCAATCCTTGCGTTGTCTTTAAGTTCCATGTCTCAAGGTGTTTTGTAATATATTCACTCTCAAAAGATATATCACCTTCGTCAATCTTGATACAAAAATCAAATTTCTCTAGTTGTTGCATATCATCTAAAATAAAATATTCTATTTTAGAT
>CAJPOF010000066.1 GCA_905372235.1 uncultured Treponema sp.
GCGCTATTACCAGTCCATGATGGATTCAGATAATTTACTTAAAGGTCAAAACTATAACGACCTCAAAGAAAGTTATGTCATCTTTATCTGCCTTTCAGACCCGTTTAAACTGGAGCTGCCGGTTTATACGTTCAGAAATCTCTGTGAAGAAAATCCTTCCGCCGACTTAAATGACAAATCGTATAAAGTATTTTATAATGCCTCTGCACACGAAAAAGAGACCGGCAAAGAACTTTTTGCACTTTTACAGTACATCAGCGCAAAACAAACGGTTTTCCAGTCCCCAAAACAATTTATGCAAGTTTGCCGCAGGCAAACTTGGAGCGGACAGAAAACAAAACTGCATCTGTAAAATAAGTTCTACTGTCCGCCGTTTATCGACGAAATAAACGGACTAAATTACTTAATCGGAAAGCGAGTTTCCCGAACAGCAAACTCTCCCCGATTTTTTTGCGCATTGAAAAACTAGAATTTCCTCGTTTTCCGACAAATTTCCTAACAAGCAAAACAAGTTAATCGGATATCTGTGAGCCATCTATGCTAGAAAGCAAGTCAAAAGTCAATTTCATAACATTGAATATAAAGTCCACCTCAGCCTTTTTTTGCTCCTCTTTCCGCTTCTCTTCGATGGCGTTCGCTTTCCACAAAGACCAAGCGCCGGAAACGACATCGGGCATACGGATATCGTTTGAAGGATAAAGCGGAAGTTCAGAAAGAAAATAAAACGCATCGGAAAAGTCGTCCGCATTTATGCGATAGGTAGCAAACGAGTCCAAATTATAAATGTCGCCGGATTCATGCGCAACAGATTCCGAGAACGACAGGCTCGCTGAAAAACTTATAATCAAGAAAAACAGGACAAGATTTTTCTTCATGAGAAAATTATACATCAGAGCGCAGAATCGGGGCAAGTTTCTAATCCTCAAAAATCCTTCGAAAACCGAAACCAAGCGATTTTCAGGAAGCGGATTACCCAGCAAACAGAATCCGTAAGCGCCCGATTTTTGGAGGCGAAAGTAAAAATTGCTTTCCGGGCGTAAAACATCGTTCAGCCGGACTGTTTTCAAAACACATAGATTTTTGAAAATCGAAAAACAATTCGATATGACAGGAAAACGAAAAGCCCGTCTTCCTTTGATGAATAAAAATGTCCGCAGAATATAAAAACGTCGATTTGCTTTGCGGAACTTGTTTTTTGAAAATCCGAATCAAACAGAAAGAAAAGCGTAAAGGTTCGCTTGAAGCAAAAATCTTTAAGGTTGGAAGAGTTTTTGTCCGATAAAAAAGCAAGGCGAATTCTATCCATATTGGAGAAAACAATGGAAAAAGAGAAATTTTATGCTTTTTTAAAGAATGTTCCTAAAGCAGAAATACATCTTCATATAGAAGCTGTTCCTACCATGAAAACATTGAAGATTCTCTATAAAAAACGTTTTAACAAAGAAATGTCCGACAAAGACATAACGGCATTGTTCTCCTACGATGATTTGAACGGATTTATACAAGCGTTTCTGAAAGTGCAGGATCTTTTTACGTGCGAGGACGACCTGAATTACGTTTTTGACGATTTGGAAGAATATCTTGTCGAGAACAACATCGTGTATTCGGAAGCGTTTTTCGCTCCGACCGCATTCCTGAAAAAAGGCTTTGAATATCCCAAGATGATAAAAATCTTCTCAAAAAAAATAGCGGATATAAAAGCAAAGCACGGAATCACGGTAAAACTCATCCTTGACGTTTCGCGGACATTCGGATGCGAGAACGCCATGAAAAACTACAAACTTTTGATGGAACATCCATGCGATGACATAATAGGAATCGGACTTGGCGGTGCGGAAGTAAAAGGACCAGCAGCAGATTTTGCTCCCGTGTTCGAAAGGGCGTTCAAGGATGGAGTTCATGCGGTTGTCCACGCAGGCGAGGATGTCGGTCCTGAATCAATGTGGGACAGCATAAATCTTCTTCACGCCCAGCGAATCGGACATGGAATTGCAGCCTATCAGGACGAAAAACTTATGGAAGAACTTGAGAAAACTCAGCTTCCGCTTGAGGTTTGCCCGACCAGCAACGTGTTCACCAAGCACTTTGTAAAATCGATTGCGGAACACCCGATCCGACAATTTTTTGACAGAGGAATGTACGTTACCGTGAACACGGACGACCCCGTATTTTTCAAGACAACGCTTATAGAAGAATTCTGGAAACTGCACAGCGAAGCTAATTTTTCGATGGAACAGATAAAACTTCTTATACTGAACGCTTTCAACGCCCTTTTTACGACAAAAAAAATCAAAAAAATGTGGTGCAACAAGGTAGAAAAGGCGTTCGAAGAACTGCAAGAATAGAAAAATACGCAGACCATATTGAATCCGAAAAATCTGCTACCTACTCGATAAAATAAAGGCGCTTCCGAAGCCGTACACAAAATGCCGTCATGCAAGAATCTTCAATATCGAAAGCAAGCGGCTACAATCCGGTGATTTTCAAACAAAAATTCGATTGTCCCTACACTAGAAAAAACGAATCTCAAAAATTATGGCGAACAAATCTGGCGGAATAGCAGCATTCCGGCGTAAAAAAAGGCTGTCTAAAAAGTCATTTACTTTCCAGACAGCCTTTTCTTTTATTATTTCAAGCAAAAAACTTAGCAGTTTTCGCTGAAATATTTGATGGTGCGAACCATCTGGCTTGTGTAAGAATTTTCGTTATCGTACCAAGACACAACTTCGACCTGATACAGACCGTCGCCAACTTTGGAAACCATTGTCTGTGTAGAATCGAAAAGCGAACCGAATCGCATACCGATTACATCAGAAGAAACAATTTCGTCTTCCGTGTATCCGAATGATTCTGTAACCTGAGCCTTCATCGCAGCATTGATTGCATCCTTTGTAACTTCCTTGTCCGTCTTGATTACGGCAAAAAGCATTGTCGTAGAACCTGTCGGTGTAGGAACACGCTGAGCCGAACCGATGAGTTTTCCGTTCAGTTCAGGGATTACAAGTCCGATTGCCTTTGCGGCACCGGTTGAGTTAGGAACGATGTTTGCAGCACCTGCACGAGCACGGCGAAGATCTCCCTTGCGGTGAGGACCATCAAGAATCATCTGGTCGCCTGTGTAAGCGTGGATGGTAGACATGATTCCGCTCTGAATTGGAGCAAAATCGTTCAATGCCTTAGCCATAGGAGCAAGACAGTTTGTCGTACAAGAAGCGGCAGAAATAATATTGTCGTTCTTTGTGAGCGTCTTATGGTTTACATTGAAGACGATTGTCGGAAGATCGTTTCCGGCAGGAGCAGAAATTACAACTTTTCTTGCGCCGGCAGTGATGTGAGCCTGAGCCTTATCCTTTGAGGTATAGAAACCTGTGCATTCAAGAACAACATCGACCTTCAGTTCACCCCAAGGACAATTCGCAGCGTCTTTTTCCGCATAAATTTTAAGAACTTTGCCGTCTACGGTAATTGTTCCCTTTTCATCATCGGAAGAAACGGTATGAAGTCCTTCTCCCATTTTTCCGCAATATCCGCCCTGTGCTGTGTCATACTTCAGAAGGTGAGCAAGCATAGAAGGCTTTGTCAAGTCATTGATTGCAACGACCTCATACCCCTTAGCGCCAAACATCTGGCGGAAAGCCAAACGACCGATTCGGCCGAAACCATTAATAGCAACCTTTACATCTGCCATGGAATATCTCCTAAAAATCTGTATTTTAAATATTCTATGTTCATTGCGTGATATTGTCAATCAAAGAATTTTCACAAAGAAAACAAAGGGGATGTCCAAGACCTAAGTTCTTGAACATCCCCTTCTCTCAAAAATCGAGATGCGATTTTTATGAATCGGAAGGAACATTCCGCCTAAAAACTACGCTTTTTCCTCGGAAAAAATAATTGATTTTCCGTCGCTCGTTGCCTTTATTCTGCTTCCTTCGACAAAGCGCCCGGAAAGTAGTTCTTTCGAAAGTGGATTTTCGACCCACGTCTGAATCGCACGCTTTACAGGACGCGCGCCGAACGCAGAATCGTAGCCTTTTTCGGAAAGGAAATCCAAAGCACTCTTATCAAAATCCAGAAAAATCCGCTTTTCTTTAAGGCGTTTTTCCACCCGTGAAACCTGAAGACTTACGATTCCTCCTATGCAGTCTTTTGAAAGTCGGCGGAACATCACAATTTCGTCTATTCGGTTCAAGAATTCCGGTCTGAAACTGGATTTTAGAAGAGCCGAAATCTTTTCTTTTGTTTCCGGACTTATCGAAGAATCCGCATTTTCAGGGGCGTTTTCCGAATCCTCAAGAATCAAGTCGCTTCCAAGATTGCTTGTCATGATTATTATTGTGTTCTTGAAATCCACGATGCGTCCCTGTCCGTCTGTAAGCCTTCCGTCGTCCAAAACCTGAAGAAGAACGTTAAAGACATCGGGATGGGCTTTTTCCACTTCGTCAAAAAGAATTACGCTGTAAGGGCGACGGCGCACAGCCTCGGTAAGCTGACCGCCTTCGTCGTAGCCAACGTATCCGGGAGGAGAACCAATCAGTCGGGTTACGCTGAATTTTTCCATATATTCGGACATATCGATTCTTGTCAACGATTTTTCATCGTTAAAAAGAAAATCCGCCAAGGTCTTTGCAAGTTCCGTTTTTCCGACTCCAGTAGGACCTATGAACATGAACGAACCAAGCGGACGGTTAGGGTCGCTTAATCCGCTCCTGTTTCGGCGAATCGCATCGCTTACAACCTGAACGGCTTCATTTTGTCCGACAACCCTTTTGTGAAGAACTTTTTCAAGCTCAAGATATTTTTGCTTTTCGCTTGAAAGCATTTTGCTCACAGGAATGCCCGTCCAAGTCGAAACGACTTTTGCGATGTCCTCTTCGGTAACTTCCTGCCTAAGAAGACTCACCTTTCCGGAATTTTCTCCGCGTTCTTTATCTTCTTTTGAAGCCAAATCCAGTTCCTTCTCAAGGGCGGGAATCACCGAATATTTCAGTTCCGCCGCCTTTGCAAGATTTCCTTCCCGTGTAAATTTTTCTTCCTCGAATCTTGCTTTTTCAAGTTTTTCCTTGATTTTGCGGCTTTTGTCGATGCTGTCCTTTTCATTCTGCCACTGCATTTTCATGGCATCGCGTTTTGCGCCCGTCTCGCTTATCTCTTTTTCGAGTTTCAAAAGCCTTTCCTTTGAGGCAGAATCGTCTTCCTTGCTCAAAGACTGCCTTTCAATCTGAAGTTGAAGAAGTTTCCGTTCAATCTGGTCAAGTTCCTCCGGCTGGCTTTCGATTTCCATCTTTATTCGGCTTGCGGCTTCGTCCACAAGGTCAATCGCCTTGTCGGGCAAAAACCTGTTTGTGATGTAGCGGTTTGAAAGGACAGCAGCTTCCACCAAAGCCTCGTCGTTTATACGAACCCCATGATGAATCTCATACCTGTCGCGAAGTCCACGCAAAATCGCGATTGTGTCCTCGACGCTTGGCTCTGCGCAATACACCTGCTGAAAACGACGCTCCAACGCCGCATCCTTTTCGATGTATTTTCGATATTCGTCAAGCGTGGTCGCTCCAATCACATGGATTTCGCCACGGCTCAATGCTGGCTTCAGAAGATTCGAAGCGTCCATCGAGCCTTCGCTTGCGCCCGCTCCAACGATTGTGTGAAGTTCGTCGATAAAAAGAATTATGTTCCCCTCGGATTTTGTAACTTCCTGAATCACAGCCTTGAGCCTTTCCTCAAATTCGCCCCGAAATTTTGCGCCTGCCACAAGACTTCCCATATCAAGTGTCAAAAGTCTCTTTGATTTTAGGCTCTCGGGAACATCCCCGGCGGCGATACGTCGGGCAAGTCCTTCAACGACAGCTGTTTTTCCGACTCCAGGCTCTCCTATAAGCACGGGATTGTTTTTTGTGCGGCGGCAAAGCACCTGCATAACACGCCTTATTTCTTCGTCCCTTCCGATTACGGGGTCGATTTTTTCCTGCCTTGCACGAGCGGTAAGGTCTGTGCAATATTTTTCAAGGCTCATCATCTTGGATTCAGGGTCCTGCGAATCCACAGTCTGATTTCCCCGAACCGATTTTAGGCTTTCCATCACGGATTCGTAAGTGATTCCGTTTTTGCAAAGAAGTTCTCCTACACGCCCGTCGGATTTTGCCATTGAAAGAAGAATATGCTCGCATGAAAGAAATTTATCCTTTAGTTTGGACATCTCGCTTTCTGCCTTTGCGATTGTCTTTTCCGTCTCCGAAGAAAAACGCACCTGCGCATTTCCCGTAACTTTCGGATATTGCGAAAGAAGATTTTCCACCTGATTTTTCAGTAAAGCGCTTCCGACTCCTATATGCTCCACAATCGGGACAACTATTCCGTCCTGCTGATTCAAGAGTGCGCTCAAAAGATGCTCAAGACCGATTTCTCCATGGTCATTTTTCTGGGCAAGAGATGCCGCATCCTGAATGGCTTCCTGAGTTTTTATCGTAAATTGATCGTAATTCATAAAAACCTCCGTCTGTTTCTTAAATTCGATTCTTTAAATTTAAAATACGAAAAAATAAAGATAAAAACAAATTATTCAAATATCTTCGGAAGGTAAATCCGTCGATTTACTTTACGGAACTTGGATTTTTTGAAAATCCGAATTAAAACGAAAAAAACGTAAAGATTCGTTTGAAGCAAAAATCTTCGGCGTTTTTGTTTTACAATAAGTTTTTTTCTCAATCAGGCGTGTTTTTGTTCCGAAAATAAAAAAATGAAACAGACGATTTTTTTTCTGCTTGGAATTCTTCTTTCATTTACGTTTTCTTGCAGAACGATTCCAGCGGGAAACAAAAAGATTTCCAAAGAACTTATGGGACAGCCGAGCCTTTCTGCGGAACAGCTTGCAAGTTTTTTTTTGGAACAACGCCCGGACTTTGACAGAACCAGAATCCTTGAGTTCGCAAAACTTTACATAACGGAATCGGCGGCGGAAGGCATAAATTCCGATGTCGCATTTGCGCAGATGTGTCTGGAGACAGGCTATCTAAAATTCGGGAACCTCGTTCTTCCAGAAATGCACAACTACTGCGGACTTGGGGCGATTGATGCGTCCCACCCCGGAGAATGGTTTGAAAGCGAAGAAATCGGTGTGCGAGCCCACATACAGCATCTTCAGGCATACGCCACAACCGAAGACGTCGAACTTAAAAATCCGCTCGTAGACCCGCGTTACGGCTGGGTTCACAAAACAAAATTCGCACGCACAATCCATGACCTTACAGGAAACTGGGCAAGCGACAATCTTTACGATAAAAAAATAGACGCAATATTGAAAAGAATGAGTTTTTCCGCAAGAAAGAACAGAATGCGGTAAAAATCGTCCGGGATTTGCTGTTTTCGAAAAATTGCCATAAAAAGCAGGTTTCCCACACAAAGCGATTTCTCGCCGATTCCGGACAATAAATTTTGCACCCAGCAAACGATTTTTCCGCCGCAAAAATCGACGCTTCATTTTTAGAGCCGTCTTTGTCCGTCAATAAGTTTTCAATTCAATAAAAGGTTTGTAACCTGCAACAAAATTCATTATATTAGTCGTATGAAACTGTATTCCAAGAGCCAAGTAATATTATTTTTGTCGGTGGCGGTCATAGCCGCATCTTCAATCACTTCGATTGGATTCCACATCGCTCGTAAAATCGAAAATCGGAAGGCGGAGAATGATGTTCGGCTCTCCATGGAATCCGCCGAAAAAATGGACGACAATGATTTTTCGTACGAGACAGATTCCGTTCTGCAGACGGAAAATTCTTCCGTAATCGCACAGCTTGAAGTAGCGACCGAAAACTCATACACCCAAGACGAAAATCAGAACATAAGGGTATACAATTCCTGCAGTCCTGCCGTAGTGAACATAAACACTCAGATTGTGGGCGTGAACTGGTTCCTCGAACCAATCGTTCAGGAAGGCGGAAGCGGTTCAGGCTCAATAATAGACAAGCGCGGCTATGTGCTTACGAACGTGCACGTGGTAAAAGGAGCTTCAAAAATTTACGTCTCGCTTTCGGACGGCACGCAATACGAAGCCGAAGTCGTAGGCACGGACGAAGAAAGCGACCTTGCCGTGATAAAATTCGAGCCTCCGGAAGGAACGATTTTACAGACAATTCCGTTTGGAGACTCTTCAAGCCTTAAAGTCGGACAAAAACTCATCGCAATCGGAAACCCGTTCGGATTCGAGCGCACAATGACCACGGGAATCGTTTCAGCTTTGGGCCGTCCTATAAAAAATTCCAACGACAGGATAATCCGCAACATGATTCAGACGGATACGGCGATAAATCCGGGGAATTCCGGTGGGCCGCTTTTGGACACGAGCGGAAGAATGATTGGCATAAACACAATGATTTATTCCTCGTCAGGAAACAATGCGGGCATCGGATTTGCAGTCCCTGCGGAAACGGCGATAAGGGTTTCGTCCGACTTGATAAAATACGGGCGGGTCAGAAGAGGCATAATACAGATTTCAATTTTCCAGCTTAATAACACGATAGCGAACTACGCGCGCCTTGACGTTTCAAAAGGAGTTATGGTCTCGCAAGTTGTAAAAGGTGGAAATGCAGATGCGGCTGGAATAATGGCAGGAAATCAAGCCGCCCGTTACGGCACAAGCATAATCTACCTTGGCGGAGACGTGATAACAAAAATCGACAACATAGCCGTGTCTTCCATAGCAGACTATTTTTCTGCACTGGAATCAAAACGACCCGGCGAATTCGTGAACTTGACTGTCCGAAGAAACGGAAAGGACTTGGCGATTCAAGTAAGGCTTGCAGATCCGTCTTCAACGGGAAAATCGGAAAAAAACGCAAACAGAATCTACGGCATTTAAAAGCATAAAAAAAGCGGAGTTTTCCTCCGTCAAAAATAAATCTTTGAAAAATCAGATTCGGATTTTAGGATTTCATTTTTCATCGGAATATAGCGGAAAGCGAACAAAAACACGCTTTCGCTTTGCAAAACTTGTATATAGCACTGTGATTTCTGCAATTGCGTTCAGAAATCACAAAAATTTGGAGAAAAATGCGGAAGTTTTTAGTCGACTCCCCTTTCAGTCCGTCCGGGGATCAAGGAGATGCAATCGAGGCTCTTTCTGCCGGTTTTCTGAACGGCGCAAAATACCAAACGTTGAAAGGCGTTACAGGTTCCGGAAAAACGTTCACCATGGCAAAAATCATCGAAAAAGTTCAACGCCCGACCCTCATCATAAGCCACAACAAGACGCTTTCAGCCCAGCTTTACAGGGAATTCAAGACGTTTTTTCCGAACAATGCGGTCGAATATTTTGTCTCGTACTACGATTACTACCAGCCCGAAGCCTATGTTCCGGCAAGAGACCTTTACATCGAAAAAGACGCAAGCATCAACAAAGAGATAGACCAACTTAAAATGAAAGCGACGTACAGCCTCATGGAAAGGCGGGACGTAATTGTAATCGCCACAGTCTCGTGCATATACGGATTGGGAATGCCGGAACTTTACAAAAGCATGAAAGTCCACGTCGAAAAAGGACACGAAATCGACATACACAAACTTGCAAAAGAGTTGATTCAGATTCAGTATTCACGGAACGATTCCGTTCTGGAAAGAGCGAATTTCAGAATCCGGGGCGACATAATCGAAATATATCCGCCGTACATGGAATTTGACGAAGCGTACAGAATCGAACTTGAATGGAACGAAGTTTCAAGAATCCGAAGATTCAACGTGATTTCGGGAAAAATAACCGAAGAATTGGACGAAACATCAATATATCCTGCAAAAAACTTTGTCGTTCCAAAAGAGGCATTGAACGAAGCCACGGAACGAATCAAAGCGGAACTTGAAGAGCGTCTAAAAGTTCTTGAAGCGGAGAAAAAATTCTTTGAGGCAGAACGGCTGAAAACCCGTGTAACATACGACATCGAAATGATGAACGAAATGGGCTATTGCTCCGGAATCGAAAATTATTCAGCGCCTATAGCCGCCCGAAGTCCGGGAGAACCGCCGGCGACGCTCCTCCACTATTTTCCGCATGATTTTCTATGCATAATAGACGAAGCCCACGTAACCGTTCCGCAGATTGGTGCGATGTACGAGGGAGACCGCAGCCGAAAACAAAATCTTGTCGATTTTGGCTTCAGGCTTCCGAGTGCGCTGGACAACCGCCCGCTAAAAAGCGAAGAATTCTTTGCGATGATAAACCAAGTTATATATGTCACCGCCACCCCCCGAAAAGAGGAAATCAAGCAGAGTTCTCAGGTCATCGAGCAGATAATTCGACCTACCGGGCTTCTCGACCCAATCGTCGAAGTTCGCCCCAGCGAAGGTCAAATGGAAGACATTCACAAAGAAATCTTGGAGAGAATCAAAAAAAATGAACGCTCCCTTGTTCTTACGCTCACAAAAAAAATGGCGGAAGACCTTACCAACTATCTGACTGGGCTTTCGCTAAAGGTGCGCTACATCCACTCGGAAATCGACACGTTTCAGCGAGTGGAAATACTCAAGGAACTCCGAAGCGGAAAAATAGATGTACTTATAGGAATCAACCTTCTAAGGGAAGGTATAGACCTTCCGGAAGTAAGTTTCATCGCGCTCCTTGACGCCGACAAAATCGGATTTCTTCGTTCCACCACATCTTTGATTCAGATTATCGGACGAGCGGCACGAAATGCCGAAGGGAAGGTAATCATGTATGCCGACAGAATGAGCGATGCAATGAAGGAAGCCATCGAAGAGACAAGGTATCGCAGGGAAATCCAGGAAGCGTACAACAAAAAGCACGGAATCACGCCGTCCACAATCAAAAAAGCTGTGCAGGACATACTTGAACATCAGGAAAAAGAAGCGGAAGAGACCGCAAAAGTCGAAATCGATGTTCTAAAACGCACCTCAAATCTGTTCGACAAAAAACAGCGAACAAAGCTTTTGAAAATGCTTGAAAAAGAGATGCAGGATTACGCCGAACATCTTGAATACGAAAAAGCCGCCGCAGTGCGAGACCAAATAAAGGAGATTCAGGAACAGTACGGAAAATGACGCAAAAGAAAAATCCGTACAAAGGAAACAACGGCTCGAAAATAAACCTTCCTTAAAATTCGACAACCGCAAGCCTTTTTCAAAAGGCGAGGATTGGCGAATTTCCGCA
>CAJPOF010000067.1 GCA_905372235.1 uncultured Treponema sp.
GCGGAACGCCGCTTGGAAGATGCGCTTCGCCCAAATAAATTGTAAAATAAAAATCAGTCGCCACAATTTTTATTGGGAGCAAAAACTGCGGCTAACAGGCAAAAAAAGCCGGAAACTTTCATCTCCGGCTTCGATATGCGATATTGGGATTGAACCAATGACATCTACCGTGTGAAGGTAGCGCTCTACCACTGAGCTAATCGCACGTATGGTGCTACTATAGCATTTTGCATGCGTTAAGCAAAGAACTTTTAGATAAAAACTTAATGTTCAAAACGTTTTCGGATTTTATGCGATTTGATGGAATTTCGAGCCGTAAAAAGAGTTGGGGAAAAGGCATAAGCCCTTTCCCCAACAATAAGTAATGCTTTCGCAAAACTTAAACGCTTTTTGCCATTTTGAAAAACTTAGATGCTCAACTAGTAGGCAAAAAGCATATTTTTCTATTCAGTTGTGCGGACCGTGCGGAAGCCCAAGATGAAACTTGGCGTATCAGGTGCGTGCCTGTCTCTGCTTGACACGGCGCAATCGTACGAACGACTCTTCCAGCTGCCTCCGCGGTCAACTCGAAACGACGCACTTTTTGAATAACCGAGCGGATTTTCCACAAAATTGTTGTCGCCGGTGTACTTATTGTCGTCAACCGTGATTTTTTTATATCCTTCCCGATCAAAGCACCATTCCCACACATTTCCGGTCATGTCAAAAAGCCCCAACGCATTCGCCGCCTTTAATCCGACTTCATGCGTTTTTCCAAAAGAATTTGACTCGTACCAACCATAATTATCAAGGGGCTGGTCGTGAGGCGTTTTCGCAAAACCTGAAGGAACATTTTCAGTATCCACGCCGGAATAAGCGTATTTCCAGCATTCCTCATTAGGGTCTCCGCCGCGAGCCGCATACTCCCATTCGGTTTCTGTCGGAAGTCTGTAGCCGAATTTCGTCCATTTTCTATTTTCTGCATCGTAGGCAGGATATACGTCCTTTTTTGCCGCCGCGTCGGATTTTGTATATGGATTTGAAAGGGCATCGTCGCTGTAGTACACGCAATCGTTTTCGCTCATCGTTTTCTTTGTAAGTTCGTTGCAGAACGCCACCGCATAGAACCAAGTAACTCTTTCCACCGGACGCATTGCCTGCTCTTCGCCGTCCGTTGCACCAGTAAGAAAATGACTTGGATTATTTTCCATAATCGAATTGTAAAGTTGTTGCGTTACCTCGTATTTTGACATCACAAACGGACTAAGTTTTATCCTGCGTTCTTTTAGAAAACCGCCTTTCAAATCCGGCTCGCCATCGAGCGACAAGTAGCCGCTCCAACTGGAATCATCACGCATTGTAACCGTGCCGACCGTTCCAGTAGGAATGACAACAACTTCTCCCGTCTTTTTTATGTCAGTTCCGCCAATCGACAAATTTCCGTCGGAGTTCATCCAAGCCTCACTCACATCTTTTCCCTGCGCTTGACCTTTCGTGGCAGTTCCTACAAGTCCGCCGTTTGAAAGCGTCCATTTTGCGTAAAGGGTAACTGTTCCCTCCGCATTTCCGATAAAATTATCCACGGTTGCGCCATCGGAATAGGATGTGCCGCTTCCGTCAGCATTTGTGTTCCAGCCTTTGTAAAGATATTCGTCTCTAGAAAAACCGTTGCTTTTCAATTTTTGCGGAATGCCGTAAACGAAAGTCTGGTTTTCCATCGTGCCGTCGCCACCGTTCGAATCAAAACGCACTGTCACAACTTTTCTGTCGTAGAAGATTTTTACCACAGTCGAGCCGTCTGCGTTTATCGTCATCTGCTCGAAAGGTTTTGCTTCAAAACCTTCAAAATCCTTTTTTACGGCTTCCGTAGTTCCGAAAGCAACGCCGTTTTTTTCATCGGAAGAAGAAGCGTCCAACGTGTATTCAGCGTCAGAAGCGTTCTGCTTGTAATGCTCGACTTTATAGAAGATTCCCTCTTTCGGCTTGAACATCACCGATACGTCAGTTTCCTTGGTAACCTTGAGGCTCGCCTTGTTCTCGTCAAGCAAATCCTGAACCATTCCCGAAGCCCATTCGGTTTTGTAGCCTTCGCTCGGAGTAGCCGAAAACACAAGGATTTTTCCATTTTCCACAGAGCCGCCGCTTTCAAAATCATTTCCGTCAAGCGTAACTCCGACGCTTCCGTTTCCGACCACCGTATATGTCGCCGTAAAACTTTGAACGTCACTTTTTACATTAAACTTGCATGAGGCGAACAAAAACAAAATCGCCGAGACACTTGAGAGCGTCAAAAAAATCTTTTTCATCGATTCTCCTAAAATCTTCCCTTCAGATTCATAAAAGACCGCTTTTCAATCGGCACTAAAAAGAAAAAGCGTCCGTCTTCAAAATGCCTGTAAAAAAGTGACAACAACTCTCCGCCACATAGTTTGCATATAGTTCGGATTTCACAGTCCGACCGTATTTTTCAGGCACACCTAAAACCGCACGCAACATAACACAATTTTATTTCTTAGACAATAGTTTTTGAAAATTTTATGAAAACTCTTTTCCGGCGTAAAAATTAAATTTTGCGGAGAATTCAAAAAAATCGGCAGATTTTTATAATATTTCAATAATCTGAAACTTGTTTTTCAATCCTGTGTGATTTCGGCAAAATGCAATTCTTCTATAAATCGGTGAACCGAAATCGGCAAAGATTTTCTTTTTTCTTGTTGAATAAAAGCAAAGCAAATATTGATTTTAGCGCGTTTTTACGGGCTGTTGATACGCATTCCCATTTTCATTATATTATTGGAACTAAAATCGAAATTAATTTTTAAAGAGGTAACAATATGGCTTTTGATATTTCAAAGATGAGAAATATCGGTATCAGTGCCCACATTGACTCAGGAAAAACAACAACTTCTGAACGAATTCTGTTCTATTGTAACAAGATTCATGCGATTCACGAAGTTCGCGGAAAAGATGGTGTCGGTGCTGTTATGGACAACATGGAATTGGAACGCGAGCGCGGAATCACAATCCAGTCAGCAGCAACACAGGTTCAGTGGAAAGATTACACCATAAACCTTATCGACACTCCGGGCCACGTAGACTTCACGGTAGAAGTAGAACGCTCTCTTAGAGTTTTGGACGGTGCGATAATGATTCTTTGCGCCGTCGCCGGAGTTCAGTCCCAGTCAATCACTGTAGACCGCCAGTTGAAACGCTATCACGTGCCTCGAATTGCATTTGTGAATAAATGTGACCGACAAGGAGCAAATCCTATCCGTGTGTGCGGACAGCTTAGGGATAAATTGGGTCTCAACGCCCACATGATGGAACTTCCTATCGGTCTTGAGGAAAAACTTGAAGGAGTCGTGGATTTGGTTGCCATGAAGGCAATTTATTTTGACGGCGCAAACGGCGAAAATATCCGTATCGCAGAAATTCCTTCTCACCTTGTGGAAGACGCAAAAAGGTATCGCCAGGAAATGGTCGAGGAAGCCTGCAACTTTGACGACGACCTTATGGAAAAAGTCCTTGAAGGACAGGAACCTGACGAAGCTCAGCTTATCGAAGCAATCCGAAAGGGAACAATTTCAGAGCAGTTTGTAGGTGTTTTCTTGGGTTCCGCCCACGTGAACAAGGGAATCCAGCCTTTGCTCGATGCGGTTACCCGCTATCTTCCGGCTCCTAATGAAGTAAAGAATGTCGCCCTCGATTTGGATAACAACGAAGCGGAAGTTCCGCTTGAATCCGTGGACAACAAGCCTTGCGTGGCATTGGCGTTCAAACTTGACGACGGACAGTACGGTCAGTTGACATACACCCGCGTATATCAGGGAAAAATCAAAAAAGGCGAGGAACTGTACAACACCCGCAACAAGAAAAAATTCAAGGTCGGACGCCTTGTACGAATGAATTCTGCCCAGATGGAAGACATCAACGAAGGTTGCGCAGGCGACATCGTTGCCCTCTTCGGCGTGGACTGCGCTTCCGGCGACACGTTCACAGGTGGCGGAGTAAATCTTTCCATGGCATCAATGTTTGTTCCTGAGCCGGTAATCTCACTTTCGATAACGCCAAAGGACAAGCAGGCTTCTATGCAGCTTTCAAAGGCTTTGAACAGGTTCACCAAGGAAGACCCTACGTTCCAAACATACACCGACCCCGAATCCAATGAAACAATCATCAAGGGAATGGGCGAACTTCATCTTGCAGTCTATGTAGAACGAATGAAGCGAGAATACAACTGCGAGGTAACCACAGGCGCTCCTCAGGTAGCATACAGGGAATCTATAACCGCCCGCGGAGACTTTAACTATACCCACAAAAAGCAGACCGGTGGTTCAGGTCAGTACGGTAGAGTTGCAGGATTCATGGAGCCTGATTCGGAAAAGGACTACGAGTTTGTTGACTCAATAAAAGGCGGCGCAATTCCTAACGAGTTCATTCCGTCATGCGACAAGGGATTCCAGAAGGCTGTCAAGGAAGGTTCTCTTATCGGAGCTCCTATCGTGGGCGTAAAAATCACGATAAACGATGGTCAGTATCACCCTGTGGACTCAAACGACAACGCATTCCAGACCGCTGCTATCGGAGCGTTCCGGGAGGGATATTCAAAAGCGAAGCCTGTAATTCTTGAGCCTATAATGAAAGTTCAGATTGCGGCTCCTAACGAATTCCAGGGAAACGTTTTCGGTCTCATAAACCAAAGACGAGGAATTATCGGCGAGACCACGGACGAGAACAACACATCCGTAGTGAATGCGGAAGTTCCGCTTTCAGAAATGTTCGGTTTTTCTACCATTCTCCGTTCCTCAACCCAGGGAAAGGGAGAATTCACCATGGAATTCCTGAAATACGGAAAAGTTCCTAACGCCGTTGCCGACGAACTGATAAAGAAACATCAGGAAGAAAAGGCAAAGGGAAACAAATAACGGAAAGCCGTTCATTCAGGAGGATTTTATTTATGGTAAAACAGGATCTTATAAATCATAGCCCGGTCAGGTTGTTCGAAAAAATTTCCGACGGCGGTCTAAAATCAGGTCAGATGGGACTTATAACGGCAAAAAAAGGATTGGGAAAAACATCCGTACTTGTTCAGTTCGGTCTGGATGCCCTTATCCAGGACAAGCCGCTCGTCCACGTGTCGTTTGACCAGCATTCGTCAAACGTAATCACATGGTATGAGAACGTGCTTTCGGAAATCGGCAAGAAAAAGAATTTCGGCGATACGACGGAATTGAACGAATCGATTGTCAGCAACAGAATCATACTGAACTTCAATCAGGAAAATTTCACGCTGCCAAAGGTTGTGCGAACAATAAAGGCTCTAAAAGAAGGCGGAACGAACATCTCTGCCATAGTCGTAGACGGTGCTGATTTTTCAAAAATCTCAAAAGAGGATATTGCATCGGTCGCAGACTATGTAAAATCCGAGAAAATCGTAGCTTGGTTCAGCGATACAAACGAGGCCGCAAAACTTTCCGAAACAGTAAGCAAGGATTTTCTTCCGTATTTTTCTACGGTCGGGCATCTTGCCTCAAACGGAAACAGCGTGGAACTCACCGTGCTGAAATCCGATGACAAGGAAATCGAACCGGTAAGCCTAAAGATTGACTCAAAAACGATGCTGATGTCAAAATAGACTTATAGGTCTGAAAAGCAAAAATCCGCTCGATGATTTTCGGGCGGATTTTTTTATGCACGAAAAACCGGACAATTCCATCCGTTTCGTGATAGCCGTTTTTTATGCAACGGATTTTTTTTGCAATTCTTAAACCGATAATCGAGTTCCGCTACTCCTTCCACTTCTCGTCTTCTTCTTCGAGTTTCGGACGCTTTACGTCCTTTGCACCCTGCTCCTCAAGTTCCTTCCACGGCATAAAAAATCCCTTCAGCGTCCTTGTTCCTGTTGCCGCAATGTCGTCTTCCAGTATTTCGCCCCAAGGAATTCTTCTTCGTTTGCGGCTGTTTTTAGGTTCGTTTTCTTTATCGAGTTCCGCAAGATAGTCGTATTTTTTCAAAAGAAGATACATTGCGTTTTCCCTGGAAAGTCCGATTCCGGCAAGTCCGGGGGCAAGACCAAGAAGAATGACCGACACAAAAAGCAGAAAAATATTGTACAGACCAATCACAAAACTTTTTCCGAAATTATCGAACAGAATCACAAAACATTTTTTCATGCTTTTTCCAAAGCGGTCATGCAGAAGCGAACGCAAAGCAGGATACCAAAAAAGTCCCATATAAATCGAAGCGGAAATCCACAAAAACATGAATCCGGCAAGAAGTCCCGCAAAGGAATCCTGCTCGCCGGTTTTTAGTTTTACCGAAGAATTGTCTTCGCCTGCAATTTCGCTTTCCATTCTGCCTTCCGCCTCAATCGTGCTTTTCTGCAAAGAAACACGGGAATTGAACTGCGGCTTTAAATAATAAATTGCGCCGACAATAGTAATTATCGTAACAACGTAGAGAACAAGACCGTATTTTATGCCGTCCGTTACGCAGCCTTTTATTGCCTTAAAAAAATCTCTGAGTTCGAGGACGCCGTAATCCACTATCTCAGCGGCACTTTCCGCCCACGCAAGAGCCATTATGGAAGCGCACAGAATCAGAGCAAGCGCAAAAAATGCCCAAAGCACAACGCCAAGCACTGCAAGACTTTCAGGAATCTTGGTGACAAAAAAAGCTCCGATTCCAAGAACGACAATCACAGCATCCAAAATCAGGTTTGGAACAAAGAAAAGCAGGACATTATCCCAACCTTCGTAAAAATTCTTTCTGAAGAAAAATCCAAGCATGAAAGGATTGTAGCATATAAACAGATGAGTTTTAATAGGGACGATTTGGAGTTTCGAATGAATTGTAAAAATTATGCTTTCATTTTCGAGGGATTTGCCGATGAGAATCGAGTGCGAGGCGCAATTTTTTTTGCACCTCAAAAAATCAGCATTCCTCAACCGAATCCGGATCGAATTCCACGGAATCCATACCGTCGGAACAATTTTCGCATCCGCGTTCAATCTGCTGTTGCAATTCAGACGATATTATTTTTTCGATGGGGTTTTCATTGACTTCAAGCTGGACTTCCTCATCGTCGTCGCTTGTGGTCTTGAACTGTTCAAGCACATTTTCAAGGTCCGCCATATTTCTGTAGCCTTCCTTGCTCAAATTCCCGACGGTTTCCATCCTTTCTACGATGTTCCCAGTGCCTTTTTTTATCCCGTTAAAAACTTGAATCACCTGCTTGAAAAGTTTTTCAATCGATGAAATCTCCTCCGAAATCGTATCCTGCTGAGAAGCGATATTCACGCAATATCCGTTGATTTTGTCGGCGGCATCGGCGGTAATGTCGGTCTTTTGGGTGATTTGACTTGCCCTGGAACCAAGTTCTTCAAGTCCGCCTGAAATTTCCTTGAACGAATCTATAACAACAGCGGAATGCGAACTCACCTTTCCGAACGCAAGTGTCGCAGCGTGGCTCGCCTTAGTGGCTTCCGTAACCTTGTTTATTATGTTGGTAATAGAATCGTTTATTTTTTGCGCATTTGTCGCCGTCGATTCCGCAAGAACTTTTATCTCCTCGGCAACCACGGCAAATCCTTTTCCGGCATCTCCTGCGTGGGCAGACTCTATCGCGGCGTTCATCGAAAGAAGATTCGTCTTTTCAGAAACGCCATCGATAATCGTTATGATTTCCGCAATCTCGTCAAGCTGGGTCATGACATCCTCAAGAACGGACGCAGTAAAGGCGATTTTCTGGTCTCCGTCAAATACAAGCGACTTCATTTCTTCGGCATTCTTCGTGCGTAAAAGGGCGTTTTCCTTTATCGAAATAAGGGCGTTCACCATAGAGGAAATCGAACTTGTGCTTTCGTCGATTGCAGATGTCTGCTCGGCATTATCCACGACCAATGTTTCAACCTGCCGGTTTATTTCTTCGATGGCACGAGCGGCGTTTGTCACGGATTTATCGATATGCTCGAACTCGGAGCTTATCGCCTCTATGCTTCCGTTGATTTCTTTAGTCGCGGCGGCAGTGCTTGAAGCAGAATCGTTTATCGAATAGCCGGAAGAAATCGCCCGTGCCGCAGTTTTCTTTACAACAATGAAAAAATCATTCACGGCTTTTACCATTCCGTTCATGTTTCCCATAAGGTCTTGCATTTCCGTGCTTCCGGACGGAACTATGCTGTGCCTAAAATCTTTTTCAGCCAAACCGGACGAAAAATCCCGGACTCGAAGAATGTTTTTGCTCACAACTCCTGTTCCAAGCCTAATCAGAACAAAAATAAGAACCACAAAAACAGCTCCCAAAAAAATCTCCATCGCATAAAGAAGCCTGCTGATTCTTTCAACCTGAATTCCAAGCATTTCATTCATGACTTCAAGGCTTTCCTTCAACGAGGCCTCCTCTTTCATGATGTCTTTCATCTGGTTGCGAATCAAAAATTGCTGGCTGTACAAAAGATTCACGTTTTCATCCTCGGGAAAACGATCGAACGCCACCTGAATTCCGCTTCGTCTTACCAAAGATTTTACCTCGTCGGAAAGCGCGATTTCCTGCATCGTTTTATACTGATTGTTGAACGGATTTATCATGCCAAGGATTTTTGACCAGCGGCTCTTAACCGTCATAAGGTTGTCGGCAAAATCCTTTCCAAAATATTTGGTAACTTTGTCGTCATGAAGTTTATGGAACTTTTTGTTCAACGACACCAGTTTTTCGTTCCATTCCGTGTAAAGAGTGTCCGGTTCTATCGCCCACGAAACAGTCTGATTCAGATAATTGGTTATGTTGGAAAATCCAAGCTGCACCGAACGCTGAAGGTACTGATAATCTGTCAGGCGATTTATAAATCCTATTCCTAAAAAAGATAGCACCACAAGAACCGTCATCTGCAAGGCGGCGACCAATGCAATGAGGGCAAATTTTGTTCTTAGGTTTAATCTTCTTGTTTTCTTGAAATTTCTCATTCGGGTAATATTATCACACAAAGTCTGTTTTCGCAAAAAAAATCAGGCGGCCTTTTATCCAAGCCGCCCGATTTTTTAATTTTTTTAGAATATTTTTCAGCCGCAATAAAATCGCATCCTAAGAAATCTTGCAGATTTGGTGAGGCTTTTCATTCCTTAAAATGCAGCGGTTAAGAGAATATCAATTCTCTTAACCGCTGCATTCGTGCACAAAAGCGCACTCGTAAATCTGCGAGTTTGCCGAATGGGAAACTCGCAGTATTTTTAAGCGGCGCTATCTGTACCGCTTAAAATAAACTTTCCGTTCCAAAAGCATACCAAAACAAAAATCCGGCATTTTTACAAAACTCCGGATTTTTAGAAATGCATTGCAAAAACCTTTCGCCTTACAAAACCGCCTTCATTCCTGTCATGTACGCGCGAAGTTTTCTTCCCACTACTTCAATCGGGTGGTTACGGATTTCGGCGTTCACTTGCACCAAAACCTGATTCGAAACGGAAGAATCATTTGCGTCAAGCCCCTTTCCGATAACGTCGGCATGAAGTTTCGGCATAAGGCTTTTTTCCATAAGTGGAGCGGCGACGCGCGCAAATAGATAGCAACCGTACTCCGCCGTGTCGGAAATCACCCGATTCATCTCGTAAAGCCGCTTTCTGTCTATAAGGTTTGCGATAAGCGGAACTTCGTGCAAAGACTCGTAATATGCGGACTCACTTTTTATTCCGGCATCAACCATCGTCTCAAACGCAAGCTCGCAGCCAGCCTTTACCATGGCAACAAGCAGGATTCCCTTGTCAAAATACTCCTGCTCGGAAATATCCTCGCCCGACTCTTCCGCCGATTCAAAAGGAAGCCGTCCGGTTTCCTCTCGCCACGAAAGCAGATCCTTGTCCTTGTTTTTCCAGTCCTCCATCATTGTGGAAGAAAATTTTCCCGAAATGATGTCGTCCATGTGCTTTCTGTAAAGCGGAGTCAAAAGTTCCTTTATTTCTTTGGAAAGTTCGTTCGCCCTAATCTTCGCAGGATTTGAAAGGCGATCCATCATGTTCGTAACGCCGCCCCACTTCAAAGCTTCGGATACCACATTCCAGCCGTGCATCAAGAATTTTGTCGCATATTCGGAAGAAATCCCTTCGGAAACCATCTTGTCAAAGCACACGATAGTTCCTGCCTGAAGCATTCCGCAAAGAATCGTCTGCTCGCCCATCAGGTCCGACTTGACTTCAGCCACAAACGAAGACTCAAGAACGCCCGCCCTTGAACCGCCCATTCCTACAGCCAAAGCCTTTGCATAAGCCCAGCCTTTCCCCTCAGGGTCGTTTGCAGGATGCACCGCAATAAGATCCGGAACACCGAATCCCCGCTTGAATTCCTGATAAACCTCAGTTCCCGGACCTTTTGGAGCGCACATCACAACCGTTATGTCCGGTCTTATCTGCATTCCTTCTTCAACGATATTAAATCCGTGCGAATACCAAAGCGCAGAACCTTTTTTCATTCTTTTCATAACCTCGGAAATCACAGAACTGTGCTGCTTGTCCGGCGTAAGATTTCCAACCAGGTCGGCATCGGGAATCATTTTGTCGTAAGAGCCAACTTCAAATCCATTTTCAGTGGCGTTCTTCCACGACTGCCTTTTTTCAGAAATCGCACTTTCACGAAGCGCATAAGAAACATCAAGCCCGGAATCCCTTAGACACAGCCCCTGGTTCAGCCCCTGCGCGCCGCATCCAACAATAACAATCTTCTTCCCCTTCAGAGCATTCACGCCGTCGTCAAATTCTTCCTTAGCCATCGAACGGCAATGCCCCAGCTGCAAACGCGCCTCTCGCCACGGAATTGAATTAAAATAATTTTCTCCCATCTTACAGTCCTCTTTTTTCTTTTGGGTGCCCCCCTTTGCCCGAAAACGGGCAAAGGGTCGGGTGTTCCGCCGCCCGCTATCCGCTCGGTCTTTTTAAAGCCCCATCACGGGGCTTTAA
>CAJPOF010000068.1 GCA_905372235.1 uncultured Treponema sp.
ATCCTTATATAAAATTGCCCTTGGCAATGTATTCTACAATTAAGGAGAATAATGAAAAATGAAAAAGATTTTTATCGTGTTTTTTTCATTGCTATTGGTTTCCGTGCATTGTTTCGCAGCGGAATTTATTATTTTGCCGAGTATTGGTTACTCGAACTTGTCGTATGGTATGAGAAGCTGGTCATTTTCTGTAGGTTCGACGCAACAAGCTTATGGCGACTCTACTTTTTCACTAAACTCAATGGATGTAGGAATTTCGCTTGGATTTATCACTAAGTCAAGCGGATTTACTTTTATTGCGAACAATGATTTTTCTGTTATCGGAAAAGGTTCCACGATTCTCGATGGAAGTGATTCCCACGGAAATAGCCTTACCAAGATTTTTGATATTAAGAATCCGTTTGCATGGGAAATGAGTATTGTTTTAGGACGTACTTTCAAACTTTATGACGACAAATTTTATATCAATGTTGGAGCAGGACCTGCTGTGGGAATGAAAGTATTTAGCATATATATGGAAAACGCAGGGAAAAAAGAAAAATGAAAAGACGTAGGTATTAATTCGGGTGTCAGGATTCAGCTGGGCACTCAATATTTCTTTTCAGAAAAAATAGGAATAAGCCTTATTCTTGCCGACACTCTTGCAATAGCTTATTCGGAATCAGCGGATGGTTATGTTCGTGCGATAAATGATTATTTAAAACTTGCTTATAAAACTGGCTTTGAAAATATCTTCACTATAAAAACAGGCGTTATGTTCAGGTTTTAATTTTTCTCTAAAAATGGCGGTCGGCTTGGTTTTCATTATTTTTTTTCACCAAATGCCGACCGTTTACATTTTATTTTTTCAGCCAAAAAATAGACGCATATACCAATTCTTTTATATTAGTCCGATAAAACCCTCTCCATTATTCTGCGTTCGTACGTTTTATATTGCTCTCCGTATTTTTGCAATGAAATGAAAAAATGCGTTCAATAAGCGAGTTTGCCGAATAGCAAACTCGCATTGTTTTTACCTTTGGTGGATTAAAACGCAAGAATCAGCGTTTTTCCCCATGCAGAAGGAACGTTCTTTTCTGCAATGTATGTTTTGAGCCTGAATTTTATGTTATAATCAATCATTCATCACAATGCGGCGGTCTTATGGAATGTCATTTCGTGAAATCGCCGCATTGGTGGGCGCATACGTAACTTTTGGAGAGATTATGCTTAATTATTTGATTAAGCTTTTGAAGGCTTTCAACGCAAACGTAAAATCAAGCCAAATCGCAAATTCATTTTGTATCGGCTTGCTTTTGGGCTTCATGCCTAAAAACAATCTGCTTTGGTATGTTCTTTTGGTTTTCTTTGCTTTTGTGAGAATCAGCAAGCCCGGTTATTTTATAATGATTATCGCAGGTTCGGGACTTGCTTATTTTCTTGACCCTTTGTTCGATTCTGTCGGCTATGCAATTCTTTCGTTCGCGCCTTTGCAGAATTTTTTTTCAAAGCTGTTTGACGTTCCGTTCGTGGGATTTACAAGGCTGAACAATACCATGGTGATTGGTTCGTTTGCCGTCGGGCTTGCAGTTTATGCGCCGCTTTATGTTGTTTCGATTTTTTTGATAAAATTTTGGCGGAAAAATATCGCTCCTAAATTCAACAATTCAAAATTTTTGAAAACCGTTTATAGGATTCCGGCATTGGCAAAAATTTTTTCAAAAACTTCGGCATCGCTTTAAGGAAGAAAAATGATTGGTAACAAAATCGATAAAAAATCCGCAAAAAAAATAAAATCTGTTTCCGCAAAAAAGCTTCCGTCGATTTTTAAGAAAGAATACACGGTCGATTCCTATGAGAAAAAAATCGGAAAACATATTTTTATCGAAGCCGACAAAGATTTTGTTAAAAAAATTTTTGTTTCTTCGGCGGACAAAAAAGGTCGCCCGACTTTAAAAGTCGATTTTTCGTCGCAGATTTCTAAAAATGATTTGAAACGCTATAAAATCCTTTCAAAACAGATAAAAAACCAAAAGGGCGGGATAAAAATCGTTCCGCTTGTTGCAGTTGCGGTTTTTATCACTGCCGCAGGAATCAGTTTTTCTCTTTTTAAGAATGTAATCGTAAAAAATATTATCGTTTCGTCCATGCAGGGAATTTTTAAGGCGAAAACCGATATTTCCAAAGTCGATTTTAAATTTTTTAATTCTTACCTGAACATAAAAGGTTTGGAGCAGGCAAACAAAGATTCTCCAATGAAAAATATTTTTCAAGCGGACGATATTATGATTGATTTTGACCTTGCCGATTTGTGCAAAGGAAAATTTCATGCGGAAAATATTATCGTTGAAGGGGTTGCTCTAAATACGGACAGAAAAGTTTCGGGGAAAATCGCATTAAAAGAAAAGAAGACCAAGCAGTCTGAGGAAAGCGACATTTCCAAAAAGTCGGAAGAATTGAAAAATTCCGTTTCGGAATATTTTATGGCAATGTTCCAAAATTATAATCCCGAAAGAATCCTTGCCGATTTGCAGGAGCAGCTGGAATCTCCAAAAATTGCGGATGATATTTCTGCTGGAATTCAGGAAAAAATTACAAAATGGCAGGATACGCCCGCAAAAATTCAGGCTGAAATTACGGGATTCAGTTCAAGCGTGAACGATATTTTAAAAACCGACTGGACTAAAATAAAAGATGTCGAAAAATTGAAATCGGCTTTGGAAAGTCTGAACAATGCATATATAACGGGAAATTCTCTGAAGGAAACCGTTGAAAAGAGCAGCGGCGAAATAAAAACGGATTCCGTTCAGATTGCGGCGTACGCAAAACAGATTGAAAAAGCGGTGGTTTCCGACCTGAATCTTGTGGAAACAAAAATCGGGGAAGCAAAGAAACTTTTCAGTATTCAAGGTTTTTCGGAGGTGATGAGCCAAGCCGTTCAGTCGGTGCTTTATTCCGCGGCGGGAAAATATTATCCATATGCAAACACTGCGATGAAAAAGGCTATTGAAATAAAAAATGATTCGTCGGGAAAATCCGGCGGTTCGGCAAAAAAGCAGAAGCCGAAAAAATCCGGGAAAAATCAGAAAAAATCTAGGAAACGGCTTAAAGGACGGGATTTTTATTTTGGCTCGGACGGGATTCCAAAAATCCTTTTGAATAATGTTGTTGCTTCCGGTTATGAATATGGAAAGGAGCAAAATGCGGAAACATTGATTTTTAAATGCGTTGCCGCAGACATTTCGAGTGACCAGAACGTTTACGGAAAGCCTGCAAAAATAGAAGCCGATTTTAAAATCTTTGGCGACAACAAGGCGAGTGTAACCGTGGATGCCCGGACGAACAGCGAATCTCCGCTGGTTGTTGCAAATTATTCGGGGAAAAACTATCCGTTTTCTGCGGATGCACAAATTTTTTCGTTTGACTCAAAAGCGGATATTTCTGCGAAGTTTTCCGGAGATTCGGATGGCAGTTTCAAGATTTCCGGTTTGTTGAACATATCGATGGACGGAATTGACGGAATGGCTTTTGAACCGGCAAGACTTTCGGAACTTTACGGAAAGGCTCTAAAAGGAATCAAAAAACTGCCGATAGGATTTTCAGTTGATTTCAGCAAGGAAAACGGAGTTTCGGTTTCCATAGAGAATTTGGATTCACTTTCAAGGCAACTTGCAGAGCCAGTGACAGCCGCAATATTCGGCGAACTTGATTCCATTTCCGCAAACGCCAGGGAAAACGCTTCGAAAATGCTTTCGGAAAGAACAGGAATCGCCACTGAAAAAATCGATAAATTTTTGGATATTCAAAATTTAATCGGAAAAGAAAAAGCTGGCATTGATTCCCTGCAAAAACAGTTGGATTCAAAAAAGAAAGAAATTCAGAATCAGATTGCGAATGCGGCAAAAAACGCAGCCGTAGACGCAGCGTCTTCTGCAATAAAAAATGCAACGAACGGATTTAAATTGCCGTTCTAAATTCGGAATTGCTATCGGAGGTACAATGATACGGCTTGATGATTACACTTTTGACGGAACAAATTTTTTTGACATAAAAGCGGCTTGCACGGATTCGTGTGGGCGGGAAACGCTTAAAAATGAACTTACAGAGCAAAAGCAGAAGAATGTCGAAGAAATAATGCAGCTTCAGGAAGCCCTTTTTGCGGAAGGAAGAGAATCGATTCTTATATGTCTTCAAGCTTTGGACGGCGCGGGAAAAGACAGTATAATAAAACATGTTTTTTCCGGAATAAATCCAAGCGGAATAACTGTTTACAATTACAGAACTCCATCGGTAATCGAAGCCAATCACGATTTTCTTTGGCGATATCATAAAAATATTCCGCCAAAAGGACGAATCGCCATCTTTAATCGTTCGTATTATGAAGAAGTCCTTGTGGTAAAAGTTCACGAGGATTATAAGAACTATAAAGTTGCGCCAAGAATGCTCGAAGGAAACTATATAGAAAACAAATATGCAGACATACTTGCGTGGGAAAAATATCTTTACGGCAATGGAACAAGGATTGTAAAGATTTTTCTGAATGTATCGAAAGACGAACAGAAAAGACGTTTCCTAAAGCGTGCGGAGCGCTCCGACAAGCATTGGAAATTTTCTATCAACGATATAAAAGAACGGGCGTTTTTTGAAAAATATCAGGATGCATTTCAGGATGCGATAAACAATACTTCTACCGAGAAATGTCCGTGGTATGTGCTTCCTGCCGACGATAAATGGTTTGCCCGATATCTGCTTTCGGAAATTATTCTAAAAGAACTGAAATCCATAAATCCGATTTTTCCCGGCATAACCAAGGAACAGAAAGAAGGAATTGAGGAATGCAAAAAACTGCTTGCCTCTGAAAAGAAATAAAATTTTCAGAAAATTGCTGCTTTGGCATTGTTCTAAAGGCAAACCGATTTTCAAGTTGGATTTTTTTAAGGAAATAAAATTTGGCGTACTTTGCGCACAAAAGTTTTGGAAAAATCATTTTTGCCGCAATATTTTGTGCGCAGAAAACATATTTTCAGTTTGTTCTAGCCAATTCATAAAGAATTATGGAAGTTGCCTGAGCAACATTCAGGCTGTCTATTGGCGGTTCTTTTTGCCCGTCGGCAAGCCCTGCAAAAGGAATCAGAACCAAGTGGTCGCAATTTTTCCTGACTTCATCGCTGATGCCCTGCTCTTCGTTTCCGATAATCAGCAGAGCAGGTTTTCCGCCGCAAAGAGATTTTATGTCATAAGAAAAATTTTTCCGGACGGTCAGGTCCGTTCCGATGGAGACCATTTTCCCTTTCATTGCGTTTATCAAGCGTCCGATTGAGCGCACGGAATAGATTCGCACGAATTCCATTCCGCCTTCCGCAATTCTATATGAACTTGTGGTTACGGCGCATTCGGAATCGTCTTCGGGAATAATTATGTTTTTTATGCCAAAAAACGCAGCGCTTCTTACGATTGCGCCAAAATTATTCGCGTTTCCTATATGGTCAAGAATCAATGCACTTTCTTTATTTTCTACCCACGATTCTGCGATGTCGGAATCCAAAGGCGTTATTTCAGGCATATAAATCATGGCGACAACGCCTTGATGGTGGACTGTTCCGCTCAATTTTTCAAGTTCCTTGGGGTCTTCAACTTTGTTGTAGATTCCTTTTCTGGCGGCAAGTTTTTTGCAAAGTCCGCCGAAAAGCGGCGCGACTTCTTCCGTAAAGTAAAGGCGGCGGATTCTTTCGCTGTTGTTTTTTTCCAATTTTTTTACTGCAGCAAAACCACAGACGGCAAGTTCATTATTTTGTTTATTTCTCATGTCGACAGTATAACGATTTTATTGAGAATAAAAAGTATTCCCATTCTGATTTTTTCTATATTTGAAGCTTAAAGAACAAATGAATTTGCTATATATTTAGGGAACGTTACTCTATAAAAAGGAGATTTTATGAACCTGTTCAATAAACTTTTCAGTTATGTTCCTGAAAAGAAGATTTTTGGAATATTTTCCATAATTCTTTCGCTGATTTCTTCCGTGGTGCTTATGTTGCCTTTTTGGTATTTGTGGCAATTTTTGCTTTCAGTGATGGTTACGCATGATTTTTCGAAGGCAAAATTCTATGCGATTATAATGGTTGCTTTGTTGATTTCCTATTTGCTGATATACATTCTTGCTGTTATGTGTTCTCACTTGGTGGCATTCCGACTGGAAAGCAATATGCGAAAAAGAGGAACTAAACATCTTCTGAATGCATCGTTCAGTTTCTTTGATACGACTTCCTCTGGAAAAATCCGCAAATTGATTGACAACAATGCGGCGCAAACGCATATGATTGTTGCTCATCTAATTCCCGATTTGACCAGCGCATTTTCTACTTCGATTCTTATGTTTGTTCTGCTGTTTATCATCGACTGGCAGCTTGGCATTCTTCTTGTACTTGCTATGGTTTTTTCGTTTATGCTCGTAAAACTTATGTACGGCGAAAAACGATTCATGGAAATATACCAAAAATCCCTTGAGCGAATGAATTCTGAAGCGGTCGAATATGTCCGAGGAATGCAGGTATTGAAGATTTTCAGAACCACGATAGATTCCTACAAATCTTTTTATGATTCCATAAAAGAATATTCGCAGATGGCATATAATTATTCAAAAAGTTGCAGAACAGGATATGTTCTGTTTCAGGTGATACTTAATTTGTTTATCACGTTTACAATTCCGATTGCGATAATTTTTATAAATCGAGGTGAATCTTCTTCGCTGGTTCTTGCAAAAGTCATATTTTTTGCCTGTTTTGAAGGACTGGTTTTTATTTCTTTCATGAAAATAATGTATGTCGGAATGTATCAGTTTCAGGCAAAAAGTGCGGTAGAAAAACTTGAAGCCTTGTTTTCTGATATGGAAAGCAAAAAGATTATTCACGGAAATGAAAGTTCTTTTGAAAATTTCAACATCGAATTCAAGGACGTAACTTTTAAATACGAAGAAAATTTCGTTCTGCAGAATCTTAATTTTTCTTTGCAGGAAGGAAAGACCTACGCTTTGGCAGGGTCTTCCGGAGGCGGAAAATCCACAATTGCAAAACTGATTTCCGGTTTCTATTCTTTGGACGGCGGAAAAATATTGATTGGTGGAAAGGAAATCAATTCCTATTCGGAAGAGGCTCTTGTGAACAATATTGCATTTGTGTTTCAGAATGCAAAACTTTTCAAGACCAGTATTTTCGACAATGTAAAGATTGCCCGTCCGTCTGCAACAAGGGACGAGGTTTTGGAAGCGCTGCATCTTGCGCAATGCGACGATATTTTGGATAAATTCAAGGAACGGGAAAACACGATTATTGGCTCAAAAGGCGTGCATCTTTCCGGCGGAGAAATCCAAAGAATCGCCGTTGCAAGGGTTATTTTGAAAAATGCAAAAATCGTAATCCTTGACGAAGCAAGTGCGGCTGCAGACCCTGAAAATGAATATGAACTCCAAAAAGCTTTCTCGAATATGATGAAAGGAAAAACCGTAATAATGATTGCGCACCGGTTGAGTTCAATAAAAAATGTGGACGAGATTCTTGTTATTGAAAACGGCAATGTGCTTGAGCGCGGCTCTCACAAGGCTCTTATGGATTTGAACGGAAAATACAAGATGTTGCAGGAACTTTACTCAAAAGCGAACAGTTGGCGTGTTTAAAGATTTATCTTAATTTTACTTTTATCGAGGTCAATATGAAAAATAAAAAAAATTCTGCTCTTACCGAGCATGGAAAAAAAGGAATGGTGTTTGCGGGCATAGGAACGTTTTTCATGAACTTTGCCTATATGCTTCCGGTGATGACGGTAATGTACTTTTCAAAACAGATTATCGAAATGGCTGAACTGAAAGGTATTTGGTTTTACATCGCAGCGATTCTTGTAACATTTGTGGTCATGTTTATACTCATCACGATTTCCTATAATACAACCTACAACGAAACTTTCAAAGAGGCGGCAAATCTAAGGTTTGAGATAGCGGACGTATTGAAAAAACTGCCGCTTTCCTATTTTTCCAAGCATGACATTTCAGATTTGTCCGAAACTGTCATGCAGGATGTCGCAGACATTGAACACGCCATGAGCCATTCCGTTCCGCAGGCAATCGGATTGGGTGCTTTTTTGATTGTCGTGGGAATTATGCTGATGATTGGAAACTGGAAATTGGGCTTGGCAGTTATAAGTCCAATCCTGCTCAGTTCATTGCTTCTGTTCATCTCAAAAAAGATTCAGACCAAGGAAACTGCAAAATATTTCAATGCGCTTAGAGGGAATGCCGAAGCGTTCCAGCAGGCGATAGAAATGCATCAGGAGATAAAAAGCCTTGGTCAGAAAGACGCAGTTCTTAAAGATGTCGAAAAAAAGATAAGGGATTCTGAAAAAATCCATATCAAGTCGGAATTGGCTCAGTTTGTTCCAGTGGTTACTTCCACTGCGATAATAAAATTTTCTTTAGGGCTTACGGTTATAACCGGAGTATGGTTGCTTTTGGCAGAGCAAGTTTCGCTTTTGTATTTCTTGGGTTATTTGATTGCCGCGGTAAAACTTTCCGACTCCGTGTCTACGCTCTTCGAAGGACTTGCTGAACTTATGTTCGTGGATGCACGAGTAAAACGCATCAAAGAATTGAAATCAACGGAAACCCAAGAGGGAGTCCCCGCTGATTTTAAAAATTTCAGCATAGAATTCAAAGATGTTGAGTTTGGTTACAACGAAAACAAGGTGATAGATGGGGTTTCCTTTACGGCTGAACAAAATCAAGTTACCGCTTTGGTTGGTCCTTCGGGCTGCGGAAAAACGACAATTCTTAGGCTTGCTTCAAGGCTTTACGACTACGACAAGGGGCAAATCCTTATAGACGGAAAAGACATAAAGAAAATCGAAACGGAATCACTTTTCGATAAGATTTCTATCGTCTTTCAAGATGTAACACTTTTCAATACGTCCGTGATGGAAAATATAAGAATCGGAAACAAATCTGCCACGGACGAACAGGTAAAAGAAGCCGCAAAAATGGCGAATTGTCACGATTTCATAGAATCAATGCCGGACGGCTATAATTCCTTGATTGGAGAAAATGGAAGCAAACTTTCCGGTGGTGAACGCCAGCGTATTTCTATTGCAAGGGCATTTCTAAAAAACGCTCCGATTATAATTCTTGATGAAATTTCCGCTTCTTTGGATGTTGAAAATGAAATGAAGATACAGGAAAGCCTCAATTCGCTTATAAAAGGCAAGACCGTAATCATAATTTCACATCGATTGAAATCCATTGAAAATGCCGATAAAATTGTTGTCATGAATAACGGGAAGGTTGAGGCGGCAGGAAAACATTCCGAGCTTTTGCAGAAATCTTCCACATATAAAAACATGGTAGAAAAATCATCTGCCACGGAAGCTTATGAATATTAATTTGAAACTCATATGAGTTTTCTTGACAATTTTAAGAAACCCGCTGGATTTTTTGGAAAAGTGGTCTTGTCCAGAATGAACATTGAACACATACAAATTTCCAGATGGGGATTTTCTCATCTCGATGGAAAAGTTGTTGGTCACGGACTTGACATAGGTTGCGGCGGTGGTGCAAATCTAAAAAATTTGCTCCATCACGGCTGTTCAAGCGTGATTGGCATGGATTATTCTGAGGTCAGCGTAAAAAAATCGTCCAAGGTCAACCGAAAATCAATCGCCAAGGGAAAATGCAACGTTGTTCAGGCTGATGTGCTTTCAATTCCTTTTGAAGACGGCAAATTTGATATAGTTACCGCTTTTGACACCATATATTTTTGGCGAGAAATCAAAACGTCCTTTTTGAATGTTTACAGAGTTTTGAAATCCGGCGGAACATTCTTTATTTGCAATGGATTTGATGGTCTTCACGAAAAAGACATGGAATGGAGCAAGACGGCAATGAGCGGAATGACAATTTATACGCCCAAAGAATTGCAAGATTTTTTGTCTGAGGCAGGATTTAAAGATATCAAAATCGATTCCGTTTTCAATAAAAGTTATCTGTGCATAACGGCGCAAAAATGAAGGTTTATTTTAAGCGGCAAAAATATTGCCGCTTAAAAACAGTGCGAGTTCCTTTTCTACAAACATCACTTATTGAACGCATTTTTTCATTTCATTGCAAAAATGCGGAAATTCGCCAATCCTCGCCTTTTGAGAGAGGCTTGCGGTTGCCGAATTTCACGAAACTTATATTGTAGGCGATTTTCAAAGTCAGGAGTTCATTCAGTATGAAAAAACATTTTTGTTCTTTTTAATTACGATATTTTCGCTGTTTTTGTCTTGCGCAAAAGATTTTCCCGCCGCAAAATTAGAGCCGTCAAAGGAAAAAATTGCTTGAAAATAAATGAAGACGTGATATATCGCAAATCCGGGGTTCTTAGGGCAGAGCCCTAAGTAGTCGGGCGGACATAGGTAGGCATCGTTCATCATATAATGCCTCGTATGTCCGCCCCAAGAATCGGACGAAAGTCCGATTCTTGCTAGAGGGATTGTTCATTGTGGAAAGACGAGCATTTTTATTTGTAATTCGTGAAAATAAATAAAGACGTGAGATCGCATAAATCGGGGGTTCTTAGGGGAAACCCCTAAGCAGTCGGCGGGCAGAGAAAATCGGTCTTAC
>CAJPOF010000069.1 GCA_905372235.1 uncultured Treponema sp.
AAGGAATAAATCTTTGTGTTCAAAATCCGATTTTTGCCGACGGAGTAAGAACTCTTCCGTCCGTTGTTCAGGGGCTTTGGAATCTTAGCGTATTGATTCCGGAGAGCGGAAGCCTTCTTGAAAAATTCAGGGACGAAATAAACGTTCTTTCCAAAAAAGAAAATTCTTGGAAAGATGTGATGGATTTATGTTTTTCAGATAAAAATTCGGAAGGATTTAGGGCGATGCGTGGAATCTGCGATAAAGTCAAAGATGGCGTGAGTCTTTTAAGAAAAATCGCTTTGGAGTCCGGGCAAAAAATCGACGATTTTATGACGGTAACGGGCGGTCAGGCTAAAGACGAACGGTGGCTTTCTAAAAAGGCGTTCGCTTCAAAAATAGATGTTGCAGTCTGTCGCTCCAAGGACGCTGAGCTTGCGGGTGATGCGTGCGTCGCTTTTTCTTCGATGGGAATATACGGTTCTTTTTCTGAAGCCTCTTCAAAAATCGTAAAAATAGAAAAGATTTTTCCAAAGACGGCGCATAAGATTCAAAAATACAAAGCTTACAGAATTCCTGAAAAAATCGCTACGATAATTTTTGACATAGATTCGACGCTTTACACAAACGAAGCCTATGAAATCGAGCAGGTTGACGTTCAGATTCGTAGCATTGCAGAAAAACGTGGGATTTCCGCCAGCAAGATGCGAAATCTTGTAAGCGTTTTCAGACGGGATTGGCAAAAATCTCATGGCGGAAAAAAAATAAGCCTTGGAAATACGCTCACGCATTTTGGAGTTCCGATTGAAGAATCCATAAAGATGCGGGAAGAACTTTTGCATCCCGGTGATTTTTTGCAAAAAGACGAAAAATTGATTCGGGTTTTGCGTGAATTAAATGAAAAATACGCACTTATTTGCGTGACGAACAATCCCGTTCTTCCTGCAAGAAAAACGCTTGAATCGCTTGGCGTGAGCGGCTTTTTTAAGGACATAATCGGTCTTGACGTTTGCAAAAAGTCCAAGCCCGCAAAAGAACCTTTTTTGCTTGCGGCAAAAATCACGGGGGCGGCTTTGGACGAATGTCTTTCCGTGGGCGACCGCTACGATATGGATATTTCGCTTCCGCTGAAAATGGGCATGGGCGGAATCCTTGTCGGTGGGGTTTGCGATGTGTACATGCTCCCTGAAATCATTCGCACCGGGCAGTAGAGTTTGTAAATCTTATCGCCGGTAGCTTGATTCGATGTTCAGCTGGCTTCGATATTTTGCTACGGTTCTTCTTGCTATTTTTATGCCTTCCTTTTGCAATATGAGCGTCACGGCTTGGTCGGAAAGTTTTTTTTCGGTGTGTTCTTCAAGGATTTTTTTTATGGCGACCTTTACGGAAGCGGACGAGATGGAGGAAAGGGGGATTTTTTGTTCGCCTTGAATTTCCGCTTCTTTTTTTAGTTCCGATGAAAAAAAGTATTTTACGGGAAAAATTCCCCATTCACATCTAAGATATTTTGACGAAGCAAAGCGGGATATTGTCGATTCATGAACGCCAGCGAGTTCTGAAAGGCGTTTTTGGGTCAGCGGAAAAAGTTTTTCAGGTCCGAAAGAAAAAAAATCTTTTTGAAGCGAGACGAGAAGCGAAAATGTGCGGAGAATCGAACGGTTCCTGAATTCCAAAGAATCGATGAAACTTTGTGCGCTTTCTTTTAGTCCGTCAAAATCTTTATGGAACAAAGGCGATATTCGGTACGAAGGAATGTTTTCTGTTTTCAGTTTTATTCTAAAATGAAAGGCGGCGTTTTTTAAATCTTTTTGTGCGGCGGATGCGTTCACAAGTCCTTCTTCAAAATTTTCTTTTTCGAGAATGCCTTCCTCTTTTATGATTTCTGCGTCGGCTTCTATGAATTGCGTTTGCTCTTCTGCGGAAAAATTTTGCGCAGGATAAGGATTCAAACTTTTTATGAAATGAACGGATTTTTCTATGTTTTTTTCCGTCACAAGATTTTTGTCCAATGTTTCTTCGGGTTTCAGGAAGGCCATTTTTTCCTGTTCCTTTATTAGCGCATTCATCTTTCGGATTATTTTTTCCGTATCGGGTGGGGAAAGAAGGTCAAGATGCCCGTGAACAATAAAAAGGCTAAGAGGATCGGCATTTTTTTGTAGGGCCTGAACTTCAAGGCTTTCCATCGCATTTTTGCAGCAAACTCCTACAGGATCAAGGTGCTGAACTATTGAAATGCAATGCGCAAGAAAGGCTTCGTCATGATTTTTGTCGTTTTTGTCAAGAAGGGAAGCAGGCGCAAGAAAATGCCAGCCGTTTTTGTCCAGATTTCTTATAAGTTTTTCGCAGAGTTTTTCTTCTTCGGGATTTAGGCGGCTCATTTTGATTTGGGAAAGAAGATGTTCCTGAAGACTTTCCCGAAAGTCCGGGGAATTTTCGAGCATTTTCTGAAATTTATCGGAAAGAGCGTTCCCCGAATCCGAAGCAGTTCCCGTTCTTACTTGAGAAATCCGTTCGTTTTTTTTGTTTGCAGGAAAATTTTCTATTCCGTCTGAAAATGAATCGTCCGTGATTTCGAATGCCGGATTTTCGTCGGCGAATTTGTAGATTTCATCACGCAGTTCCATGTTGTTCATGGAAATCAGTTTTACTGCAAGAATTTGTTTTCGGCTCATTTTCTGAACCTGAAGTTGAGAAGACTTTTGGGTCTGCTTCATCGAAAAATCCTGCATGGCTCGAATTATAGCATAAAGGGATTTTTTGTGTTATGTTCGTCGCATGAGAACTTTTGAACAGATGGGCGTGAAAGTCCCCGAAATTTTGTTGCCTAAGAACATGGATGTGGAGACGTGGGCTGTCGTTGCCTGCGATCAGTATACTCAGGACAGAGAATATTGGGAAAATGTCAAAAAATCCGTTTCGGATAAACCTTCCAGCTTGAACGTAATCCTTCCTGAAGTTTATCTGAACGATTCCGACAAGGAAGAACGAATAGAAAAAATACAGAACACGATGCGCAAATACATCGAAAGCGGAATTTTTGATTCTCCTGAACCGGAGATGATATATGTTGAACGGCGGACGGCATACGGACGTACAAGGCGAGGGCTTGTCACTTCGATAGATCTTGAAACATATGAGTGGAAACCTTTTTCGACTTCGCTGATTCGTGCCACGGAGGCGACGATTGTCGAAAGAATTCCTCCAAGAATGAAGATAAGGGACGGCGCCGCTTTGGAGATTCCGCATATAATGCTTCTTGTAAACGACGAGGCGCATATTTTGGTGGAAGGAATCGGAAATCTTGTGAAAAAAGATTCTCCATGCTATTCGGGGAAACTCATGCAAAAAAGCGGAGAAATTTCAGGCTGGTCTGTAAAATCCCCTGAAAATCTTGAGAAGGTTCGTTCCGCACTCGAAACGCTTTTTGAAAAGAACACCGCTCCCGACGGTTCGACATTCCTTTTTGCCGTTGGCGACGGAAATCATTCTCTTGCGACTGCAAAAGCCGTGTGGGAGGAATATAAAAAACTCCACCCGGATGCGGATGATACTTGTCCAGTCAGGTATGCGCTTGTGGAAATAGTGAATATTTACGACGAAGGGCTTACGTTTGAGCCTATCCATCGTGTGGTTTTCTGCAAAAATCCAAAGAAAATTGTCGATGGTCTTGCCAATCGCTTGAACGGAAAATTGATTGAATGTGAAACTTGGGAGGAACTTTCCAAAAAGGTAAGGACTTCTAACGCCGATTTTGGTTTTGTTTATACTCAAAACGGAACAGAAAAGTTTTTCCTACTTTCTACGGAAATAAAAGAACTTGCAGTAAGCTGCTTTCAACCTGCCTTGGACGAAAATCTAAAAATCGAAAAAGAAACGGATTCTTCCGTGGAACTGGATTATATTCATGGCGAAAACGAAGTGCTCAGGCTAGGAAAAAAAGAAAACGCTCTCGGAATTCTTCTTCCGCCCGTGCAGAAAGAAAGTTTTTTTTCAACGATAGCGAAATCCGGTCCGCTTCCTAGAAAGAGTTTCAGCATGGGCGAGGCTGACGAGAAAAGATTCTACCTTGAAAGCAGGAAACTTTTTTCCTAGCCGTGCAAAAGGCGGAGAATTTGGCTTCCAAGTTTTTCCGCCTTTACCGAGCCTATTCCGAAAACTTCCAGGAGTTCCGTTTCATTTTTCGGCTTCTTTTCGACAAGTTCTTCCAAAGTCTTGTCGCCGAAAATCTGATATGGCGCAATGTTCATTTCGTCCGCCTCTTTTTTACGCCATTCTCTTATTTTTAGGTATAGCGCATGGTCTTTTTCGCCAAGCGTTTTTATGAAATTCGCTTTTTTCGTTGCCGTAAGCGATTTTCTTTTGATTGGATAGGCTTGATTTAGGACTTTTATTTTTTTTAGCGAAACAGGAAGATTTATAGGTTTTCTTGAGATCAGAGCATCTTTTCCTTTTGGAAGAATTTTTAGAACATTATAGTCCCCGTATTTTTCTATGTAGCCGAATTCTTCAAGCGCGCTCGCCATTTCAAGCCAGTCTTCTTTTTCAAGTTCCTTTCCGATTCCCCAAGTGGAAAGACTAGCGTGTCCGTTATCAAGAATTCTTTGTTGTTTTGACCCCATAAGCACATCGATAACATAAAATGTTCCGAACCGTTCATGGAGTCTGTAAATACAGCTCATGAATTTTTGCGCTTCCGTGGTAACATCATTGTTGACTGCCTCGCCGCGGGAACAATAGTCGCAGCAGGTATCGCTAGTCTTTGTTTCTGAAATTACGTAGTTTTCACCAAAATAATTCAGAATCATTTTCCGTCTGCATTTCCGTTCTGTGGCGTATGAAATCATTTGCTTTAAAAGTTTTTCGTCTTTTTCCGAGTCCGATGAATCTTTGAAGAAAAATCTGATTTTGTGTATGTCGGCGGCGCTGTAAAGGAGCAATGCGTTGCTTTCGATTCCGTCGCGACCTGCTCGTCCTATTTCCTGATAATATTCTTCGATGGATTTTGGAAGGTCATAATGAATCACAAATCGTACGTTCGGTTTGTTTATTCCCATTCCGAACGCTACGGTCGCAACTATTATCCGAACACTGTCTTTTATGAAAAACTCCTGATTTTTGGCGCGCTCTTGGTCTGAAAGTCCCGCATGGTATTTCAGCACGGAAAATCCTCTGATTTTGAGTTCTTCGGTAAGTTTATCGACCTGTTTTCTTGAAAGACAGTAGATTATTCCGCTTTCATCCTTGTGGGACAAAAGAAAATCCGTTACCTGGACGATTGGATTTTTTTTAGGGCGAACTTCAAGAAATATATTCGAACGGTTGAAACTTGCCACGAACACATTGGGATTTTTCATACTTAATTGTGTGGCTATGTCCGTTCTGACGTGAACGGTGGCGGTTGCGGTAAGGGCAAGGCAGACCGCTTTCGGAAACTGCTCTCTAAGGTTTCTGAGTTCAAGATAGTTAGGTCTGAAATCGTGTCCCCAGGACGAAATGCAATGCGCCTCGTCTATTGTAAGGCAGCTGATTCCGCATTCGGTTTCGCAAAGAATCGAGCGGACTCTTTCTGTGGAAAGGGATTCCGGCGATATGTAAAGAAGTTTTATTTTCCCTTTTTTGATTCGTTGGACCGTGTGGATATATGCGTCATAGTCCAATGTGCTGTTCAGAAAGGCGCAGTCCACGCCGTTTTCCGAAAGAGAAGTTACCTGATCCTGCATGAGCGATATCAGCGGAGACACCACGATGGTTATTCCGCTAAAAAGCAATGCAGGTATTTGGTAGCAGATTGATTTTCCGCCCCCTGTAGGCATGATTGCCAGCGTGTCCTTGCCTTTCAACACCGATTTTATGATGTCTAATTGAAGAGGTCTGAATGTATCGTAGCCGAACACGGTTTTTAGCACGGATGTGCAGGCTTTTTCAACGTCGTCCATATTTTCGCCCCGAATTATAACAGTAATCACCCACTTGAAAAAGTTGCGGCTTTTCATTATGATAACCAAACATTTGCCGGAGTGGTGGAATGGTAGACACGAAAGACTCAAAATCTTTTGTCAGCGATGGCGTAAGAGTTCAAGTCTCTTCTCCGGTATAAAGTTCCCAGCGTTTGCCGGGAACTTTTTTTATGCCTTGCGGTGTGGAGATTGGAAAATCTTCCCGTGCCTGAAGTTTTGTGTAAAATTTCTTGGCAATATTTTTTTTCGATGAGCACGAATCCTGTTATTTATAGCAAATTCCTTTTGAAAAACTGAGCAAAGACATCGGGCTGGCGGACGGACATTGTTACGCTTCGTTCATCATGTAACTTCTCGTATGTCCGTCCCAAGAATCGGACGAAAGTCCGATTCTTGCTAGAGGGATTGTTCATTGTGAAAAGACGAGCATTTTTATTTGTAATTCGGGAAAATAAATGGAGACGTGAAAATAAATAAAGACGTGATATATCGCAAATCCGGGGTTCTTAGGGGAAACCCCTAAGCAGTCGGACGGACATAGTTAGGCTTCATTCATTGGACAACGTTTCGTATGTCCGTCCCACGAATCGAGCAGCTTCGCTCGATTCGTGCTAGATGTTTTTTCATCCTAGGAAGAAAAAGCCTCTGATTAAAACTAATAGTGGGGTTCTTAGGGGAAACCCCCTAAGCAGTCGGGAAAGAGAACGGGGGTCTAAGGGGGAGAGAGGAAACCCCAGTCTGATGGGGTTCCCTCTCTCTCCCTTTTATTAAACCTTAAATTTCCCTACTTCCCCTGCAAGTCCCTTTATACTTTCCTTATTCTTCAACGCAAGGTCGTTCACTTCGTTCACAGCGTTGTTTATCTGCGACACGCCTGCACTCATCTCGTTCATGCTGTCTTTGATTACGGCAGTCAAGCTGTCGAGCTTCTGCATCTCGCTCGCAACGCCCTTGCCGCCGATAAGCATCTCCTCAGAACCGTTTTTGACCTCGACCGTAACCGAATTGATATTCTTGATTGCGGCAAGCACTTCCCGGCTACCGTTTTCCTGCTCGCGCATGGCGGCGGTCAGTTCAGCACTCATTCCCCGCACGTTCTCCGCCAGCTGGAAAATTGCGTTGAACTTTTCTTCCACTATTTTTGAGCCGTCGGACAAGCCCTTAATGTCGTCGCTAAGGTTTTTAAGCGTATCGGTGATGTTTTTTCCTTGTGCACTCGATTCTTCCGCCAACTTACGGATTTCGTCGGCGACGACGGCGAATCCTTTTCCCGACTCACCTGCGTGGGCGGCTTCGATGGCGGCGTTCATTGCCAAAAGGTTCGTTTGTGAAGCGATGTTCTGAATAACGCTGGAAGCCTCAATCAAGCCGCCGGACTCATCGGCTATCTTTTGCGTGACGGTGTTCGATGTGAGAAGCGTCGTCTTTCCTTCCGATGTCGCCGTCGAAAGAAGACGCACCATGTTGTCGCTCTTTTCAAGCGATTGAGTAATCGAAGCAATATTGGCGACCATTTCTTCAATGCTTGCCGACGACTGTGTTACGCTAGCCGCCTGCGTTTCGATGCTTCCGTTCAGCTGCTCGATTGTGCGAATGATTTCCTCAACCGTGCTGGAAGTTTGGGTAACACTCGCCGCTTGATTCATTGCCTGCTGTTTTACGCCGTCAATGTTTGCGGTAATTTCGTTGATTGCGCTTGCAGTTTCAGTCATGTTCGAAGAAAGTTCGTCTCCGATGGACTGCATGATATTAGAACTTTTTCCGACAGACTTTATGGACGAACCTATTTTTGCAATCGTTTCATTAAAGTAGTTGGATAAATCCGTGATTTCGTCGTTGCCGCTTACAGGAAGACGCACGGTTAAATCTCCTTCGCCCTGCGCAATGTTTTTAAGAGCATTCACCGTAACGTCGATAGGTTTTACCATTTCTCGGGCAACAAAAAAGACGATAATAAGCGCGACTACCAAAATGATTACACCAATAACAAGCATTGAAGCACGCAGAACAGCTATTGTGCCCATGAATTCATGCACCGGAGCGCGAATAATTACAGCCCAATCGGTCGTTTTCATAGTAGCAAAAGAGGATATGTAGGTTATACCTTCATATGTGTAATGACCGATTTCACTTTCGTCCGTGTCCAAAACGTGTTCCAAAAAGACGGCGGCTGAAGTGAGCGCACTGTTCGTTTTTGCCTGTGTGATAATATTAGCTTGACTTGTTATCAGTTCGGTATCTTTATCGGCAATAATAACACCGTCGATGCCCATTATATAGCAATTACCCGTCTCGCCGATTACAATATCGTCGATTTGGTCGGTAAGCCACAGCCCGTCCACATTTGCGGCAAGGACATTTACCACCTGTCGCTGCTCGTTATAAATAGGAACTGCAAATACTGCAATTAACTGACCTGCATGAATACGTGATTTTAAAGGAGCGGAAAAAAAGTCTTTGCCTTGTGCGGCTGATTTGAACCAATTCCTATCCGAAACATTAAAAACGGTTCCATCGGCAGTATGCCTGTTACCTTTCATATCAACGACGTTCAGTTCAAATATTTGTTCGTTAAAAGCTGCTTCAACCTTTAAGTATGCCATTTTTTCAGCATACGATATGTTTGTATCTATCAGTACCGGCATACGTGCAATTCCTTCAAGAAACTGCCAAAAAGCGGTTACCCGCCCGTCAATAATATTTGCAGTATCGGTTGCTTTGTCGATTAAATGCGTCTCAATCTTTTCGATTACCGCTTTGCGAGATTTTCGCACAGCTAAAACTCCAAGTGCAAGACAAGCTACAAGAATAAGCAGCCCGAATACAAGCATCAGTTTGTTACGCAGTGAAAAGCGTTTTTTCATAAATAGCTCCTTCTAAATGTTTTTTCTTTAAGGGGAAGTTCCCCTTAGACCTCTCTGTTTTATTAGGGAGGAAGGGAAACCCCCGTTCAGAGCAGGGGTTTCCCTTTCTCCCTAAAACCCTCTTTCCCTTCCTCGCACTGCTTAGGGGTACACCCCTAAGAACCCCGGACACTCGTTTTACTACGTAAAACTCGTTTGTTGCACATTCACGCTATCTGTGTCAGTCAGCGTTTATTGCAGATTTTTACGACCGACGTAGATTATGCTCTACGGTAGTCGTAGACTACGCTCTACGACTACCGTAGACTATGTACTACGACAGGCGTAGATTAGTATCTTTGCCGGTCGTAGTACCCGTTGTTTATACGGTGCATGTAAGCGGTTTATCAAACCTGCCCGTTTTGAGCGTTTTGGTTTTTTGTGATGAACCGATTATTTTCGTCCGTACCTCGATGTAATACGTTCCCGCCGCCAAGTCCGCAGGGATTATCGCCATGAGACGTGCCGGCTTGTTTTCGGCGATGACCGTCGCCCGGACGGCTTCTCCTGTCTCGGGGACGAAGAAGATGCCTTGTTCTGCCTCTTTCGCGTCGAACTTGAGGCGGCTTCCTGTCAGCTGCACAACGCCGCCTTTGGTCAGAGTTTCGTTCGTCTTGCCCGACACGACATCTTTCACTTCGGTGATGTACGGGTCTGTGCTTGCGCCCTCGGTCTTTTCGCACTTGATTTTAGGCAACGCCTCTTTGAGGAGCGTGCCGGCACTCAGGTTCAGGTTTACGGTGTGCCGCTTTTTGTCGAAGGTGTCGTTCGCCCCCTCGAACACGCCCGAAATGCTCAAGGCGGTGTTCATGAGCGGGGTGTTTACCGCCGAGCCGTCTTTTATGATGGTGCTCACCACCTCGCCGTAGACTTGCAGCGTCGCCGCCACGTCCGCCCGCGTGAGGGTCGAACCTTTTTCCATCATCAAATCGATAATCTCGTCAAGGGTGTACGAGCGCACGTCAGCCGCCTGCGCCATGTAGTCGTCCGGCGCAGGGGTCAGCAAGTTTTCACGCAGTGAATACTTCAGCATGGCTTTCTCCTAAAAGTTGTTTTTTAAGGGGAGGGATCCCCTTTAGACCTCTTTGTTTTTATTAGGGAGAGAGAGGAAACCCCATCAGATTGGGGTTTCCTCTCTCTCCCTAAAACCCACTCTCTTCTTCCCGACTGCTTAAGGGCTTGTGCCCTTAAGAATCCCGAATGTGTTTTTAGGCAGTTTTGCCATATGGCAAAACTGCAAGCCGGCGGAAGTTCAGTAATCATCTGAAGCACCCGTTAAACCGCCGGCCCCCGACTGCTTAGGGGTGGAACCCCTAAGAACCCCAAGACATTTTTTATGCAAGTTTGCGTTTCGCAAACTTGGG
>CAJPOF010000070.1 GCA_905372235.1 uncultured Treponema sp.
AAAGTTCCTTTCCTCCCCTATGACCCCACCTTTCTTCAAAAGAACCGCTTAGGGGGGCAACCCCCTAAGAACCCCGCGGGGGATTCCAAAGGGGATAGACCCCTTTAATTTATAGGAGATTTTTATGAAAAAACAAGCAAAACGCTTTTCTATCAAGAACAAGTTGCTGGTAATTTTCGGCTTGCTGGTTTTTGCCGCAATAACAATTTTGGGCGTTTTTGCAACAAAAATTGCACGAAAAGCGGTAATCGAAAAGGTAGAAACACACTTAATTGACAAAGCGTCTGACGTTGCAGAAATTATTGACGGGCGCATTTCAGCATTCTTTCAGTTCCTTGAGGGCGTTGCACGGATGCCGGACTTGCGCGATGAGTCGCTTTCGGCGGCTGAAAAGAGCGCCATTCTGGAACACGAAGCCGCTATAAATCCTCTTATAAATCATTTGCAGCTCACCGACTCGCAGGGAAAGACGTACTATTTGGGTTCTATTTTGAACAACCGCGATAAAAACTGGTTTCAGACTGCAATAAAAGGCGGCAAAGGAGTGTCCGATCCTTTTCCGAATGCGCTTAACCCTGACGATTTAATCAGTATTTTGTCGATTCCAATATATGATGACAATCATTTGATTTTTGGAACGCTCGATGCAGTTATCAATGCATATTGGTTTTCCGACCAAATCAAGGAAATTCGCGTTGGTCAATCCGGAGAATGTTATATTTTGGATAGCTCAGGAAGCACGGTTGCAGACAAAGATACAGCGTTGGTTAAAAATCGTGAAAATACCATCGAAGAAGCTAAAAAGGATTCATCTCTTGCGTCCTGCGCTGCTTTTGAAAAAATGGCAGTAGAGCTTGACAAACCTTCAATCGGTTTTTACAAATACAAAGGAGAAAATGTTATTGCCTCGTATACCAAGATGAAAAGCACCGACTGGACAATCATCATAGATGCCCCGGTGCATGAATTTATGGGAACAGTGGACGCATTGCGTATTTCGATAATCATCATCAATGCTATCATTTTTATTATTGCGCTTATCATCGTTTACCTGACCGCCATAAAAATCGTACAGCCGATTCAAACGACAGTGGATGCGTTGCAGGGCATTGCGCAGGGCGAAGGCGATTTAACGGTGCGTCTTCCGATACACGGAAACGACGAGGTAACAGATTTGTCCGAATACTTTAACGAAACGATTGCTAAAATAGGAAGCTCTATAAAAGCAGTTGACGCAAGTGCAAACACTATGCAGTCGATAGGTGATGAGCTTTCAAGCGATATGACTGAAACTGCAAGCGCAATCAACGAAATCACCGCCAACATCGACGGCGTAAAACAGCAAACAATGAACCAAGCGGCAAGCGTTACCGAAACTTCAAGCACGGTGGAAGAGATTATTCGCACTATAGAGCAGCTGAACGGCAGCATTGAAACACAGGCGGCAAGTGTAACACAGTCTTCGGCTTCGATAGAAGAGATGGTTGCTAACATTGCGTCGATAACGCAGTCGCTTGAGAAGAGCGACAACATGGTAAAAATGCTTTCGACGGCGACTTCAGAAGGAAAGACAACGCTCGTTACGTCAAACACTGTAACGCAGAAAATCGCCGATGAATCAGGCGGACTTATTGAGGCTTCAAGCGTGATTCAGAACATCGCTTCACAAACCAATTTGCTTGCGATGAACGCCGCGATTGAAGCTGCCCACGCAGGAGAGTCGGGAAAGGGATTTGCAGTAGTAGCGGATGAAATTAGAAAATTGGCGGAGGAATCTTCGGTTCAAGGTAAAACCATCACAGATACGCTAAAAAACCTTAGCGACGACATCCGTGGGCTTGCGGAAAGCTCAAAAATCGTGGAGGAGAAGTTCAACGCGATTTTCCAGCTGGCGGAAAACGTACGTGGCATGAGTGCCGAACTTACCTCAGCAATGCGTGAACAGGAGAACGGAAGCCGCGAGGTGCTTGCCGCAATCAAGAACATCAATTCGGTTACGGTCGAGGTGAAAAACGGCTCTGAGGAGATGCTCATCGGCGGCAAGGGAGTTGCAAACGAGATGCAGAAACTCGACAGTCTTACGGCGGTCATCAAGGATTCGATGAACGAGATGTCAGCCGGCGTGTCGCAGATAAACAACGCCGTGAACGAAGTCAACGAACTTGCGATGAAAAATAAGGAAAGTATACAAGGGCTTGCCGGGGAAGTGAGGAAATTTAAAGTATAATTGTATAAAGGGAGGGGACGGGCATATTTGGGCTTACTTCATCATACAATATTCCGTATGCCCGTCCCACAAAATGGGCGAAAACGTCCATTTTGTGCTAGCAGGTGTAGTTCCTTAGAAAACCCCGTCAGACCAGGAGGGCGGCGGTGAAACTAGATTTACAACCGTTTATGCCTCTACCGCCGCCCCAAGTTTTCGTGCAGGCGGTTGCTATCTTTATTTGAATGACATAATTGCATTTCCGCCTGCACGAGTTTTGCCGTCCGGCAAAACTGCATAAGACATCTAGCAAGAATCGAGCGAACCGCTCGATTCTTGGGACGGACATGAGAAGCGTTGCATGATGAACGAAGCCTAGCCATGTCCGTCCGCCCATTTTGTGCCAGCAGGTGTCGTTCCTTAGAAAAACCCCGTCAGGGCGTGAGGGCGGCGGTGAAACTAGATTTACAACCGTTTACGCTTCTTCCGCCGCCCCAAGTTTTCGTGCAGGCGGTTGCTATCTTTATTTGAATGACATAATTGCATTTCCGCCTGCACGAGTTTTGCCGTCCGGCAAAACTGCATAAGACATCTAGCAAGAATCGAGCGAACCGCTCGATTCTTGGGACGGACATGAGAAGCGTTACACAATGAACGAAGCCTAGCCATGTCCGCCCGTCCTCTTCCTATTTCTTTTAAAAACTTCTATAATTCCGCAATGGGTGTAGAAGCACGCAAATCAAAACGGTTCGACGACATCGGACGTATCGATGCTCCGGAGCTTTGTCCTTTGGCAGGCGTTTTGGACAACATCAGCAGAGGTGGCTGCAAAGTCCACTATACGTTTCCCGTCGCTGTCGATCTTGAAAACGATTACGACCTCACTATTGTGTTCGCAAGAGCTGCCTCGGAATCCATCGAACTGCTTGCCCATCCGCAGTGGGTAAAGCGGAACGGCGGAACTACGGAAATCGGATTTAAAATTCTTCCGTCAAAAGGAATCGCAAGGCTGTTCGCATATATAAAAGAACTTGACATGGACGAAGCGTTCGGCGTTTCAGACCAGATTACGAATTCCGGCTGCCAACTGATTTAATCCGCAAAATGAAACCGAATATCGATGAATCAAGAAGACGCTAAAAATCAAGATTTCAGCATAACAAAACTTCCGGGCGTGGCGTTTCTTCCTTTTAAAGACATGAGAACCATGCTGGAGGCGGAACTCACGGAACGGCTCGGTTTTCCCGAAAACCCCACGAAAACATACGGAGAACTTTTATATTACGCCGATTTTCCGTCGGAAATGCTTAAAAGCCCAAAAGATTTCCCTTACTGGGCAAAATGCGCCATGCTTGAACCTCTTGAGATAAATTTTCGTTCCATCGGGACGGCGAATGCGGCATTACGAAGCATTCAGAGAAGCTGGGCCCCATACAATTATCAGTTTTTCAGACGTGGAAACCTGATTCAGGAAAAACTTCCCTATGTGAATCTGAAAGAAAAGTCTTTTCCGCAAGAAATTCCAACCTCTCCCATAGGACTTTACACGCTTATCGAAGAAAACAAGATGTTCGCAAGCGCAAAGACTTCAAGTTTTCTTCCCGCCGGAGAAATAAGATTCAAAGAAGACCACGAAAATCCGCCGAGCAGGGCGTATCTGAAACTTCAGGAAAGCCTTACGATGGCTCATCTTTTGAATGGAACGCCGCTTCCACAAAAAAGCGACCGCTGTTTTGACGCAGGCGCGTCCCCCGGCGGATGGACCTGGGTGCTGGTAAACCTAGGCGCTTCCGTTTTTGCCGTGGACAGGGCGGAACTTTCCTTCGAACTCATGAAAAATCCTTTGGTAGAATTCAAGGCGCACGACGCATTCACGATAAAACCTTCCGAAGTCGGAAAATGCGACTGGGTTTTCAGCGATGTAATCTGTTATCCTGAACGGCTTCTAAAATGGATAAACGGCTGGCTTGAAAGCGGTCTTACGCACAACATGATATGCACCATAAAAATGCAGGGAAAAACAGACTGGAAAATCATCGAAGAATTTGAAAGAATCCCCGAAAGCCGCATAGTCCATCTGAACTACAACAAACACGAACTCACATGGATTCACACAAAAAAAATCTCATAAAAACTCGTTCTCAAACGCCAATCGCTAAATATATTATCACCGGCATTTTATCTACGAATATTTTACCGATTCTTGCAATATTTTTTTGAAATCTGAAAGAATAAACCATGAATTTTTGGGAAAGAGTCCAGGAACTTATGGACTTGCAGGGCATGGAGCGAAAAGCTTTGAGCCTTGAAGCAAACTTCGACCCGTCCAACATCGGAAAGGGAATCAAGGAAAATCGACTTCCGTCCGCCGAAACCGCCGTAAAAATCGCAAAATGCCTTGGCGTTTCGGTTGAATATCTCGTTACGGGAAAAAGCGTTTCGCCTTCGGCAATGTCGGAGCTGGAAGAAGAACGGCTCAAAACCGTAAAAAACTACCGAAACCTAATCGGGCAGCTCGAATCCCTTCCGGTCGGCATCCAAAAAGAAATCTTGGATTTTGTAAAGGCATTGAGCGAAAAACTGTCCTGAAAACGACTTCCATTAATCCTTTGTCCGTTTTTTTCGGGCGAAACCGCTCCTTCATTTTTCCGTCGTTCTTCCAAAATTTTTACATATTCACCATTCGTGCCTTCCAGGGTTCCGCTAGCCGCTCATTCCTTCGCTCTGCTTCGGAACGCCTTCGGCGCCCTTACACGCACGCGCAGGAAAAATCCACCTAGATTTTTACATGAAAAATTTTCGTGAAAAAATCTAGGTGGAAATCGAAGAAAAACAATTTTCAAAACATTATTCGGTCAAAAACGCAGCTTCGTATTGATTGCCGGTTATTTCCCGTATCGTAAGGCTTTTATATTTTATATCGAATCCCGCCGGACTGCCTTGCGCATTATATTCGTATAAAAAACCGATTCGTCCGTCTTTTTGCTGAATCATCGTGGAATATGCGCTTGTACCGGTATGTATTAACTTTTTATGCCATTTGCTTTTGTCTACAAAATCATCAAGAGAAATATCCGATGCTATAGTACGCCAAAAGATAGAAACGTCTTTGCGACTGTCTACCGTCGGAATGGACTGCAATGCAAGATAAACGGGAGTTTTATTGCCCGCATCTCGGGCTTCTATAATCAGCACTTCTCCGTTCGTTCCGGATCCGCTGTCGTTTCCTAAGTTCAACCATTTATTAGAAGACTGCCAATTTCCCGAGCCGGCATTTTTGTCCGTATATGTAAAAATATTTATATACCTTCCGTTTCCGCAGCGGCTTGAAAGAATAACTCTTCCGTCGGGAAGTTCTTCAACTTTCGCCTCGTCTCCAGATGGAATTGGCTTTACTGTTGCATTGCCACCAAGCACTTTCCATGTGTCCCCAAAGTCGTCGGAATATATAACCGTATTGCCGAAATCGCCGATTAAAGGTGCTGCGTATATGCGGTAGTATTTATCGACTTTTATAAAACGAGATTGATGTATTTTCCCCGACGTAACAAACATACGCTTCCAGGCAGAGTTCATTCCGTATATTTTGTCGGTTATGTCGGCCGAAGTAAAAGTATTTCCGCCATCGGTAGATTTCAACGCCATTACGCTCTGCTTTCCTTTCTGATAGCGCACATTGCCTTGCACATGAATGATAAGCACTTCGTCGGAGTCTCTGTCTGCCACAATGGCGGCATCTCCGCATCCGTATTCGGGCGGTTCGGGAACGTTTGTAAGTTTTTGATCAGTATTGTCCCACGTAATGCCATTGTTAGAAGAGTGTTTTAGAAGCAAATCTACACGGTGAATGTGAGAATTTCCGTTCCACTCGCCATTCGGTCCGTATTTCCCTACGTCCGCCGCATGTTTGTACCGCAAATCTGCTACCGCAAGCAGACTGCCGCTTTTTGTCTCTGCCAATGCGGGAATCCTGTAATAGTCGTTAGGACGGTCGGTTTTGCTCTTCCATAAATCCGTAGGTGCAACCGTTTTAGGATTCCACTTTGCGTAAAGCGTAATATCTCCGGTTACTTTATCTGAATCATTCCACACTTGAGAGTTCTTTTTATCCTTATGCCAGCCTGCAAACTCCCATGTTAGGTGAGAAGGATTTGCCGGTATAGCCGAAATCGCCTCGCCGTTTGCAACTTCAATATCTGCTGGAGCCGTTACAAGTCCGCGCGTGTTGAACTTTACCGTAAAAAGATTCGTCCATTTTGCGTAAAGGGTTGTGTCTTTGGTAACGATATCGATATCTGTAAGCCATTTTGTCGAACAAGACTGTTCTTTATACCAGCCGTAAAAGCGTTTTTTATCCGCAGTCGGATTCGGAAGTTGTGCGGCAGTCAATTTTGCGCCGGCTTCCACCGTCACGGGAGCAAGTTGCATCGTAACTCCGTTAGTGTTGAACGTTACTGTAAAAAGATTCGTCCACTTTGCGTAAAGAGTCGTGTCTTGAGTAACGGTGTCGGTATCTGTAAGCCATTTTGTCGTGCAAGCTAGTTCTTTGTACCAGCCGTCAAAACGTTTTTTATCCGCAGTCGGATTCGGAAGTTGTGCGACAGTCAATTTTGCGCCGGCTTCCACCGTCACGGGGGCAAGTTGCATCGTAACGCCGTTAGTGTTGAACGTTACGGTAAAAAGATTCGTCCACTTTGCGTAAAGAATCGTGTCTTCGGTAACAGTGTCGGTATCTGTAAGCCATTTTGTCGTGCAAGCCGATTCTTTGTACCAGCCGTCAAAGCGTTTTTTATCCGCAGTCGGATTCGGCAATTGCGAGTTTGTTAATTTTTCGCCTTTTGCAATTTTAACCGAAGCCGGAGCAGTGCCGACTCCTTGCACATTGAACATTACGGTAAAAAGTTCCGTAGACGGCTCAAGCGGAGTGAGCGGCTGTGCATTCTGCCATTTTGCATAGAGAGTTATATCTTTGGTAACCGTGTCTACATCTTTGACCCATTTTGTTGTGCATTTGCTTTCTTTGAACCAGCCGCCGAATACTTTGTTATCCGCAGTCAGCACGGGAAGCTGGGCGTCGGTCAGTTTTGCGCCGTACGGTACGGAAACAGCTTTCGGAGTTTGTCCGAAGCCATTTGTTTCGTATGTTACAGTAAAATTAGACGGCGAAAGGGAACAACTTATAGTCGTAAATAAAATCGCCGCAGTAAAAATAGAGAAAACGTATTTTTTCATCGAATAACTCCTAAGAATTTTACGGAAAATGCGAGTTTTCACTCGTTAAATTATTATATTTATGACTTACACACAGCCGTCTGCAAATAAACGGCAGTGTATACAACATTCAAATCATATATAACCATCTGTTAGAAGTCAATTAAAAAATAGCCAATATATTATCTTGTGTTAAGTTTCGAATTTTATAAAGTAAAAACTTAATTTTTTCAAAGCAAGATTTAAACCTTTTTTCAAGGAAGGAAACCAACTCGGAGTTCGAAGCCCGCAGTTTTCCTCCCTTGAAAGCCCACCTTCCTTGGGCACGACCAAAGGACTGCTAATCGTCTTGAATTTGGCGGAATTTGGGATTATAAACTAAAGATAGAGAAAATCAGGAGGAATCGTATGCCGATGATTGAAGCTAAGGTAACTATGCAGTTATCTGAAGAAAAAAGAGATGTTTTGAAGACCGAGTTCGGAAAGGCTATCGCTATAATGGGAAAGCCGGAATCTTATCTGATGATTAATCTTGCTGATAATCAAGATTTGTATTTTGGCGGAAAGAAGCTCGATAAGGGAGCTTACGTTGACGTAAAAGTTTTTGGCAGCGTTGACGGCAATGCGAGCGGAAAAATGACAGCCCGGCTATGCGAGATTCTGGAAAAGGAACTCGGAATCCCCGGCAATGCGGTTTACGTTTCATACTGGGGAACGGCAAACTGGGGCTGGAACGGCGGAAACTTTTAGAAAACTTTGTTCCGGCTATCGGCAAATTATAAGTAATTATTTTAAACATATCTCGCTTTATAAATTGCCGATAATGTACTATAATCTTTCCGATGGGCAAGATTAAATATATTTCTGTAGAAGAAGCTGCTCAAAACTGGAAAATCAGCGAAAGAAGTGTCCGTAACTATTGTTCTCACGGAAGGGTTGAAGGCTCTCTTCTGGAAGGTAAAACCTGGAAAATTCCTTCCGATGCGGAAAAGCCTGAACGGATTCCCCGTCATTCTTCTGCGGAGAAGACTCTCCTTGCATTTCTCAAGCGCGAAAAAGAAGCCGGACTTAGAGGCAGTATCTATCACAAAATCCAGATAGATCTGACTTATAACTCTAATTATATAGAAGGCTCTAAACTTACTCACGATCAGACACGCTATATTTTTGAGACGAAAACAATCGGCATTACAGACAAGGCAGTAAAGGTCGATGATATTGTGGAAACTGTAAACCACTTCCGCTGCATCGACATTATTATCGAGGGGGCTCATGCAAAACTCTCTGAAAGTTTTATCAAGCAGCTGCATTTTGTTTTGAAGTCCGGCACAACCGACAGCCGGAAATCCTGGTTCAGAGTTGGGGATTACAAAATGCTTGAAAATCAGGTGGGCGGCAGTGATACTGCCAGACCTGCCGAGGTGGCTGAAGAAATAAAGGCTCTTCTAAAAGAATACAATTCAAAATCAAAAATCACTTTTGACGATATTCTTGATTTTCATGTACGGTTTGAAGCTATTCACCCTTTTCAGGATGGAAACGGTCGAGTGGGCAGGCTGATTATGTTTAAGGAATGTCTAAAGCACAATATCGTTCCATTCATCATTACGGAAGAACTAAAAATGTACTACTACCGGGGCATAAAAAACTGGAACGATGAACACAGTTATCTGCGTGATACCTGTCTTACCGGTCAGGATGCGATGAAAGCGGCTTTGGATTATTTTGGGATTAAATATTTGTAATTAGGGAAGATTTTATGATTCGGAAGTTCGGAGCTGCGGTTTTATTGAGTTTTTCAATATTTTTATCGTGATTTCTTCCGAAGTTTTGCGCTTTTCAGGGTTTTCTCCATTAAATCACTATTTGTAGAACTAACATCTAAACGTCCGTACTTCTTTTCAGAGATGTTACGGACATTTTTAAATTAATATATAACAATAT
>CAJPOF010000071.1 GCA_905372235.1 uncultured Treponema sp.
TATCTTAAAAAACTGGGCATAACTGCGGTAGAACTTCTGCCTGTATTCGAGTTTGACGATGACGAATACGATACAATAAATCCCAAAACCGGAACAAAACTTTCCAATTATTGGGGATACAGTACGGTCGGATTTTTTGCGCCAAAGACTTCGTATTCTTCCGACAAGAGTCCTGAAGGTCCTGTGAAGGAATTTAAGACTTTCGTAAAGGAAATGCATAAGGCTGGAATCGAGGTGATTCTTGATGTTGTGTACAACCACACAGCGGAAGGAAACGAGCATGGCTACACGTTCAGTTTCAGAGGCTTTGAAAATTCGGTCTACTACAGTCTGCCTGGCGGACAAATGCAGTATTACAACAACTTTGCAGGCTGCGGAAATTCGGTGAACTGCAATCACCCTGTAGTCAGAAATTTTATTCTTGAAAGCATGCGATACTGGGTAAGCGAAATGCATATCGACGGATTCAGAGTTGACCTTGCAGCCTCGCTTTGCCGAGACCAAGGCGGGAACGTGCAGCTTTATGACCAGCTGACAAACGCCATCAGAAACGATGCCGTCCTTGCAGGTTCAAAACTTATTGCAGAGCCGTGGGATTGCGGTCCGGGCGGATATCTTGTTGGGAATTTTCCGGGCGGCGGCTGGAGCGAATGGAACGACCATTACAGAAATGACATACGCCGCTTTATCCGTGGAGATGAGGGAGTGATAACGTCCGCCGCCACAAGAATTGCCGGAAGTTCAGACCTTTACAATCACGGCGGACGATTTACAACCGCTTCCATAAATTTTGTAAGCTGCCATGACGGTTTTACGATGAACGACATCGTAAGTTACAACAGCAAGCACAACGAGGAAAACGGCGGTTCAAACCGCGACGGTTCGGACGACAACAATTGCTATAACCACGGCTTCGAAGGAATCACCGTCAATCCTAAAATAGAAAACATAAGGCTTAGGAAAATCAAGAATTTCATCCTTTGCCTTATGGTGTCGCAAGGAGTTCCGATGCTGCATGCAGGCGATGAATTCCGGCGAACGCAGCTGGGAAACAACAACGCTTACTGTCAGGACAACGAGATTTCGTGGCTGAACTGGCTTCTCTGCCACAAGAACCATGAACTTGTCATTTTTACGGAAAGAATGATTGCGCTTAGAAAATCCCATCCTGTTTTTCAGCGGGAAACTTTTTTCAGCACGACCACGCCTGAAGTGGAATGGTACGATGCGTCTTGTAAAAATCCGGACTGGGGAAACATGGGGCGATTCCTTGCCTTCAGGCTTGACGGTTCAAGGTGCTTTTACCCGGACGGGAAAACCTACGACAGCGATTTCTATGTTGCGGGAAACACGGACATCTACGATGTCACGGTGACGCTCCCGTCGGCTCACAGAGGGAAAAAATGGTATTTGGTATGCGACACTTCAGTCGCAGGCGACGATACTGCTCTTGCGCCCGGAAAAGAAACGCCCCTTGTGGAGCAGAAACGCTACATTCTTCCTGCAGGAAGTTTTGTGGTGCTTATGGCTAGGTAATTTAATTTTACGGTACTGTTGAAAAATGTTCGTTTTTTTTGTACCGTAGACTAAGAAAATGACCATGGAGGTTGATTTTAGATGTATTTTGATGCCGCAAAATTTAAGGAAAATCTTGAGGGACGGCTTAAACGCCAATACGGTAAGGACATTTCGCAGGCGAACAAACACGATCTTTTTGATGCGGTTTCGGCTTCTGCCCTTGAAGTGATTATGGACAACTGGATGGCGACCCGCCAGGAATATGAAAAAAAGCCTACCAGGCAGCTTTATTATTTGTCGGCTGAATTCCTCATGGGAAGAGCATTGAGCAACAACCTCATAAACGCTCAGATTTCAGAACAGGTAAAAGAAGTCCTAAAGGGAATGAACATCGACTACGACATGCTTGAGGATCAGGAGCCGGACGCAGGTCTCGGTAACGGCGGTCTTGGTCGTCTTGCGGCATGTTTCCTTGATTCTCTTGCGACCTTGGATTATCCGGGACACGGCTACGGAATACGCTATCGATACGGTATGTTCGAGCAGAAAATCGAAAACGGCTATCAGGTTGAATATCCTGACAATTGGCTTGCTCACCGCGACCCATGGGAAATCAAGAGGTCTGACCTTGCCGTTACGGTAAAGTTCGGCGGAAACATCGCTTACGGAAAGACACCGGACGGTTGCGATCGCTACTATATAGAAAATGCCGAAGAAATTACGGCGACTCCATATGATATGCCTATCGTCGGCTTCGGGACGGGAACGGTCAATACGCTTCGTCTGTGGCAGGCTTCGTCTCCGAACGGATTTGACCTTCAGCTTTTCAACAACATGGAATACAACCGTGCCGTGGAAAGGCAAAACAGTGCCGAAAACATTTCCGCTGTTCTTTATCCGAACGATTCCGGTCCTTCCGGAAAATCGCTCAGGCTCAAGCAGCAATATTTCTTTAGTTCCGCTTCATTGCAGGATCTTGTGCGCCATTACGTTGCAGACCACGGAACGGATTTTTCAAAATTCGCAAGTCTTCATGTGATTCAGTTGAACGACACTCATCCCGTTGTTGCGATTCCGGAACTTATGAGAATTCTCATGGATGACTACAATTTGGGCTGGGACAAGGCTTGGGACATTGTTACCCATACTTTTGCGTATACAAACCACACAATCCTTGCCGAGGCGCTTGAAAAGTGGCCGATAGAGATTTTTCAGGGGCTTTTGCCGAGAATCTATCAGATTGTAGAAGAAATAAACCGTCGTTTTATGATTGAGCTTCGTGAAAAATATCCTTCGGATTACGCAAAGCAATCAAGAATGTCCATCATAAACAATGGAAAAGTTTACATGGCTTGGCTTGCGATTCACGCAGGATTCAGCGTGAACGGAGTTGCCGAACTTCACACGAAACTTTTGAAAGAAGTGGAACTCAAGGATTGGTTCGATATGTATCCTGAGAAGTTCAACAACAAGACGAACGGAATCACGCAGAGACGCTGGCTTCTTTCGGCAAATCCTGAACTCGCCGATTTTATTACAAAGCGCATAGGTTCAGGCTGGGAAAAAGATCTTACCAAACTCAAAGGTCTTGAAAAATACTTGGATGACGACAAGTCGCTCAGGGAACTTATGGCGATAAAGGCGGACAACAAACGCCGTCTTGCGGATTTCCTTAAACATTCTCAGAACGAGATAATTGATCCGGATTCAATTTTTGACGTTCAGGTTAAGCGTCTGCACGAATACAAGCGACAGCTTATGAACATTCTGCACATAATGTATGTCTACAACAAAATGCTGGAAGATCCTTCGTACAAGCCTGCAAAGAAGACTTACATATTCGGAGCGAAGTCCGCATCGGGCTATCGCCGTGCAAAATCCATCATAAAACTTATAAACACAGTGGCTGAACGAATCAACAACGACCGCCGCGTGAACGATACTCTTCACGTTGTCTTTGTGGAAAACTACAGAGTTTCCGTGGCTGAAAAGATTTTCCCGGCGGCGGATATTTCCGAGCAGATTTCCACGGCAGGACTTGAAGCGTCCGGTACGTCGAACATGAAGTTCATGTGCAACGGTGCTTTGACCATGGGTACGATGGACGGCGCAAACATCGAGATTGTTGAAGAAGCTGGAAAAGAGAACGCATTCATATTTGGTCTTCTTACCGAACAGGTGCAGAAAATCGAAATGGAACATTCCTACAATCCGCAGGATTATCTTGAAAGAAATCCTGCGCTCGCAAAGGTCGTGGAACAGCTTGTGGACGGAACTTATGATCCTAGCCACCAGCTTTTCAGCGAGCTTCATAATTCTTTGGTCTACGGAGTGGAAGGAAACCGTGCGGATGTTTACTATGTTCTTGCGGACTTTGACGATTATTGCCGTGCTCAGGATCAGGCGGAAAAACTCTACGCCGATAAAAAAGCTTGGGCAAGAGCGGCATTGAAAAACATCGCTAATTCAGGAAAATTCTCGTCTGACAGAACCATCGAAGATTATGTAAGGGACATTTGGAAACTTAAAAAGATTCCTCGTTCCGTTGATAAATAAAAGTAAGACTGAAGTCATAGAGGCACTTTGCCGTGTTTGCGAAAATGTGTGCGGCTAAGTGTTCTTGTGTATTCAAACCGGTATCTATTGATGCCGGTTTTTTTGTGAATAAAACCGTTGCTAGGAATCTTGAGAGGGATTTATGGTGAAATTTTGGGCTGCGCTTGGAAGTCTTTTTGTGGCGGCAATATGGGGCTTTGCGTTTGTCGTCGTGAAGGATAGCCTTAATTCTGTAAGCGCGACGTATATGTGCGCAATGAGATTTTCGATTGCGGCAGTTGTCCTTGGGTTTTTGTTTTTCAGGCGAATCCGGCGTATGAGCGGCGACACATTGAAAAGGGCTTCCATTATCGGTGTGTTCCTTTTTTTTGCGTATTTTTTTCAGACTGTCGGATGCAACTACACCACTCCCGGAAAAAATGCATTTTTCACGACAGGTTACGTCGTCCTTATGCCGCTGTATGGCTGGCTTGTCTACAAAAGAAGACCGGCTTGGTTTGTTTTTTTGGCTGCTGTGCTTCAAGTTGTGGGAATAGGTTTTCTTTCTCTTGGCGACGATATAAAAAAGGGAATCTCCTTGACGCTTGGGGATTCTCTTACGCTCCTTGGTTCCGTATTTTATTGCCTCCAGATGTTCTATCAAGGATTTTTCAGTAAAAAAGACAGAGAAAGCGATCCTTTTGTGTATGCGTTCGTTCAGTTTACCGTGTGCGCTCTCTTGAGTTGGATAATTTCTCCGTTTTACAATGCCGAAACAAATAGACTTTCGCTTGATATTCAGCATTTCCCGATTTGGGCATTCGAAAACGGACGATTTGTACTTTCCGTTATTTATCTAGGTCTTATAAGCACTGCGCTTGCCTTTGTGCTTCTGAATATCGGATTCAAATACCTTGATTTTACGCCGGCAACAATTCTTTTCAGTTTCGAGAGCGTGTTCGGAATGCTTTTCAGCATTATGATTCCGATTAACGGAGTCAAGGAAAGCCTTTCTGTCTGGGGAGCGATAGGATGCGTCCTGATTTTTTTAGCCGTAGTGCTTGCGCAGATGAGAAAGGTCTCTTTAGGTTTGAGGTTTCGCACTTTTTATAATATAATTCGCAAATGGACAACGAAATCGCCGTAGAGAATGTAAAACACCTGAACGAATGCTATGAGGAGCTGTGCCATATTTTTTCCATAACGGAAAATCCTTCCGACATCGATAAATTTTTCAAAGGACTTTTTACTCCCGCGGAACTGAAAAATCTTTCCGAACGCTGGCTTTTGGTCAAGGAACTCCATAACGGGAAAACCCAGCGTCAGGTCGCAAAGGCGTACAACATGTCGTTATGCAAAATAACAAGAGGCTCAAAGGAAATGAAGAACGAGGAAAGCGCATTTCTTCAAATGCTCTCGCTGATTGAAAAAAGAAAAAACAATCATTAATAATTGTAAATGATTGGTCTATTTGATATACTCCCGCAAAGAGGTTCACAAGAATGTTGACGGGCAGGAATTTGATAGAATCAGGTGATTTGACCGTTTCGGAAATCGACGAGATTTGTTCCCTTGCGGAACAGATGATAGTCGATCCAAAATCCTTCAATGATGTGTGTCGCGGAAAAATTCTTGCGACACTTTTTTTTGAGCCGAGCACCAGAACTCGTCTTTCATTTGAGGCGGCGATGCTTCATCTGGGAGGTGCCGTTGAAGGCTTTGCAGATTCCTCGTCATCTTCTTCAACAAAGGGCGAAACTTTGGCGGACACCATAAGAGTTGTTTCCTCATATGTGGACATAATCGCCATGCGAAATCCAAAGGAAGGCTCTGCGTACCTTGCCTCAAAATATTCTTCTTGTCCGGTGATAAACGCAGGCGACGGAGGACACAGTCATCCCACGCAGACGCTCACGGATATTGTTACAATCCGAAGACTTTTAGGAAACCTTTCCGGACTTACTGTAGGTTTTTGCGGAGACCTGAAGTTCGGACGGACAGTCCATTCTCTTTCGCAGGCGCTTTCCCGATATCCGAACAACAAATTTGTCTTCATAAGTCCCAGCGAACTTTGTATGCCCGACTATATGATTGAGAATGTGCTTGCGCCGAAAAACATCCGTTTTACCACGGCAGAAAAAATGGAAGATGTGATCGGGGAACTTGATATCCTGTACATGACCAGGGTTCAAAAGGAACGCTTTTTCAACGAACAGGATTACATACGACTGAAGGACAGCTACATTCTCGACAAAGAAAAAATGCGTCTTGCAAAAAAACATATGCTAGTGCTTCATCCGCTTCCGAGGGTGAACGAAATTTCTACTGATGTGGATTCAGATCCGAGGGCAGCATATTTCATGCAGGTAAAATTTGGCATGTATGCCAGGATGGCGTTAATCTCAAAAATTCTTGGAGTTCTGTGATGCTTAACATCGATACGATAAAAAACGGACTTGTCATCGACCACATAAAAGCCGGCACCGGCTGGAGAATCTTCCAATGGCTTGGGCTTGACACATCGCCGTTCAGTGCCGCCCTGATAATGAACGTGGTTTCACGGAAAAGCGGAAAAAAAGACATCATAAAAATCGAAAACGTGATGGACATTGACTATTCCGTTTTGGGCTTCATCGACCCAGAAATCTGCGTGAATGTCATAAAAGACGAAAAAATTGTACGAAAAATAACGATGGAACTTCCCGACAGAGTTCAGGACGTTTTTCGTTGCAAAAATCCTCGGTGCATAACCCAAACGGAACATTATGTCTCTTCCACATTCCTGCTGGTCGAAAGAACCAAAGGAATATACAGATGCGAATATTGCGACACACTTTACAAAGCGGGCGAAAATGATGCAAGGCTTGGTTAAAAAATTGCCGGGACTCGGATTTTCAGAGAACATCGAAAAATGTCTGAGTGACTTGCACGCAAATATAAAAACGGGCAAAATCGATATTTTGTTCCGCCGCAAAATTTAATAGGAATCGATATGAAAGACGCAAAATTTATTTATAACGCAAGACTTCTTGACGAAAACATCGACGAAAACGGAGCGATTTTTGTCTCAGACGGGAAAATCCATTCCGTAACCAAAACGGATTTCCTTTCACAAAAAGAAGCTTCGGCTCTCGCAGAATCGTTTTTACATTCGGAAAAAAACGCCGAACTCATTGACGTTCAAGGTCTGACTCTTACCCCTGCCTTCATCGACACCCATGTTCATCTTCGAGATCCGGGGCAGACGCAAAAAGAAGATTTGTCTTCCGGACTTATGGCGGCAGCCCACGGAGGCTACGGAACTGTCGTCGCAATGCCGAACACAAATCCTGTGATTTCGGAACGCTCGCAGGCTGAAAAAATCATGGAAAGAAGCGAATCGCTTGGTCTTACTCATATTTTCCAATCGGTAAGCATTACGGCAGGTTTTGACGGAAAAACCACGCACCATCTGGACGGACTTGACCGTTCCCGGATTCCTCTGATTACCGAAGACGGACACGATGTCGAATCCGCTGCCGTAATGCTTGAAGGAATGGAAAAAGCCGCCAAAAATCGGCAAATCGTCTCATGCCATAGCGAAGATTGTTCGCTATCTGCAATGGCTAAGCATCATCGGGAAATTGCGCTCGAGCTTATGAGAAAATACGGCGTATCCGCATGCGGGAAATTTACGTCTCCGAATGTTCCTGAAGAAGTGATAAAAAAAATTAACGGCGAACTTATGAAGGCGAACGGAATCCTTTGCCTTGCCGAAGACCTTGCGACCGAAAGGAACATACAACTTGCAAAAAAGGCGGGCTGCCACATCCACATATGTCACATAAGCACAAAAAAATCCATAGAATCGGTGCGAAACGCAAAAACTTCTATTCTTGAGACAAACACGCTTCCCAAAAACATCGGAACATGGGATTCGTTTTCGGTTACCGCCGAGGCGACCCCGCACCACATTGCATTAACTGGCGACTGCGAGCCGTGGATTCGCACCTTGGTGAACCCTCCGCTTAGAAGCGAGGAAGACAGGCTTTCTGTGATTCAGGCGCTCAAGGACGGCACGATTGACTGTATCGCCACAGACCATGCGCCGCATACGCTCGAGGACAAAGCCATGGGCGCGCCGGGTTTTACGGGGCTTGAGGTCGCTTATGGAGTCTGCAACAAATTTTTAGTGAATGACGGACACATCTCTTCCCGCAAACTAAGTTCTCTGATGAGCGCAAATCCGGCTCGGCTTCTGGGACTCAAAAAAGGCCTTCTGAACGCAGGCTACGAGGCAGACCTCGCGCTTGTCGCACCGCTTGAAGAATGGTCCGTAGATTCATCCAAGTTTTTCAGCAAAGGAAAGGCAACCCCATTCGATGGAATGAAACTCTGCGGAAAAGTGCATTCACTGTTCCTTTCGGGAAGAAAAATTTTTTGATTTTTGCCAGTCCCTTCTCCTACCGTCCTTGCACGGCACGCTAACGCTCGGTGCCGCAATTAATTTTTTTTTACTTTATAAAAACTAATCGTTCAAAAAAATCCGCAAAAAAAACGAAATGTTTTCCTCTTTGCGGCACTGGCTTCGCCACCGTTCCAGCACGGGGCATGGCGTTTCGTTAAAAAAAACGAATCCCGATTCTCATAAAACCCAATAAATATCCCTTTCAAGTAAAACCTAAACTTTTTCCCAAGATAAGGTGGCGGAAATCAAACCGTTCTTACAGACTCAGTTTATTCTCCGCCCGAGTAAAACTTCCACATTCCGCCGTTTTCCTTAGAACTCTATCTACATTCTTCCGCCTCCATTTCATAAAATCTATTTCCGCGGCTTTATGTTTTTCCGGTTGACAAGTCTATTTGATTTCGATATATTTATCCTACTTTAATTGGAGCGATACCAAAGCGGTCGTACTGGGGCGGTCTTGAAAACCGTTGATCTTCACGGGTCCGGGGGTTCGAATCCCTCTCGCTCCGAAAGTTTGGAGGCGTGGTAGAGCGGTAATACAACGGATTGCTAATCCGTCAGTTCCGAAAGGGCTGGGCAGGTTCAACTCCTGTCGCCTCCGATGCACTACAGTTCAGTCTGTTATTTTAAGGTGTACGAGATTGTAGCTCAGCTGGATTAGAGCACCACCCTGCGGAGGTGGGGGTCGCACGTTCGAATCGTGTCAGTCTCA
>CAJPOF010000072.1 GCA_905372235.1 uncultured Treponema sp.
CCGCTACGCTCCGGAACAGCCTTCGGCTGCCGCTCCCAGCGCTGCCGCATTTTCCAAAACACAAGATTCAGCTTTCAATGCTTTACGAGCGTTATTATGAACACCCAAATAAATGCGCCTGTCGCCATCATTTTCATGCCTGTTCCCAAAAGAAATCCTTTGAAACATCCTAATGCCGACTCAAACACATGCTTCATGTCCGAGGAATCGTGAATCATTTCTCCTACAAATGCGCCAAGAAACGGACCAAAAATTATTCCCCACGGGCCTGTAAAAAATCCTACGAAAAGTCCGACCGAACTTCCGATGATTCCGTATTTGCTTCCGCCCGATTGTTTTGTCATCAAAACGGGGAAAAAATTGTCCAAAACAGAAACCGCAATCGCAACAACTCCAGTGACCATAAGCAAAATCGGCGAAGAATTCGTATATCGTGAAAAATGCGAAATCAAAAGTCCCAGCCACGCCAACGGTGCGCCCGGAAGAATCGGCACTACCGTTCCGATAAATCCTACAATCAGGCAAACGCCGCCAAGCAGCACAAACAAAATATCCATACAAATCGTCCTTGTTACACAGCAGGTTTTCAAAGTATAATGGTTTTATGTCAGAAAAACAAAGTAAAATTTTCGTAGCAAGTTTTTATAATACATTGATTTATTTTTTTATAAGCGGAATTGTTTCATTTGTGCTTTTATTTTTTCGTCAAAAATTTCTTTTTGCTTTGACCGGCGGCGAAGTGCGCCTTGCCTGCGTTTTTCCGCCAATTTTTGGAATGATTTTCGGATTTCCGGGAATCATTGCCTGCACGCTTTCGGCTTTTGCGGCGAATCTTCTTTCCGGATATTCGGCAGGTCTTTGTTTTTTTAACGTACCCGCAAATTTTTTATTCGGATTCGTTCCGCTCGTAGTTTGGAATTTTGTGTCCGGAATAGATAAAAAACAAAGACTGCGCATAAATTCGCCCGTAAAATTTTTAATTTTCGCCTTGCTCATGATTGCCGCAAACGGAATCGTTCTGCTTTCCGAAAAAATCGGATTCAGGATTTTTAGCCCGACAATCGATTTTTCAAAAGAAATTTTATTGAATTTTATAAACAATGTGTTTTTCTGCACAATGTACGGACTTCCGATGTTCATGACTGTTTCGGCGATTTTTTGTTATGCAAAAAACAGCGACAAAATCGAAGGACCGATATTTTCGATAATCGAAAAACTCATTCTTTTTTTCACGATTCTTTCCGTGATTTTGACTAATTTTGTCGGTATAAATCTGTATTTTTCTATTGAAAAGGATTTTTTGAATCTCATGGATTTTTGGATAAACATTTCGTTGACGCAGAATATGATTTTGTTTTTCGTTTTTGCGTCGGCTTTGTTCCTTTTGACTTTGGTCGCGCGCCATATCACAAAGCCTTTGGAAAGAATGGCGAATGTTTCAAGGAATTATCGGAGCAGCGAAAATGTGATACGGAACAATATTGAAATTATAGGGGTCTGCGCCGATTACGCTTCGCTGGATTCCGAGATAGGCGAACTTGCCCGTTCATACGTTGCCCTTGCGTCTGACATGAGCGATTTTATAAAGAATCTTGAAATGGTTTCGTTCAAAAAGGCAAGCTACGAAAAAGATATTTTTTTTGCAAGCCAGATTCAAAAAACTCTTCTTCCGCAGATTTTTCCGACGTTCACACCTTGTTCCGATGTGGATATTTTCGCTTCGATAATTTTTTCAAAAGATTTTGGCGGCGATTTTTACGATTATTTTCTTATCGACAACGACCACATCGCGATAATCACGGCGGATGTTTCCGGGCGAGGAATCGAAGCGGCTTTGTGCATGGCTATAGCCAAAAATTTGCTGAAAGACAAGGCTCTTGCGGGGCTTTTACCAAACGAAAGTCTTTTGGAGATAAATCAGCAGTTGGCAAAAGACAACAGCGCAGGACTTTTTGTTTCAGTGTGGCTGGGAATACTTTCGACGGCAACGGGTGTCCTTCAGTACGTGAATGCAGGACATCCGAATCCTTTGTACATGAAAAACGGTCAGGATTTCAAGTTCCTTGACACGCCTGTAGATCCGGCGCTTGCCGTCTCCGACGAAACTCTGTACAGTTCCGAAACGCTGGAACTTCAGCCCGGAGACAAAATCGTTTTGTTTACAAAAGGAATTTCAGAAGCCGGAAACAACAGCGGCGAAAATTACGGAAAAGCTCGAATTTTGGAATTTTTTAACGAACACAAAAAAATCGAGGTTCAGGAACTGGTGGAAGGACTTAACCGAAACGTCTCAATGTTTATCGGTTCTGCGGCCCAAGAAAATGATTTTACCGTTCTTGCGTTGGAATACAAAAAGCAGGCGTACAAAGACTAGCTGAAAATGGGGAAATTAATCCAAATTTTGCTTTCCGGCAATAGATTTTAAAATCATTGACATTCCATAATTTACGTGAAACGATAGATATAGCTTTTGGAGGAATCATGAAAAATCGGTTGCCTTTGATTTTGTTTTCATTTCTTTTTGTGTTGTTTTTGGCTTGCGACGACGATTTTGGTGTAAAAGTTCTTACCGAGCCTGCGTTCATAATCTGTGTTCAGCATGGTGATTCGGTGGAATCATGCAAGTTAAAACTTGATTCAAAAAATCCAAAATTCGATAACCAGGAATTTATACCCGGAGATTTATCGTCTTATGTATATGCTGATAAAATAAAAAACATTGCAGCCCCCCATAAAGCGATTTGGATTCCGATTTCGATAGGCGGCCTAAACATTGGAACCAGGTATAATATTGAAATAAAGGCGACACTCACCATGACTTTAAATGGAATTGCAAAAGAGTACAGAGGAAATTTAAAGGTTAGTCGCTTACGAAAATTGGAACTTTCCGACTACTCGATGATCTTTGAAAATGTGTCCGACCCTAATGAAAGATTGACAGGAATTTTTGTCTACGAGTTTAATTCATATATTTGATTTTAATTTTTTATGGAGCGATGGGGAAATCCGGTGCGGATTTTTCAAGGCGAGCAATCTGTCGATAGATTGCTCGCCTTGCCTTTTTTGTTCGGAATTATTCCAGCGTCAAAAGAAGCGCCATTTTGAATTTCCCGTCCGCTTTTACGTAATGCGCACCGCCTTTGTCGAACTTGAAATTTTCGCCCGCTTTGATTTTGTGTTCTTTGCCTTCATAGCCGATGATTCCGGTTCCGTCCAGCGCAAAAATTATTGCTTCGCCTGGAGCGGCGTGTTCCGTAAGCCCGGTTCCTTCGTCAAAACTCATCAAAACGAACTTCAATTTTTCCTCGTTTATAAGATCCATGTTTACGATTTTTCCTTCCTGATATGGAAGAATGTTCTTTAATTCAAACACTTCGTTTGATTTTAGAATCTCGTTCATCTTTGTGTCCTCCTTTAGTTGGATTTCCGCATACACGGCTCCATCTTCTGTTTTTGCGCCGACAGGAATTCCTACCGGCGTTACATATATTTTACCTTTTTCAACATAGATTTTTTCCAGCGGCTCGGATTCTGCGGATTTTTTCAGAACCTCGATTTTTCCGTCCAAAACAAGCCACAATTTCGAAAATCTATAGATTTCGGGGCTTATGTCCGTTCCGGCAGCAAAAGAAAACCAGCTTATGAAAAATCCGTTTTTGTCGCTCACGGATTTTGAGACCGTGCACCCCAGAACTGGAGGATTCTCTTTTGCGATTGAAAATACTTTTCCTGACAATTCTTTCATCGGATTCCTTACGATTTTGGCTTTGTAGAAACGTTGCAGACGTAGCCCAACTTGTCTTTGTTAGAATTGAAGAAGTTGAACATAGACTTGAACATTTTACGGTTTTCCTTTTTCATCGCATTTTTGAAAATTTTTATCGTCCTAAAAAATCCTTCGTCTTTTATCATGCCCTTTGGACTCATGAGTGTCATTGCGCCGTATTTTTGCGTTACCGAAAATCCTGCGGATTCTATGGTGTTTTTCCAGCTTTCCAAATCCAGCGGCTCGACATTTGCGTTTATCGAACGGCTCAATCCTATCCGCAGCTGTTTTTGCTCGTCGGAAACATTTGTGCGCAGGACTACATCTTGCGTCAGAAGGATTCCGCCGGGTTTTAGAACCCTAAAATATTCTTTCAATGCCTTTTGTTTTTCTTCTGCATGAAGCATGGTCAGCATGGCTTCGTTTATCACCACGTCAAAAGTGTTGTCCTCAAACGGAAGCTCCATGGCGTTTCCTTTGATGGCGTTCAGTTTTGACTCGAGCTTCTTATTTTTTATGGCTTCATTTGCGATTTCAAGGAATTTATCGTCAAGGTCGATACCCGTAACTTCGCAGCCGAATTCTTTGTGAATTTTTATCATCGTTTTTGCACGATTGCATGCGACCTCAAGAACTTTCGAGTTTTTGTTTATGTTACCGTGAGCCAAAAGCCAGTTCGTCGCCTCGATTCCGCCGGGTCTGAGTTTTGATTTTCCAAGTTTCGCAAGAAAGACGTGTCCCATTTCCGCCATAAAGATTCTCCTTAGATTAAGATTTCAATTTATTGTATGGTATATTCTGAAAAATTGCATTACAAGAAGTATTTTTCTCAATATTCTACTTTTTGAGAGATGCGTACGGGCGAACATAGGTAGGCTTCGGTAAGTTATTCAGGGCGCAAAGGCATCGAGCAAACCGGCTTTTCGGGGTTCTGCTTCCGCTCCATTCCTACATTCGCTACGCTCACTCTGGAACGGCTCCGCCGCCCCTACAATCCGGCGCAGACGTTATCGTCCGTACGCAACCGCCACTACGCACAAGAACGCTTGGAGCGCAGTTTTGCGGAAGGATGAACATTTTTATGCTTTGTTCATTATGTATTGTTTCGTGTGTCTGTTTTCTCGCCGTATTATAGAGATGACGAAGCTTTGTACCTTGAGTAAAAAAGTACGGGAGAGGGAATTCTGCTTTTTTGATTTTTGTGTGCGGATTTTTCAAGGCGAGCAATCTGTCAATAGATTGCTTGCCTTGAACCGTTCCCCAAAATAAGAAAACAGCGCAAGGCGTTTTGAAATGAACAGTACCTTTGAAGTCCGTCGATTTATTTTTTGAATTCGGTAACGGCGGATTCAATTGCTTTTGTCGTATCGACATTGGCGGTCTGAGTCCCCGTTCTAATGACTTCTCCGCTTATTTTCAATTTTGCAGGCGCCCATATTCCGAAAGTGATTGTATTTGCAAGATATGCCAAAGGTCCTGCCGAATAAGAAATCGTGATGTTTCTAGCTCCGTTTCCGCCCTTTGCCAAAATCTCCTTCCAGATGATTCCTGAAACTTTGTCGCTCATTGTCGCCGCAGAAATGTTGAACAGGTTTGCACCACCCGGAGTACCCAGGAATTCGTGCACCGTTTTGCTTTTTGAGAAAGTTCCAAGAACTTCCACGTTGTCGGTCATCGGCGAAAACGCCAATCCTTCTGCCCTGAATGTTGTGCATGATGTAAATACAATTGCGAGCAACATTCCCAGTAAAACTAAGCATTTATTGCTTGATTTCATGTGAGACTCCTTTTTCCATGTTTTATGCGGCTGGTTTTATCGAAAACACCTTGCGAACAAACCGGAAAATAATATTGATCTTTTCATTAACACAAAACGAGCGCAGCGAAGTTTTGTGTTAATAGGATTAGTCAATCCTATTTCCTAGTGTATACTAGGAAATCCGCTCGCTGGATTCGTTCGAAATTGGAATGTTCGGGGAAATCAGAAATTTGACAAAATACGGAACTCGAAAACTGCGCCGGCGGAATCTTCCGGTGTTTTTTCGATATAATCACATATGATGCAAAACCGCAAAAAATAGACGAAGGCGAATTGCCCGCATACCGTAAAAACATAATTTTAAAGGAAATTATATGATTGAAAATATTGACTGGATATTTTTTGACATCGGCTCGACTTTGACGGACGAAAGTGCCGCCTGTGCGCTCCGCATAAAAGAAATGGCGGAAAAATCCGGCGTTTCGATTTCAGAGTGCGCCCGAACGGTAAAAGATTATTTTTCCGCCGGAAAAAACGGATTTTTAGAAACCGCACGTACTTTAGGAGTTGCGCTTCCCCCGTGGAACTCCGAAGCGGAAAAAGCGTATCCCGACGCCAAAAACTGTCTTGAAACGCTTTCGTCCCGATACAAAATCGGAATCATCGCAAATCAAAACGCAGGGTTAAAAGAGCGTCTCGAAAAATTCGGTTTTCTAAAATATTTATCCGTGATTGCCTCTTCCGCAGAAGAAGGCTTTTCAAAACCCGACCTAAAACTTTTTGAAATCGCTCTTAAAAAAGCGAACACAATTCCTTCCCGCTCGGTGATGGTTGGCGACCGAGCCGACAACGATATCGCCCCCGCAAAATCGCTAGGAATGAAGACCGTTCTTTTACGGCGCACGGACAATCTCTATGCGAACGCTCGAACGGAACGGGAATCCCCCGACTTTAGTGCAAAAGACTTGGACGAAGTTACGCGCTTGATTCTTGCAAGATGATTTTAACGAAACGGCTAGGAACTATATTTGCGATTCATAAAGAGTTGCATGTGGGCGGACGGACATAGGTAGGCTTTGTTCATTGTATAACGACCCGTATGTCCGTCCCACGAATCGGGCAAAAGCCCGATTCGTGCTAGTGGGAGTGTTCATTGTGAAGAACGGGCATTTTTATTTGTAATTCATGAAAATAAATAAAAGCGTGATATATCGTAAATCCGGGGTTCTTAGGGCAGAGCCCTAAGCAGTCGGACGGACATAGTTAGGCATCGTTCATCGTGTAACGCTCCTCATGTCCGTCCCAAGAATCGGGCAAAAGCCCGATTCTTGCTAGATGGGTTATGCAAGTTTTCCGCAAGGAAAACTTGGGGCGGCGGAAGAAGCGTAAACGGTTGTAAATCTAGTTTCACCGCCGCCCTCCCAGTCTGATGGGGTGTCCTCTCTCCCCCTTAATTATTATCATACTTTAAATTTCCTCACTTCCCCAGCAAGTCCTTCGATACTCTGCTTGTTCTTCATCGCAAGCTCGTTCACTTCGTTTACGGCGTTGTTTATCTGCAACACGCCGGCACTCATCTCGTTCATCGAATCCTTGATGACCGCCGTAAGGCTGTCGAGTTTCTGCATCTCGCTCGCAACACCCTTGCCGCCGATGAGCATCTCCTCAGAACCGTTTTTGACCTCGACCGTCACGGAATTTATGTTCTTGATGGCGGCAAGCACCTCGCGGCTTCCGTTCTCCTGCTCACGCATTGCGGCGGTCAGTTCGGCACTCATGCCGCGCACATTTTCTGCAAGCTGGAAAATCGCATTGAACTTTTCTTCCACAACTTTTGAACTTTCCGCAAGCCCACGGATATCGTCGCTAAGATTTTTGAGCGTGTCGGTTATCGTCTTTCCTTGGACGCTAGATTCTTCCGCAAGTTTTCGGATTTCATCGGCAACGACTGCGAAGCCCTTTCCCGACTCGCCTGCGTGTGCCGCTTCGATGGCGGCGTTCATCGCAAGAAGGTTCGTTTGCGAAGCGATGTTCTGAATCACGCTAGAGGCTTCTATCAAACCGCCGGATTCGTCAGCGATTTTCTGCGTTACGGTGTTTGATGTAACAAGCGTTGTTTTGCCCTCTGAAGTCGCCGTCGAAAGCATTTTTACCATGTTGTCGCTCTTCTCCAAAGACTGCGTAATAGACGCAATGTTCGCAACCATTTCTTCGATGCTCGCCGATGACTGAGCTACGCTCGCCGCCTGCGTCTCGATGCTACCATTCAGTTGTTCTATCGTGCGGATGATTTCTTCCACCGTGCTGGAAGTTTCCGTAACGCTTGCGGCTTGGTTCATGGTCTGCTGTTTAACGCCGTCAATGTTCGCCGTTATTTCGTTTATCGCGCTCGCAGTCTCGGTCATGTTGCTTGAAAGCTCGTCGCCGATGGACTGCATGACGTTGGAACTCGCCCCGACGGTCTTTATCGATGAACCTATTTTTGCAATCGTCTGGTTGAAGTATTCGGACAAATCCGTAACCTCATCGTTTCCGTGGATTGGAAGACGCACGGTCAAATCTCCGTCGCCTTGGGCGATGCTCCGCAAGGCTTCCACCGTAACGCCGATTGGCTTTACGATTGCGGCGGCTACCAAGAACACGATTGTCAGCGCGATGGCTAAAATTATCACGCCGATTATGTACATCGAAAGCCGTAAAGTCTGCACCGTTCCCATGAATTCGTTTATCGGGGCTTTTATTATGATTGTCCAGTTGGTTGACTTCAGGTGTGCATAAGAAGCAATATTCCGAGTTCCATTGTATTCATATTTACCGGTAAAAGCTTTTGAGGCTGCTAATGCGGACTTCTCAAATTTTGCAAGCGACTTAAATTGAGGGTCTTTTTCGGCACGCTTTTGTGAATTACCAAAATTTCGAACGATAGATTCATCTTGATGTGCGATTACCGTTCCTTCCGGATTCAGAATATAACAGTATCCGGTTTTGCCTACGACAATATTTTCGATGTCCCTCGAAAGATAAAGCCCGTCTATAGTCGCACAAATGGCACTCATAACCTGATTGTTTTCTCCGATTACGGGAATTCCTACCGCCATTATGAAGTTTCCGTCCAAACTGGAAACAAAAGGCTCGCTGACAGAATTTTTTCCTTGCTTTCCAAGTACGAACCAATCTTGACCGCTGACGTTTATGGTTTTGTCGCCATACGTATACATATTTCCCGAAAGGTCGGCATAGCTCAAAAGCAATATTTCATGATTGAAATCCGCCTCTTTTTTTAGGTACAGGGCTTTTTCGTTGGAAGTAACGTTGGAATCTCGCAGAGCAGGGGCTCGTGCGATTCCCTCAAGGAACTGCAACAAAGAGGAAATCTTTCCGTCGATAATTTCTGCGGTATCTTCCGCTTTGTCCAAAAGGTGGTTATCGACTGTTTCGCTTACAGCCTTTCGGGCAATCCGCATTGCAAAAAATCCAAGAATGAAATTTGCGAGCGCAACCAACAATCCGAATATGATTAATAGTTTGAGTTTTATTGAGAATCGGTTTTTCATAAAAATCTCCAAAAAATAAGAATTAAGGGCAAGTTTTCGACTTCATTGTTGAAGCTCTTGCGATAAAAAAATAGACAGTTTTTCAATTTTTTAGGGAGAAAACAGAAGCGGTAAAATCACATTGTGGCGGTT
>CAJPOF010000073.1 GCA_905372235.1 uncultured Treponema sp.
GAACTGGCAGTGATTACTCTGAAATTCGGGGGGGGGGGGGTAAGAATAATGATATGGTACATCTGTGTCAATACCGCCTGTTATTTGGTTTTGTATTATTCTATAACCGCTATATGTATAATGCAAGTAATTTTTTACTACCTTGATGTCTCTTTTTGCTTTTACACAAATATAGTGCGATGTATTTTATTCTTGGGAGGAAATGTTTTTGTTTATACGAAGCCCTGCGCCGAGCGTGGAAAAGTGCGAAGCAGGGGAGCGAAGCGACACCGAGCGCAAGCGGGCTTTGGAAGGCGAGTGGGAGAAGATATTCCGCCCGAATTCATGAAATATTGACATGATTTTTGTTTCTGCGTATCATCAAACTGCTACTTTAATTCAATATTGAGAGGTTCCGAATGTCAGGACACAGTAAATGGGCGACCATAAAACACGCAAAAGGTCTTGCCGATGCCAAACGTGGTAAGATTTTCACTAAATTCATCAAGGAAATTTCCATTGCCGCACGTATGGGCGGGGGAGACCCTAACTCGAATCCACGATTGAGGACTGTGATAATAAAGGCAAGGGCTGCCAACATGCCTAAAGACAACATTGAGCGTGCCATAAAGAAGGGAACCGGTGAGGACGGAGGAGCCGCATACGAGGAACTTGTGTACGAAGGATATGCCGCAGGCGGTGTAGCCGTGATGGTCGAGGTTCTTACGGACAACAAAAACCGTGCCGCCGCAGATGTTCGTAATGTATTCACGAAAAACGGCGGAAACCTTGGAACGACGGGTTCTGTTTCTCGAATGTTCCAGAGAAAGGGAACTATCGAGCTGGATGCCGAGAAGGTTAGCGAAGACGATGTTATGGAAGTCGCTCTTGAGGCGGGTGCAGACGATATCGTGAACGAGGATGGAATAATCACTGTTACCACAAACCCCGATGCGTTCTCTGCTGTTGCCGATGCTTTGAACGAGAAAGGTTTTGAAACTCTTTCTGCTGACGTGGGACTTGTTCCCGACGCATACACGGCGGTTGATAAAGAGACTGCACTAAAGATTCAGAAGCTGATAGATAAACTTGAGGACAATGACGACGTTCAGAATGTTTACCATACGGCTGAATTCCCTGAAGATTTTGAACCTGAGGAATAGAATTTTCATTCAGGCGGTATAAAGGCTGCGTTTTATTTTGGAATCCCGAATGTAAAAGTTCGGGATTTTTTTTGTTCTAATCTGTATAATTTTTGCATGGTTAACAAGGATTTTTCGTTCACGGAACTTCCGGGAACTCAAAATGTCCAATGTTTTGGAAAAGTGAGGCGTGTCATCGGTCTTGATCCCGGACTTGCGAACACAGGTTTTGGAATCGTGGATTTTTCAAACGGCAGATACAGGATGGTAAGTTACGGCTGCATTCATACAGGGGCTAAAGAACCTTTGCAGGAACGGCTTCTTTCGATTCATTCAAGGCTTCAGGCTGTCATAGATGAATTTAAGCCGACGGAAGGCGCGATGGAGGAGCTTTTTTTTGTAAAGAATGTAACAAGCGGAATCAGCGTGGCGGAAGCCAAGGGTGTTGAGACTCTTTGTCTTGCGGAAAATGCAATTCCGCTCTGTGAGTATAAGCCTAACCTGATAAAGAAGGCGGTTACAGGTTCAAGCAGGGCGGACAAAAATCTTGTGGAACAATATGTCCAGCTTCTTTTGAATCTGAAGGAAAAACCGAATCCTGACCATGCGGCAGATGCCTTGGCGTGCGCAATAACGCACATTCACTATACGATGTGTTGAAATATGCGCCTTATGTTCATGGAAGCGAATTTCTGATACAATAGACCCATGTTCAATTCGATTATCGGCATTGTTACAGGAAAATTTTCCAGGCAGCTTTTTATTGAAGCAAACGGCATTGAGTGGGATATCTGTATGCCCGATTCGAACATCGATATGCTTCCTGAAACCGGAAAAGAGGTGCGGGTATTCACTTGGCTTCATCACACGGAAAGCCTCATGAATCTTTACGGTTTTGCTTCTTCCGAGGAAAGGCTTCTGTTCCTTGACCTTCTTAGGGTTGACGGGGTAGGTCCGAAGGCTGCCGTAAAGATTATGAGCGGCGTGGACTCCAAACGTCTTTTTGAAATCCTTGAAAGTGGCGATGTCGAGATTCTTGAAAAGATTCCGGGAGTCGGAAAAAAGACTGCCGGAAAAATGATGCTTGCTCTTAAAGGAAAACTTTCGATTCCCGACGATTACAAATCTTCATCTTCGTCGCCTTCTTCTCCGTACGATGATGCGGTCGCCTCCCTTGTTTCAATGGGGTACGACAAAAATCTTGCCAAAGCAAAGATAATGGAACTTGCGGAAAAACTTTCTTCCGAGCCGGATTTTGTGAAAAAAAGCCAAAAGGACAGGGAGGATCATCTTTTCAGGCTTGCCATCGTGGAACTCAGTTAGTCTATGAAAGATTTTAAGGATACTGTCTTCAATTCCATTGTGCGGGCGGACATTTCGAATCTTGAGGACAACGACAACAGGCTTCGCCCAAAACTGCTGAAGGATTTTCTGGGGCAGGAAGGAATCAAGAAAAACCTTGGCACTTTTATAAAAGCTGCCAAAGACAGGGAAGAGCCGCTGGATCATCTTCTTCTTATAGGTCCTCCGGGGCTTGGAAAAACCACCCTTGCTCAGATTACTGCAAATGAACTTGGCGTTGATTTCAAGGTTACGGGTGCGCCCGCCTTGGACAAACCCAAGGATCTAGCAGGAATCCTAAGCACAATCACCGAGCGGACTGTTTTTTTTATAGATGAAATCCATCGTCTGAAGCCTGCGATAGAAGAGATGCTTTATGTCGCTATGGAAGACTATGAGTTGGACTGGATTATCGGGCAAGGACCTGCGGCTAGGACAGTGCGGATTCCTATTCCGCCGTTCACTCTGATCGGGGCGACCACGAAGGCAGGAAGCGTTTCAAGTCCGCTAAGAAGCCGTTTTGGTTTCATTCCTCGTTTTGATTTTTATACGAACGAAGAACTTTCAAGAATCATAAAAAGGTCTGCAAAAATTCTTGAGGTGTCGATAGACGAGGACGCTTCGCTTCTTCTTGCAGAATGTTGCAGGGGAACTCCACGTGTTGCAAATAGGGTTTTACGACGCATGAGGGATTTCGCTCAGGTTTCAGGTTCTCCTGTGATTTCTCTTGAAACGGTAAAAATGGGACTTAGCCGGCTTGAAATAGACGTGCTGGGGCTTGAAAAATACGATAGGGAAATCCTTCTTTCGATAATCAACAATTTTTCAGGAGGTCCGGTCGGGGCGGAGACGCTTGCGATAAGCATAGGCGAAAGCCTTGACACCCTTGAGGACTATTACGAGCCGTACCTGATTCAGAAAGGTCTTTTGCAAAGAACCCCTCGAGGAAGAATAGTTACCCCAAAGGCATACGAGCATCTTGGAATGAATTTTCCCAAGGACTCTGCGTCTAGTCAGGGCGTTCTGTTCGATTGAGCTTTTGCAAAACGAAATTTTATGCTTAAAAGAGACAGCTTATGAAAACTTCAGATTTCTTTTTTGATTTACCAGCGGAACTTGTCGCTCAGCACCCAAGCGGAAAGCGAGGCGAAGACAGGCTTATGCTTTTGGAAAGAAGCACGGGAAACGTGTCCCATCTTATGATGGACGATTTACCGAACCTTATATCAAGCGACACTTTGATGGTGTTCAACAACTCGAGGGTAAGACGTGCCAGGGTATACGGCATAAACGAAGAAACCGGAAAATCTACAGAGTTCATGTTTCTGAACACGCTTGACCAAACTTTTTCATTTTGGAACACGATGGTACGGAACTCAAGAAAGCAAAAAAACGGTATGCGCTACAGATTCCCGGACGGCTCGGTGGGAACTGTTGTCTTGGGCAAAGAAAATGAGGGAACGGAATTCAGGGCGGTAAGATTCGATTCTGCGATAGGGGAGGAATGGTTTGAAAGAAACGGACATATTCCGCTTCCTCCGTACATAAAAAGAACTGACACGGATGAGGATTCCGAGCGGTACCAAAATGTGTATGCCACGGACACGGGAAGCGCCGCTTGTCCCACAGCAGGGCTTCATTTCACAGAAGATATGCTTTCTCGTCTTGACAAGGCAGGAATAGAACGCTGTTTTGTTACCCTGCACGTGGGGCTTGGGACTTTTCTTCCGGTGAGGGAAGAGAACATAGAATCTCACAAGATGCACAGCGAATGGTATTCTATTCCTGTCGAGAGTGCGGAAAAAATAAATGCGGCAAAAAAATCTTCCCGTCCGGTACTGGCGGTCGGAACAACAACAGTCAGAACCCTTGAAAGTTCGTTCGGTGAGATTTTAAAAGAAGTCAAAGAAGGAAAGAGGGCGGAAAACTCGGATTTTGTAAAAGCGGGAACTTCAAGCACGTCGATATTCATGTATCCCGGATACAAGTTCAATGTCGTAGACCAAATGTTCACGAATTTCCACACACCTGAAAGCACCCTCATAATGCTGGTGAGCGCATTCGCCGGAAAGTCTAATATTCTTTCAGCATACAAAAAGGCTGTGGAAGAACGCTACAGATTTTTCAGTTATGGCGACTGCATGCTCATAAAATAAAGTTATTGAATATTATGAAGTTGCTATTTTGACATTTTCTGTAGATAATATTGAATAGAGTTTTAAAGTAAATAGAGAAGGTATTTGAAATGATCAGCGAAAGGGAACAAAAACTTCAATCCATCGTCGAACTTGAACACAAACTCAATGAGATTCAGGACGTAGACATCCTCCTTGAAAAGATTCTCACGGAGACCCGCAGAATTGTGAATGCGGACGCAGGCTCAATATATGTTGTATCGGGTATGCACAATACGAATCTTCAGATAAAATATTCGCAGAACGACACTCAGTTAAAGGAACTTCCGCCCGGCGAAAAACTTCCGTATTCATTTTTCTCTTTTCCGATAAACGACAAGTCCATTGCAGGCTATGTCGCATCCATGGGAACTGCGTTGAACATTGAGGATGCCTATAATCTTTCCCCTGAACTTCCGTTCAAATTCAACGAACTTTCGGATCTTACGACCAACTACCGGACAAAATCTATGCTCACGATTCCGCTCAAGATGGCGAACGGAACTTTACTTGGGGTTCTGCAGATTATAAATGCCCGTGACAAAGAGGGAAACGTAATTTCATTCGATGCGGACGCTGAACTTTACATAAACCATTTTGCGACCGCCGCGGTTCAGGCTCTTGAGCACGCCTACAACACCCAAAACATGGTAAAGCGTATGCTGAAAATGTCGGAATTCAGAGATCCCAAGGAAACTTATCCCCATGTCGAGAGGGTTTCCAGTTTTGCCCTTGAGATTTATGACCGCTGGGCGTTCAACCACAATGTTCCCGAAGAGGAAAGGCACCGCTTCCGGGACAACCTGAAGGTTGCCGCTAAATTCCATGACATCGGAAAGGTCGGCATATCGGACGTGATATTGAAGAAGACGTTCCCGCGTTTCACGGACGAAGAGCGCAACGTGATGAAGGGGCATACCTGCCTTGGCGCAATGCTTTTCTATCCGCCTGAATCCTTACTTGATAGAATGATAATTGATGTGGCTCTTCATCATCATGAACGTTTTGACGGCGGAGCTAACGGATATCCCGGATATTTTGACCTTGAAAACCACGCTACGGTCGAAGCTCCGGATTCGGAAGACGATTTTGACGAAGAAAACAGGTTTGAGATTGGCGGACCTGTGAATGTGCTGCGTCCTCTAAAGGGAACGGAGATTCCTCTTGCCGCCCGCATTGTCGCCGTGGCTGACGTGTTCGACGCTCTTTCGCACAAAAGGTGCTACAAGCAGGCGTGGTCAGTGAATGATGCGTTTGCGGAAATCCAGAACGGGGCGGGAAAGCAGTTCGATCCCGAAGTCGTTCTTGCGTTCATGAAAATACACGACAGAATAATGTCCATACTTATGGCCATTCCTGACGATGACTTGGATTAACCGGACGGACAGAGTTTTTTTAACTGATATTCAAGGCAGCGTGTGAATTCCTTCAGTTCTTTTTGGCTGTAGGAATGTTTTTTTGTTCCCGTAAAACCTATTTTTGCAAGTTGCAGGTTGAATTCCCTGTCTTCTATGAGTTCGCCGATGTTCTCGCTTGAAAACGCCGTCCCCCTGTCGTTTATGGCACATATTCCCTTTTCCACAAGTTTTTCAGCGAAAAGAATATCCTTTGTTATAACGATGTCGTCTTTTTGGGCATGCGACAGAATGTAGTCGTCCGCCGAATCTTTTTCCTTCCGGCACACGACCATCGAGTGTCCTTCGGTTTTTGCATCGATTTCCCTGTTTGCGACAAATATCACCTGAATCTTTGGATTTTTCATGGCTGATATTCGGACAGTCTCGTTCCTTACCGCCGCAGGGCAGGAATCTGCGTCTATCCATATCGAAGGCGGGTGGGCTGTTTTCTCCATTTTACAGAACCGAATCTATCTTTGAGATTAGCCTTTCGGTTATTTCATCTATCCTTGAGTCGAGAGCATTGTTTTCCACGGCTTCCTGGATTTCCACTCTTTTTTTCTTGTCGCTGTAAACCTGATCGCAAAGCATAAGCCCTGCCATGACGGCAATCTGGGTTGGATTTTTGAAAACTCCTTTTTTTTCAAGGCTGTCCGTAAGATTTCTGTAATATTTTAAAAGTCTTGCAAGATATTCGGAGTCTTCGTCCGATTTTATTGAAAACGATGTTCCCAGTATGTCTACCTGAAGCATTCCCATGGAATCAGCCTAGAATATGTCGAACTGTCCGTTCTCATCGGATGCAGGTTTTTCGTAATTCTGAGTAGCGGTGGAAGTTGATTGCGGTGCGTCAGCCTCCGGCATAGCCGATGGCGAGCCGGGCATTTCGTTTTCCCCACTTGTTTGGTTTTGTTGAACGGAAGCCATTTCCGCATGGGGAGAATTTATTTGCGGTGCGCTAACATTTACAGAATCTTCTCCGGATTTTTTTAGAAGAGAATCTTCTATTGAGGAGAGAGTTTCGAGGGCTTTCAGAATTCCACCTTCTATCCGATTCTGATCTTGCTCAAAAGAAGAAAGCAGCTCCGACTTGCTGGAAAGCGCGTTTGTGAGCTCTGAACATCTCGTGCGCAGAGCATCGTTTTCAGCCTGCAGCTGTGCGATTTTCGCTACAGCACCTTCTACCTTTTTTTCAAGAAGCATAATCTGATCAAGTGAAATCATACCTGAAAACCCCCTTGGCTTTTATTTTGCCAGTGCTTTCTTTGCCATTTCCACAACGGCTTTGAAGGCAACTGGGTCTTCTATAGCCATATTGGAAAGTGCCTTTCGGTTTACGGCGATTCCAGCCTTTGTGCAACCGTTGATGAACGTGGAATATGTCATTCCCTCATCCCGGACAGCGGCATTGATTCGCGCAATCCACATTGCCCTGAAATTGCCCTTTCTGTCGCGTCTGTCAACGTATGCGTGGCAAAGCGCCTTTACAACCGCGTCTTTCGCAGCCTTGTAGTTTGACTTTCTGTCGCCACGGAAACCCTTTGCAAGTTTTAGGATCTTTATGCGGCGGTTCTTTCTTTTTGTTCCGTCTATCGCTCTTGACATTCTTTACCCCTCATTAACCGTACGGAAGCATCTGCTTTCGGATTTTCCTTGCGTCAGCTTCATCAACATAGCCTGCAGCCCGGAGCTGTCTCTTTCTCTTCGAAGAACGCTTTGTCAGTATATGACGAAGGTTCTGCTTCTTGTGCTTTACCTTTCCGCTTCCGGTAAGGGAATAGCGTTTTGCGGCAGCACGTTTTGTCTTCTGTTTAGGCATTTTCTTACCTCAAAAAAATTATTTGGCTTTTGCTGAGATTGTCATGGACATTGTTTTTCCATCCATCGCTGGCTGTTTCTCCACAACATACGCGGAAGTAAGCCTCTTTAGAACTTCCTTCAGGACATCGTAACCAAGTTCGGTATGGGCAAGCTCACGACCTCTGAATCGGATTGTGACCTTGACCTTATCGCCTTCGTCCAAAAATTCCTGTACATGTTTGGCTTTTGTGTCCAGATCCCCGGAACCGATTTTCGGCTGCATTCGGATTTCTTTCAACTTGAGTACCTTCTGATTCTTCTTGGCGTCTCGGAGCTTTTTTTCCTGTTCGAATCGGTACTTGCCATAGTCGAGGATTTTACAGACCGGCGGGTTAGCATTCGGTGAAACTTCAACAAGATCAAGATCTTTTTCCTTAGCAAGTTTTAGAGCCTCCAGCGTGGGAACAATTCCTTTCTGGTTACCCTCGTCGTCGATAAGTCTGACCTCACGAACACGGATCATTTCATTGACCCTGTGATCCTTATTGTTATTATTAGCGTATGCCAACTATCCTCCTAGTGCGTAAAATACACACACATGTAAACGTATTTTTTTATTATATAAGAAAAGAACAATTTATGTCTATATGCACATATTTCTGTTTATGTTTCCTGC
>CAJPOF010000074.1 GCA_905372235.1 uncultured Treponema sp.
GGGGGGGGGGGGTAAGAATAGTGTAGATTTGCACCTTGGTCAACTCCTTTTTGTCGAAAATGTTTTTGAAAGCGATACTAGGATTATATCTTCAAAATAGGAAAACACAAAGGGATTTTTTTGTTTTCTTTGTGTTTGTAAAGACATGAGGACTATAGAGATTCCGCCGAATAAAAGAAATAAAAAGCTTACGAAAAGGCATTTTTCACGTGCCGGATGCGCAATAAGTAGCATCTCGAACAGCCCCGAATACACAAACAAGCGCTCCGAAGTCGGACACTGTGAAAAGCCGCACCTCTTCGACAGCCAAATGCCCGCCGACAAACAACCAAATTTCTTATTGTTCACAAGAAAACAATTCATTAGAATATTCATCTATGGAAAATTCTAAACGAACGGTAACGTGTGGCGACCTAAGAAAATCCGATGTCGGTAAGAAAGTTATATTGAATGGATGGGTCAGCAGAACCCGAAACCTTGGCGGACTTGTTTTTATCCGTCTTCGGGATCGTTACGGAATCACTCAGGTGATGGTCGGTGACAATGCCGGCGAACAGGTAAAAAAACTGGCGACATCCCTCAAATCGGAATACTGCATTGCAGTTGAAGGCATCGTCGCAGCTCGAGAGGAAAAAGACATAAATCCCGAAATGCCAACCGGTGAAATCGAAGTGGAAGCGAACGATATTGAAATCTTCACGACTTCTCAAGAACTTCCCTTTTCGATAGAAGAAGTCCGCCAAAAAGACGGCTCGCTTGTTCTTCCCAACGAAGATTTGCGCCTGAAATATCGCTATCTTGACCTTCGTAGAGAGCCTATGCAGAAAAACATAATTCTCCGAAGTCAGGTCACATTTGCCGCCAGGGAATATTTGAACTCGAAAGGATTTTTGGAAATCGAAACTCCGACATTCATAAAATCCACTCCGGAGGGCGCACGCGACTACCTTGTGCCGTCTCGTGTTCATCCGGGAAAATTCTATTCACTGCCGCAATCGCCTCAGCTTTACAAACAGATTTTGATGGTTTCGGGATTCGACAAATATTTTCAGATTGCTCGATGTTACCGTGATGAAGATGCGCGCGGAGACCGGCAGCCGGAATTTACTCAAATCGATATGGAACTTTCTTTCACGAATCGGGAAGAAGTTCTTTCCACAACAGAAGGAATGTTGGCTCATATTTTCAAAAAAACGATGAACGTTGACCTGCCAGCAAAATTCGACAGACTTTCTTGGGAAGATGCCTTTGATTTCTACGGAAGCGACAAACCTGATCTCCGCTTCGACATGAAAATGCAGGATGCAGCATTCATGGCATCGCTTGCCGATTTTAACGCATTCAAAAGCGGTGCAGAAAATGCCGGCAGAAATGTGCAACGGCATGAAAGAAGCGGATTAAAGGCTTTGGTCGTCAAAAATGTCGCCGACAATTTTTCAAGAAAAAATATAGAATCTTTGGAATCCGTGGCAAAAACATACAAAGCAAAAGGGCTTGCCTGGATGAAAGTGAATTCGGAAGGCAATTTCGAAGGCGGAATCTCCAAATTCTACGCCGGAAAGGAATCGGAAATCTGCCAAAAATTGGGCGCACAAAAAAACGATTTGCTCCTATTCGTAAGCGATTCCGACTGGCAAACCGCCTGCACAGCCTTGGGTGCGGTCCGAAAACAATTGGGAAAAGACCTGAGTCTTTACAATCCGAACGATGAATTCCATTTTGTGTGGATTGTGGATTTTCCGTATTTTGCATGGAATTCTGACGAAAACAAATGGGAAACCGAACACCATATGTTCACAATGCCGCAAAAACAGTATTGGAATACCCTCGAATCTGACCCCGGAGCAGTCAAAGGCGACCTGTACGACTTGGTTCTTAACGGATACGAACTTGCGTCCGGGTCAATGCGTATAAACGACCCCGCATTGCAGGAACGCATTTTTGAAATTGTCGGCTATAGCCGTGAGCGTGCAGAAAAAGCGTTCGGTTTTCTTGTGCAAGCATTTAAATTTGGAGCTCCTCCTCACGGAGGAATCGCACCGGGCTTGGATCGTCTGGTTATGCTAATGCGACACGAAGAGTCCATACACGAGGTAATTGCATTCCCCAAAAACAATCTTGCAGCCTCTCCGATGGATGAATGTCCAAGCCCTGTCGACGAACAGCAGCTAAAAGATTTGCACATAAATATCTACGACGCAGAAAAATAAAAATCGGCATGAAGATTAAAAATCGGAATATCCGCAGCAATCTTCACACCGAAATATAAAAATCTAAACTTTGCCGTCTGTTGCTTCATGCCACAAATTTTCCCGGCGGCAAAATGATTTTTTAGGAATTCCAATCACTTTATCATTGCGTGATATTCCTGCAATGATTTTACGCCGCCTTCTTCGCCTTTGTTGCCGAAAATCGCTTCGATTCCTTTTGCGGCGGCAATCGCTCCAGCCAAAGTCGTTATGTACGAAACCTTATATTTAAGACAGACCTTTCGGATGGTTTTTCTGTCTTCTGCATAATTTCGTTTCGCTTTAGGTGTATTTATTACAAGAACAACCTCTCTGTTCATTATCATATCCACGACGTCCGGTCGACCTGCTCCGATTTTATGCACAACGGCACATTTTATTCCGTTTTTATTGAAGAAATCCGCAGTTCCTTCTGTAGCCACAAGCGTAAACCCCAAGTTCGTCAAAACTTTTGCCACGGTAAGAACTTGCTCCCCTGCAGCACCCTCTTTATCGCTGAACGAAAGAAGAACTTTCTTGTTCTCCCAAGCCATTGGAGCTTGCGGAAGTTCGGAATTTGCGGCTTCCTCCGCTTTGTAAAATGCGATGGGAAACGATTCGGCAAGTCCCAGCACCTCGCCGGTGGAACGCATTTCAGGACCAAGAATCGGATCTACACCGGGAAATCTATTCCACGGAAGAACGGCTTCCTTTGCTCCGTAATAAGGAATCCGCTTCTCTTTCAGCCTCAGAGACGAAAGCGATTCCCCGAGCATCAAGCGAGTGGCAAGCCGTGCCATTTGTGTATCGCAGACCTTTGAAACAAGGGGAACGGTTCTGCTTGCCCGCGGATTTGCTTCTATCACATACACCTTTCCGTTTTCTATTGCGTATTGAATATTCATAAGACCGCACACATGAAGAGATTCCGCAATTTTTTCCGTATATTTTTTTATCGTCTCAAGATTATCCTTTCGAATCGAAAAGGCGGGAATCGCACAGGCAGAATCCCCGGAATGAACACCGGCAAGCTCAACGTGTTCCATTACAGACGGAATGTAAACATTTTTTTTGTCGCACAACGCATCCGCCTCGCATTCAAGGGCATTTTTCAAAAATCGGTCGATAAGCAGAGGTCTGTCAGGCGTAACCCCGACGGTTTTTTCCACATATTCTTTCAAGGTTGTCTCATCATAGATGACTTCCATACCCCTACCACCAAGCACGAATGAGGGACGAATCATAATCGGATATCCTATGTTGTCGGCAAGATGTTTTGCTTCGTCAAAATTTATAGCCATCCCACTTTCAGGCATAGGAATTTCAAGTTTTTCCATCATATGCCTAAAGATATCCCTATCTTCCGCCGCATCAATAGAATCAATCGAAGTGCCAAGAACATTTACTCCGTTTTCCTGAAGCTCCCTTGCGATGTTCAATGGAGTTTGCCCACCGAATTGCACGATGACACCAAGTGGCTGTTCCTTCTCATAAATCTGAAGAACATCTTCCGTGGTTATCGGCTCAAAATACAATTTGTCAGATGTATCGTAATCCGTTGAAACCGTCTCTGGATTGCAATTGACGATTATCGTTTCGTAGCCAAGTTCTTTCAACTGCATTGCCGCATGACAACAACAGTAATCGAATTCGATTCCTTGCCCAATCCTGTTAGGTCCGCCGCCAAGAATCATAACTTTTTTCTTATTTTTCGTTGCGACGGATTTGTCTTCCGCATTGTATGTCGAATAAAAATAGTTCGTATTTTCTACACCGCTAACGGGAACTTTTAGCCACGCTTCTTTTATTCCCAATTTTTTGCACCTGTCGCGAATATCCTTTTCCGAAATCCTAAGAATCTTGGAAAGATATTTATCCGAAAATCCGTTTTTCTTCGCATTGACAAGCATATCGTCCGGCGGCAAAGAACCCATAAATTTCAGCAACGCTTCTTCCTCTTCAACAAGTTCCTTCAATTGCTCAAGGAAATACGGTTTTACATAAGTGATATCGCGCAGCTTTTCAAGAGGAACGCCTTTCCGAATCGCCTCGTAAAGTTGAAAATATCTTTCAGACGACGGCGTTCTAAGCATTTCGCAAAGCTCATCCGCAGTCTTTTTGTTGAAATCTTTTGCAAAACCAAGACCGCTTCGACCGTTTTCAAGCCCACGGACAGCCTTTTGCAACGCCTCTTTGAACGTCTTTCCGATGGACATTACCTCGCCAACCGCCTTCATCGAAGTGCCAAGCTCATCTTTCACACCACGGAATTTTTCAAAGGCGAAACGGGCATATTTCAAGACAATATAATCGCCGTCGGGTGCGCCGCCCGGAGTATACTTATCAAGAGTTCCGTCTCTCCAATAAGGAATTTGATCCAGCGTAAGCCCTGTTGCAAGTTTTGCAGAAATCAAAGCAATCGGAAAACCCGTCGCCTTAGAAGCCAGCGCAGAAGAACGCGATGTCCTTGGATTTATCTCGATTATCACCACCCGTCCGGTCTTCGGATTGTGCGCAAACTGAACATTCGTGCCGCCAATCACTCCGATTGATTCAACAATTTTGAACGCCATTTCTTTCAGTTTTTCTTCAAGCGAAGGATTTATCGTAAGAAATGGAGCGGCGCAAAACGAATCGCCCGTGTGAACTCCGACCGAATCGATATTTTCTATAAAACAAATTGCTATCATCTGGTTCTTCGAATCTCGGACAACCTCAACCTCAAGTTCTTCCCATCCAAGAATCGATTCTTCTATCAGACACTGATGTGTAATAGAAAGGTCCAGCCCGTTGGAAACAATCGCTCTGAGTTCTTCAACATTGTAGCAAAAACCGCCGCCCTGTCCGCCCATCGTATAAGCAGGCCGCACAACAACAGGAAAGCCGATTTCCTCGACAATCTTTTCCGCCTCTTCAACACTATGACAAATTCCCGAACGTGGCGTCTCAATCCCCAGCGACTTCATTGTCTCCTTAAAAATCTCCCGATCCTCGCCACGCTCAATCGCCTCAAGATTCACACCAATAACTTTTACTCCGTATTTATCAAGGATTCCTGCTTTGTTCAGTTCCATCGCCATGTTCAAGCCTGTTTGGCCGCCAAGGTTCGGCAAAAGTTCGTCCGGTCGCTCCTTTTCAATAATCTGACTTAAACGCCGCACGTTCAACGGCTCGATATACGTCGCATCCGCCATCACCGGATCTGTCATAATAGTGGCGGGGTTAGAATTGACCAAAACAATCTTGTAGCCCCGCTCCCGTAACGCCTTACACGCCTGCGTTCCGGAATAATCGAATTCACACGCCTGCCCAATCACAATCGGTCCGGACCCGATGATAAGAACCTTTTTGTTTTCTTTTTTCATATATATCTCCTAATAAAATCCCTTCAAAAAGCTGAACCTGTCCCCTAGGTTCAGCCCTAAAAACCTTGCAATTCCGTTTGGATAAAAAAAAACTGAATTCCTAAGAATTCAGTCTAGAAAATCCAAATAAATCTCATCAAAAATAAATAAAGTGACGGCAAGCAACATTTTTCTTTTCCAATCCTTACACCCATAACGGAATCAGATTATATAAAATTGCAGATTTTTGTGCCAGTACACAAAAGCATTTTATATTTTTTCGAGACTGACTTTGAATTCCTTGGTTTTAGTTTTTACAATTCCGACAAGTTTCGAGTCTTCAATTTTTAGTGTTATAGAAAAATTTGAAGAATCCTTAATATAACCGGAACGCAATGAATATTCCTCATTTTTATATCTTACCCTGAATTCAATTTCAGGATTTGAGCCGCGCACAGACATCGCTTCGTTCTTATTTGATTGAATCTCCAGCGGAAATTTCACATCCGAACGCATATTACAGCCAAGGATAAATATTTTGTCATTTGTGCCGTTCCTTATTTCTATACCATGGGACGACTCCCACAAAGCACAACCGGACACACAAACCCAAACAAAAAGACCGAAAACAAACGCAATCTTTTTCATAATGCATCTCCACAGACAAAGGGTAACAAATCGCAAAAGAATGAGCAAGATAAATTTTCCCAAGTCCGTTCCGATACGGATATAAGAAAATCGCATAATTTTTGGCAGGAACTCCATTTGTTTTATTTTTTAATTTGAAAACGCCAAGAATTTAAAAATTTCCGCAATTTGCAGCCGAAACAAAATTTCGCCGACAACAAACAGATATTTACTTTGAAAAATCCACGCTGGTTTCAAACTGCGATATTTTGCCTGTGGGAAACAGTCTTGAAATATTCGGCAACCGCAAAATTACCTAATTTTCGAGTTTTTGCAATGCAATAAAAAAAATACATTCAAACAAGCAAAACTTGCCGGAACTCAACGCCTATAATATTTTCAGAAAATGCAAGATTATGATGTACGGCAAAAAATCCTCTTTTTTCATTTATATGCTATCTATCAAAATATCCGGATTCTCGGCATAGGAAAAGATGACTCCCGAGACTATCCTTTTTGTTTCCTGCAAAAAAAAATTCTGTAATTGACCTTTGCACGGAACTCATTGACTTTCGTAGGTAAACAAATTTTCATAAAAATAAGAAACTCAAAAAATCAACAAAGCGATGTTTGTAAAACAGTAAACTTAACGAAGTTTTCACCTTACAAATTTTTGCTAATATAAAAACAAACATTCGTTTTTATTTCCCCACCACTTTCGCTACACTCTCATTTTGCAGGTATAAAAATTTCTCACAATGCAATTTTTTCGTTCTTGGAAAATTAATACAAATGACCGTTCAATCTGTTTTATAGTTTTTAATAACTTCGCATACAAATATCAAAATCTTAGAAAACACCTAATTTTAATCGTCACAAAACATCGTTTCATGTGAAACATTAAGTTGAAAATTATTATAGCTACTACAAAAAATGCGGCAGAATTGACCCAGACAAAATCCATTTCAACAAAATCAAGCAAACATAGCGTTTCATGCGAGACATCATTATTTTCTATACAAAAAAAACACCGTTTCACATGAAACTATTTCTTCATACATAAAAAGTGAAAGACGTAAAAATCTTTTTATCAATTTTTCCCAAACCTAGAAAATTCACAATTGCAAACTTTCATGTGAAACAAAACAGAACTGGATCATTTCTTTAAAAAAAAGAATCTATAATCTACAGGAAATCCAAAGTCCATTACAAACATGCCGGCAGAAAAACACCATCACGCCCAATGTTTTATCAAACGTCCTCCCCTCTTCTGCAAAAACCCGACAAACAAAACATTTTCAAGCATGGTAAAAAAATAAGAATAATACTTATTTTTGACATAAGAACTGTTTCACGGGAAACAAAATATATTCTTCTGAAAAACGCGCCATTTTTGTATACAATTTTTTCTAATATTTCTAATTCAAAAACACTTCATGTCAAAGCGATTTTTTTATATTGCAAAATCCATGTATTACTATATTTATAAAATTAATAAGATTTCCACACAAAAGGACTATCACCACAGAATGAACCTAAACCGCCAATGAAATATATCAAGGCAAAAAAATCCGTCGGTAAAAACAAAAACGTCCTTCAATCAGAAAGAAATGGCAATTTGCACATAACTATTAAAGTAAACATAAAAGACATTTCACCATGTTTCACATGAAACACTATTCTCTTCAAACATAAAAAGTATTAAAACAATGATTTGTGAAAATCTCGGCAGTTATCCACAAATTGTGATTAAATTGTGGATAAGTATAAAAATTTTGGAAAGATATAAAAAAGGGTCGATTTGTTTTTTCAAACCGACCCTTTGCCTGATGTATAAAAATTCCTTAAAATCCCACGAACGATAGTATATAAAAAAAATAAATTT
>CAJPOF010000075.1 GCA_905372235.1 uncultured Treponema sp.
AGGGGGAGAGAGGACACCCCATCAGACTGGGGTTTCCTCTCTCCCCCTTAGACCCTCACTCTCCTTCCCGACTGCTTAGGGGGATACCCCCTAAGAACCCGTACACTCGTTTTGCTTATGCAAAACTCGTTCTTTGTCGTGTTCACGCTGTTTGTATCAGAGCGGGATATTTAGGCTTCATTCATCATACTCTTTCCCGTATGCCCACCCCACAAAATGGGCAAAAACGCCCATTTTGTGCCAACAGGATTTATTCCGCAGGGACACCCCATCAGACTGGGAGGGCGGCGGTGAAACTGGATTTACAACCGTTTATGTTTCTTCCGCCGCCTCAAGTTTTCCTTGCGGAAAACTCGCATAAGACATCTAGCAAGAATCGGACTTTCGTCCGATTCTTGGGGCGAACATACGAGGCGTTATACGATGAACGATGCATAAGAATGTCCATGCTCTTCAATGAACACTTTATCTAGCAAGAATCGGGCTTTTGCACGATTCTTGGGGCGGACATACAAAGCGTTATACAATGAACGATGCCTAATAATGTCCGCCCGCTTGCCATGAATGCGGCATCTTTGAAGAAATGCACAAACTCGACAGCCTGACGCTCCGCCTGAAAGACAGCATGAATGAAATGTCCGACGGCGTAATGCAAATCAATTCTACAGTCCAAGAGGTTGATGACCTCGCCAAAAAAAACGACCTGAGCATCAAACGTCTTGCGCATGAAGTGAAGAAATTTAAGATCTAGAAGCTGTACAAAGTTGCCTGTTTTTTGAGCTTTTACAATTTTTCCATGTGAGTTTATAATAAATTGACATTTGCCACATTCCGCTTTGAAAAATCAGAGCCATATTTTAAAGCGGAAAATTCGGCATAAAAAGGAGTTTTTAGAAAATGGAAGATTGTATTTTTTGCAAAATCATTAACGGAGAGATTCCGTGCATGAAAGTTTACGAAGATGAGCATACGCTTTCTTTTATGGACATAGCAAATGATGTTGACGGACACATGCTGGTCATTCCCAAAAAACATTGCACGAACATTTTGGATGCAGACGAAAAAACGCTTCACCATGTGATGGACACTGTAAAAAAAGTTTCCGAACACTGCGTAAAAAACTGCGGCTGTGAAGGCATCAACATACTTAATGCGAACAACCAATGCGCAGGACAAAGCGTATTCCATCTTCATATGCATATTATTCCAAGAAAAAACGGAGACGGACTTCCGAGCGAACCGAAATTTACAGGTGCTTTGCGTTCTTTGGAAGAAAATCACAAGATGTTGAAAATGCAGTAATAGAGGTTTTTAAATCCGAATCGCAAAGGATTTTGAGATTTTTCTGCGTAAAACTTAGCGATAAGTCAGAAGAATTATTCGGTTTTATCAGGATTAAGATTCTCTTCGAGCCGGAAACGTTAAGCATAGAAAAACTAGCTTGTATCTATGACGGAATTTAGAGCAATTTTTTTTTATGTTGAAGCCCCATTTTTTTATGTCTTTTATGGACAGAATCGCTTACGAATGACATAATAAAAAAGGGAATAAAAGATAACTTCGGTTTCTTAAAAAAAACGTATTGCGTTCTTAAAAAATTGACAAACATATAGTTAATTGGCTATATCTGTTTTTTACCCCTTATCAGTTAGGTTATCGAGTTTTTAGTCGTTGAAACAGCACGACATAAAATATCACACTTAGAAATAACATGCTCCGATACTGTAGGTTCAGAGCAACTTCAGTTTTTATGCTAAATAATGGAGAAAGCAATGAAAAAAATCAATTTTTTTATCGGATTTACAGTTCTTGCATTTGTGGGCTGTAAAAATGGTACTGAATATTCACCAAATTACACTTTTGACGCTGAGAACAATGTGAATGTCAGTTATTACCAAAAAGACGCTAAGGCTGACCTGCTTTCATTTCTGCAGGACGGTTCTTCAAGGTCTGCCTATACTGTAGGTTCAGAGGAAAATACATGGGAAAAAGTGCTGTATGAGCCGCAGGCAGATATAAATATTAGGGCAAGCCTATGAAACGCCTGACTTTGCCACTCATTGCAATCCTTTTGGGCTTTTCGTCGTGCGGACTTATGGATTTGAAGCCCGACAGGGAGGTTTTTGGAAACTTTGAGCCTCTTGAATGGTCGGACGACTATGTGTTTGCGGCCACAAACTATCCGCAGTCCATACAGGTATGGAACAAGGAAACCGGCAAACTCGTAAGGAATTATTACCTTACCACAAATCCGTCTTGGACAAAAAAAAACGGAAGAAGTTTGTGGATTTATGATATGGTAGCCATGGGTAAAAATATATGGATTACGGCAGATGGGATACAAAGGAATCTTATTAGATTGAATGTTCCAACAGGAGAGTTCAAGTTCATAGATCTTGACTGCGGACCTGAATACCTAGAAATATGTGAAGACAGAGGAACTGTTTTTGCCGCAACATACTGCGACCCCAGGATAGGTATTGCCATAAGGGAGCTGGATGGAGATGGGAAAATTCTGCACAAATACAATGTCCAGCACAGTGATTTAGATGTGAGCGATCTAGATGGACTTAGATTCAGAAATGGGGCTGCATATACTTTGTGTACCAGATTTTCGGATTTCAATGTTGGGGAAGAAGAGGAGGAAGGTTACAAGGTTCTAAAACTGAAAGACGGAAAATATGAGTTTACTGAAATTTCAAAAAAGGTATTGTACAGTCCTCTCCCTTCCCTCGATGCGGAATTTTCAGGAAAATATGTTTCATCTTTTCCCTTGATTAGAGCAAGTGCTAATACAGCTCCTGTTTTCGCAGTGCTAAGCATGGTAAGGAGTCCCGGTTTGTATCGGTTTCTGTACAGGATAGAAAATTTTGAACCCCTGGAATTTTCGTACACCGGCATATTGGTGAGCAGCAAAAAGAATGACAGGGCGTTTTTTTCCGTTACGGAGTACAATAACTGCATTTACAACACAGGAAGAAAACATGGCGGAATGCTTGAATGTGCGCGGTATCTTAATACGGGCGGTGCCGAGATAAGCGTTGTGCAGATGCCTTGGGGCAATCAGCTGTACTGCTCCCGATTCGGGGACAGCTCATGGTTCAGCAAGGATGTCTTCACTTATAACTTCGATACAAATTCTTGGGACAAAAGCGGAGCTCCTCAGATTTACAAGGTCGACTTTAAGACAAACCGAGTGCTTATTTACAATGCCGACGGCACGCACAATGTTGTTGGAACGCTATAGAAAAAATTATAAAGACGAATGAGGCTGTCGGCAGGGAGCAAGCGGTACAGAAGTGCCTTTAAGCCCCCTGTTACGGCTCGTAAGCTGAAATTCAAAGAAAATCGCCTTGCATTTTTACAAAGCCGAACCTTTAGTCATCATGGAAAAGCGAAATAAGAGAATCTGCAAAAAAGTGATTACGGCTATCGCTAAAAGCCCTAAAAAAATCACTCTGTAAATCAGGATTTTCTTTTTGTTCTGAGCATTTTTTTCTTTTGCGCACTCTTTTTTGATTCTAAAAAAAATGAAAACCGACAACGAAAGTGAAAAAATCAATTCCACAAGAAGCGAAATCATTTATCTTTCAGGCTAAGATAAATCTGGTCTGCAAGTCCGAATCCTGCGTTTTTGGTCATGCTTGTGGCGTATTCGTCAAAAAGCATATCCTCGTACATTTTTCCTGCAAAATCTTCTGAAAAAAGTGCGGATTTTGAAACGGTTTTCCGCATCGAAGAAAGCATTTCCTTTACAAAATAACTTTCAAGTTCCATGGATTTTTCGTATAGCACAGACGACCTGTCTATTTTGTCCTGAATCACATGGCTGTTAGCCTGATTTGAAGCGGCTCCTTTGGGAAGGGATGCTTTGTCGTTAGGATTTGAAAACGAACCTGAAAATCCGCTTGTGTATTCTCCGTTAAGCCTACCGTTTTTTACCACCTGAGATGACGAGAGCGTTCCGCCTCCGTTTTTTCCGCTAAGGTTCTGTACAAGGTCGGAAAACTTTGCCTTTTCGCCGTTTATTTTTGCGTTCTGAACCGCCGCTTTCCCTCCTGAAAGTGAAGAGAACGAATTTACAAATCCTACTTCCATCTCAAAAACTCCTATAAAGATTATCGGAACAGAAAAAAAAATCTTTACGGACTAAAAATAATCATTTTATGATAAGCTCATAGTCTTTTATAAATTTCATAAAAAAAAGGCTTTCTCAAAAGTCTGTTACTTTTGAGAAAGCACCTTTTATAAGACTTTAGAATTTACTTTACTAACGCTTCAGGTTCACTGCGGTTGAAAGCATACTGTCGCTTGTCTGTATTGCCTTGGAGTTGAACTCATAAGCTCTTTGCGCAACTATCATCTGCGTCATCTCGTTCACGACAGAAACATTTGACATCTCAAGGAACTTGTGCCTTGTGTCTCCAAAGCCTTCATATCCCGGACGACCGCCATAGGCAACTCCGGATGCGTTCGTTTCAACGAACATATTGTCGCCGTCTGCGGAAAGTCCTACAGCGTTTGGAAATCTGAAAAGTTCCAGCTGCCCAACTTCCACAGGCTCGTTCTGACCGTTTACTTTTACAGAAACTTTTCCGGTCTGCGTTATATTCATAGTGGAAACGTCGTAGCCTTCAGGAAGAATTATCTCAGGAAGAAGCCTGTTTCCGTTCGAGGTAACAACCTGTCCTGCGGAATCCACCTTGAAAGTTCCATCACGTGTATATGCATAACTTCCGTCGTATTTTTGCACTCGGAAAAAGCCCTCACCTACTATGGCAACGTCGGTGTCAACCCCCGTGTTCTGAAGAGAACCCTGCCCCATTATCCTTTGGGTGGCGGCGACTTTTACTCCACATCCTTGCTGTATTCCGACGGGAGTAACAGTGTCCTCCGTTGCAGGCGTTCCTGCAAGTTTCACAGTCTGATATATAAGATCCTCGAACTCAACACGCTGCTGCTTGTAACCTGTGGTGTTCACGTTAGAAAGATTGTTTGAAATCGCATCCATATTGGACTGCTGTCCGTTCATTCCCGTAGCGGCTGTCCATAAACTTCTTACCATAAAAATCTCCCAAAAAAACTTATCTAAAAAGAAAGTCCTATTCTTTCACCTGAACGAAAGACAGCGACTTTTCCTTAAAGGCATCCGTAAAACGCCCGCCGTCTATTTTTACCTAATTCTATCTGCCGGAATACATGGCTACCCTGCTCCACAAAGTTCCCATCATGGAATCTTCACTTGTGATGGTCTTTTGGTTCGCCTCGTACGCCCTGTTCACCTCTATCATCTGCACCATCTCGTTTACAACGTTCACGTTCGATGTCTCCATATAGCCTTGCAGAAATCTGGGACGCTCAAAACCTTCCGCTATGTGGGCAGAACCCGATATATCATTAGATGAAAAAAGATTTCCGCCGATTTTTTTAAGGTATCGCTCGTTGTCAAAGCGCACCACCTTGAAGCGGTCGATAAGCTCGTTATCCTCGGAATAGATGATACCGTCCTCGTTCACAGTGAACCTGTCATTCTCAAGGCGGATATAGCCGTTTTCGCCAAGGACAGGAAAGCCTTCCTTAGTCTCAAGGATTCCTTCTTTTCCAAGTATGAAATTTCCGTCCCTTGTGTAGCGTTCTCCATATGGAGTTTCCACGGAAAAAAATCCCTTACCTCCAAAAGCCACATCGGTCTTCTGATTCGTCTCTCTGAAAGAACCTTGTGTAAAGTCCGTGTAGTTCTCGTTGGTCTCAACGCCAAGCCCGAGTTTCCCGATTATCGGGGCAGCTTCCGCACTTCCGAAAGGAGTCTGGTAAACTCCGTCAAGGTTTGTCCGCCTTAGAAGAAGTTCCGAAAAGGATTTTGAGATTGTTATATCCTTCTTGTAGCCTGCGGTGTCGACGTTCGAAAGGTTGTTCGAAATCGCATCAAGTCTGTTCTGCTGGGCATTCATTCCTGAAGCACCCGTATACCAGCCTCTTATCATAAAAAAATCTCCATAAAAAAGGAAAAACGGACAAGCAACAAGTTCTTTCCTTTGCAGGGCTTGCCTAAAAAGGCTTATAAATTTCACCCGCATATTCCTTGTCTATATTTTCGGAGCGTGGGAAATTTTGTTTAGAAAAAAAGAAACAGCCATTAAGAGTTTTTTCTTTCGAACTGTCAAATATTATTCCAAAACCGAAGGTTCTCCTCCAACCCACAAAAAGATCTTTTTAAAAAGAAAATGCTCCAAAAATTCCTTGCATTATACATATGCAAGTTATAGAATAATACAAAACCAAATAA
>CAJPOF010000076.1 GCA_905372235.1 uncultured Treponema sp.
TAATTATATAATCGTGATTTTGAAAAGCAATAAATTTGTGTTAGTTCTGAAATTATACGCAGGTTTATTTTTTTTCGGGCGTTCCCGCCGCAGGCGGCGGTCGGGCTATCCGCTGCAATCGCCTTCGGCAATTTCCGCTTCTATCCCTAACGCAGGTCTTCCACATATTTAATTTTATGCAGATTCCGAAGGCGTTGTCTTTGAATTTTCCGTGGGAGGAATCAAAACTTCCGTGTTGCCGAAAATTATTTTTTCTATCGAGTTTTTGCTTTCTGCGTCTATTCTAAGGCGCAATTCGGATTTTCCCGTCGGAATATACATCGATGCCTTGTCTTTCCGGTAAGTCGGAAGCAAAAACGTCAAAATCCACGGAACGGTCGAAAGCCCGGAATCGTCGATTATGAAAACGGGCATATAATTTCCGTTCGTGTCCCGTGCAAAAATCAGCTGCTCTTTATTTATTTTGCGGTACGGAATTTTTTTTGAAAAATCCAGCGAATTTTCAATCGACAAAAGAATTTCAAATATTTTCTTTCCGTTTGCATCGGAAAAATCGAACAGTTCTTTTTCGTCTTCGCCGACTTCCCGAATCGAAACAAACGAAACGGAAATTTTTTCAATCCTCTTTAAAAGGACTTTGTTGCGTCCTTTTTTTAAGTTTTCTGCAGAATTTACGGCAATGTTCGTTCCTGCCGTTCCTATGCGTTCAAGGATTTTTCCCGCAATCGGATCGTCGTCGATTAGAGCTTTTGCTCCTAAAAAGAGCGCATAAAAATTAAAGATAATCCACAACGACCCGAACACGGATAAACCGACCGCAACGCCCTTTTTCGGCTTTTTCCGGACGATTTTTACAATCAGCATGACAAGAAAAATCCAGAACAATATGCCTACGCCAGTCGCAAGCATTCCGAATAAAATCGCATGAATCATGAAAAACCTCCCAACTTCAATTGTGCGTGCGGTCCGTTTCTTCGATAAATTAAATGAAAAGATTTACGTTGGATTCTTCCGCATCACCCAAATACGAGCCTACGCCGCCGAGTTCCACGCCGTCGATGAGTTCTTCTTTTTTGATGCCCATCACGTCCATGCTCATCGTGCAGGCGACGATTTTTACGCCGTTCGCCATCGCTTTTTTTATGAGCGACTCAAGGCTGTCAACATTTTTGTCGTTCATGATTTTTTTCATCATCGCCGTTCCCATGCCGCCCATGTTCATTTTGGAAAGCGTGAGTTTTGACGCGCCTTTCGGAAGCATTGCGCCGAACATCGATTCCATCGCACTCTTTTTGACTTTCGGCGCACGTTTTTTCCGCAAAACGGTCAGTCCCCAGAACGTAAAGAACATCGTAACCGGTCGTCCCATCGAAGCCGCTCCGTTTGCGATGATAAAACTTGCAAGAACTTTGTCCAAATCGCCTGAAAATACGACGATTGTTTTTCCGTCCGGCGCACAAGCCGAAACGGCGGACTTTTGCTGAACGCCGACCAAAGCCGACGAATCGGAAACGCCTTTTCGGATTACGGCACGGAACGAACCGTCGGAACTTGTAGAAACGAGCGTGTTTCCCGTCCGTCGGCACCATGCACCAATGTCTTTCAAAAATCCGGGATCGGAAGCAGTAACTTCAACAGTCTCGCCGTCCTGCATAGATTTTATGGTCTCAAAGACTTTCATGATGGGACCCGGACACTGAAGTCCGCAGCAGTCAAGTTTTATCGATACGGTCGAACAGCACTTTTCTTCAGGCGGACAGCAGGCGCAATTCCTCCCGGAAGAAGGCTCGCCGCCCTCTTCGGAAAATTGTTCGTAATGCGTCGAGCGGTAAAATCCCGTTCCGCCCGGATACACAAGGACATTCTTGAACCCGTTGTTCATCAAAATGCGGGCTCCGTTGTACGCACGTACTCCGATTGCGCAAAATACAATGAACGTTTTCGTTTTGTCGAGTTCGTCCAAACGTTTTCTAAGTTTTCCAAGTGGAATATTAAGCGCATTCGGGACGGCAAACGCACAGGTTTCCATCTCTTCACGCACGTCAAGCAAAACCGCCTCTTTCATCTTGTCGGGTGCGTCCCAATCGGCAAAGCGGACAAGATTTTTTACTGTATTGTCTGCCGTAAAGCCTGCCATGTTCACGGGATCTTTTGCCGACGAATACGGCGGCGCATAGGCAAACTCAAGTTTCGTCAAATCCTTTACCGTTCCGCCGAAACGGATTGCCGCAGCAATTGTGTCGATTCTCTTGTCTACTCCGTCGCAGCCGACAATCTGCGCGCCGAAAATCTTTGAGCCGTCTTTTGCAAACAAAAGTTTTATCGTCATCGGAACAGCGCCGGGATAGTAGCCTGCGTGTGAGTTTTGCGTGATGATAATGCGCTCGTAGTCCGCGCCGTGCGTCAGCCCCCGTTTGACGAGAGTTTTTTCGTTTGCGCCCGTGCTTGCCGCCGAAAGCCTAAAGACTTTTGCGACCGCCGTTCCTTGCGTCCCTTCGTATTCGGAGTCCAAGCCGGCAATGTTGTCCGCAGCAATGCGCCCCTGTTTGTTCGCAGGCCCGGCAAGCGGAATCATCGTCCTGTCCTTAAAAATAAAATCTTCGACTTCCACCGCATCGCCGACCGCATAAATCGAAGAATCTTCCGTTTTCATGTGCGAATCCGTGACGATTCCGCCGCGCGCATTCAGCGGAAGTCCGCATTCCTTTGCCAGATTCGAGTTTGCCCGCACGCCGATCGAAAGAATGACCAGTTCCGCCGTGAGCGTTTTTCCGCTTTTAAGTTCGATGGAAACCTGATTTCCGTCGTCATGGAAAGACGAAACGCCGTCGCCGAGGTACAAATCCACGCCCTGCGAGCGGATGTGTTCGTGCAAGAGCTGAGCCATCTCAAAATCGAGAGGCGCCATGACTTGATCGAGCATTTCGACAATCGAAACGGAAAGCCCAGCATGACGAAGATTTTCCGCCATCTCAAGCCCGATAAATCCGCCGCCAATGACCGCAGCCGTCTTTACGCCGCCGGAACACACAAGGGAGCGGATTTCGTCGGTGTCCGGTACCGTCCACAGCGTTTTGATGCGGGGTGAGTCGATTCCGGGAATGGGCGGACGAATCGGAGAAGAGCCGGTCGAAAGCACGAGCGTGTCGTACGATTCGTTGTACGTTTCTCCCGTCGAAAGATTTTTTACGCTCACCGTTTTGTCGGCGCGGTCAATCGCGCGCACTTCGTTTTGTACCCGCACATCGACATTGAATTTCGCTTTCATCATTTGAGGAGTCTGCAACAAAAGCGAATCGCGCGATTTAATCACATCTCCCACGTGATACGGAAGTCCGCAGTTTGCGTACGAAATATATTCGCCCCGCTCAAGCAGCACGATTTCCGCCTTTTCATCAAGCCGCCGTAAACGGGCAGCGCAACTTGCCCCTCCTGCAACGCCGCCGACAATCACCACCTTAGCCATACATTCTCCTCTTTTAGTCTGAAACGCACGTTAGAATTTGCACAATGCGCCAGCGAATAAAAATTATATAATAAAGATACAAGGATAGTCTTCCATTGGCAATAACAGTAAATTATCTAAAATCCGATGCAATGAAAACTTTCAAACTAACAGCGCATTGCAGATTTCTTGAAGAGGCATTCAAAAGCCGATATCATGGAACGAAATAAATCACCAAAATCACTGAGGGAATTTTTTATGTCATGCTTTATAAAATCCGCCGCCGGAAAAACAGTTAGATATTTTGCATTTATTTTTTTCGCATTGATTTTGCAACCAGCGATAGCGATGGATTATAGGGAGGAAATGCGGAATCTTGTTCGGGAAATATCGGAGTATTCAAAAAATATAAAAAACGGGTTTATCATCATTCCTCAGAATGGGTTGGATGTTGCTTTTTCCAATGACGGCAAAAAAGTCGAAAAATCCTATATGGATTACATTGATGGGGTCGGGCAGGAATCGATTATTTTCGGATATCCCAAGGACAATCTTCTTACACCCAAAGCGATGAGCGAATATCTTGGCTGGTTGTGCAAGATTTTCAAAGAAAACGGAAAACAGGTTTTGGCGATAGATTATTGCTCGGATAAAAAATCAATGGATTTGTCCTATTCGATAAATATGCGGAACGGCTTCGTTTCTTTTGCCGCAAGAGACAGGCTTCTTAGAACGATTCCGGCCTATCCTGAAAGTCCGTACAATTCAAATGCGGAAAATATTATCAATCTCAGCAATGCAAAAAATTTTCTTTATCTTATTAATGGAGAGAAATTTTCTTCGAAAACGGACTTCATAAACGCGGTCAAAAATACGGATTATGATCTTGTGATATCAGACCTTTTTCAGAATGAGGAACAGTTCGATTCTTTTGAAGTTGCGGAACTTAAAACCAAAAAAAACGGCGGAAAAAGGCTTGCAATCTGTTACATGAGTATCGGAGAGGCTGAGGATTATCGCTATTACTGGAATCCCAAATGGAAACGCAATAAACCGTCATGGTTAAGCAAAGAAAATCCGAGTTGGAATGGAAATTATAAAGTCAAATATTGGGACAAAGAATGGAAATCGATTCTGTTTGGGAATCCTGACGCATATTTGGACAGAATCCTTTCGGCTGGATTTGACGGAGTTTATTTGGACATCATAGATGCGTTCGAATATTTTGAAGCAAAATAAATATTTTTTGATAAAAGAAAAATTGCGAAGCAACGCTTCTAAACTCAATTAATTTTTGCCTTGCTCAAAGCCGGCTTCATTGCCTTATGTGCTTCATGGAAAAATTACGCCCCGTATTCGGTTAATTTTTTTGCGGAAATCATTATCTAGTTTTTTCATGTTTTGAGGTCGTTAAATTTTTTACAAATCTTCGGGGTATGTATTGACCTTTTTTTCTGCAAAGAATACAATAGCACTCGTTCTTAATGAACAATGGTTGCTTAGCTCAGTTGGTAGAGCAATGGACTGTTAATCCATGTGTCGCAGGTTCAAAACCTGCAGCAGCCGATAATATCTTGGCGGGATTTCAAAAGTTAGAATTCCCGCTGTTATATTCACAAGTAATGAATTTTTCTACTTTGAGGTTCGTTTAAGTGGAAAATTCAGGCGTTTTTCTTCAAAATCATGCTTTTATTTAGAGAAACTTTATAATTTTACTTGTTTACTATCGATGAAATTACTGAAAAATATTTATC
>CAJPOF010000077.1 GCA_905372235.1 uncultured Treponema sp.
GGTCAGGGCGGTTGCTTCGGGTGCAGATTTTTAATTTTTGGAAAATTTTAGATATTTATAAAGATTCGTTTGTTGTCTTTGCACAAATTTTCAGCAGCCAGGCGACCTGTTGCGGCGGCAATCGGAAGTCCGCCGGGCATATTCTGTCTTTGCCCTGCAAAATAAAGTCCTTTCACCGACTTTGATTTTATTGGATAGTTCACAAATTTTGTATTTGGGCCAAGCACGGTCATCCAACTTCCCTCAAAAGAATTTGTGTAACGCTCGTAGGTCAATGGAGTGGCGACATCTATCACCTCTACATTTCCATTTATTTCGGGAATAAATTTTTCAAGATTTTTTATAAGCCTTTGGGCGATTTCCATTTTCTTTTCTTTGTACGAACCATCCGCCTTCGCCTTTTTCCAATATTCGTAACTGTCTCCCAAAAGCAAACAGGTCAACGATGTGCATCCTTTTGGCGCATGATTTTCGTAAAGCGCATAATTGTTTATCCGGAGTTCATTAAAATAAAGTCCGCCTGCCTCAAAAGGTTCTTTCAAAGGATAGACGATTCCGCGCGGATAATCCTTCAGATCGGCTTTTATTCCAAGGCATACAAACATATTCTGCTCGGTGACAAGATTTTTTCGCAATGATTTTGCCCACGGCTCAGAAAAATCTTTTTCAAAAAGCGTATCGATTGCCTTTCTTGAATCTTCCGTCACAATCACCGCATCGGAACGGACAATCTCGTCGCTTCCTTTTACGATGACACCTTTCACTTTTTTATTTTCAATGACAATTTTTATGACTTCCTTTCGATATTCAATATTTCCGCCCAAACTCTTAAAAGTATCGAGCATATTGTTCGCCATTTTGACCGAACCGCCTTCCGGGTAGCCCGAATCGCCGCTTGCAAAAGATGCCATCGTGTAAATCAAAGAAAGGGCGTTGTATCTTGCTCCGATTATCGTGCAAAGAAGATGTCTGATGTTTTCGTTCTTGAATTTTCCGATATATTCCATGGAATGCATTTTTGAAAGGCGAAAATATCTGGTTCCTGCAGGAATCATCTTAATAAGTTCCAAAAAACCGGGATTTATGCGTCTTTTTGCTTTAAGAAACGGAATATCTGAAACAAGCATATGAACATTCGAGAATTTTTTAATGTCCCTGTAAAGGATTTCTATCATTTTTTTATCTTCCGGGGCAAAATCCAAAAAATGAGAACGAAGTTTTTCGGGATTCCTGTAAAAGAAAAGCCGTTTCTCGCCGTTTATGAGCGTATAAAAAGGATCACGCAGATATATCGGATTATTTTCACGCAATGCCCCGATTTCTTTCCAAACTTGAAAAAGCGGCATCTTATCGGAAGACCCCGTAAGCCAATGCATTCCGCCCTCAAAAAGATAACCTTTCCTTGACCAGCTTGTGCAAAGTCCGCCGGGGATCACATGCTTTTCGAAAACCGTAACATCAAATCCGGAGCGTTTTGCATAAATTGCGGCAGTAAGACCTGCAATTCCGGCTCCAATCACAATGACTTTTTTAGAATCTGAACTAGGCATCATTCTCTCCCGGGCAGTCATCGGCTACTTTCTTTTTTGTCCAAGTTTTAGTTTAGAGATCGCCACAGGATCTTTTTTGATGTTTTCGATAGCATTCAGGAAAAATGCGAGGAATAAAGAAACGAATATTGCAGAAAATGTAACTATAATACAAAACATTCCTCTGCTCGGACCGGATTTTTTGTCCGAAATTTCGGGGCGCTCCAAAATCTGAAACACCGGCGATTCGCTTTCCATCTGAACTTTCAGAAGTTCGTACTGGGCTTTCAGTTGCTTGTAAACTTCCTGCTGGGCTTCCAGCTCAACTTCGAGTTTTTTGATTGTCAAAGAGACCGAATCAAAAAACGAAGTCCCGTTTGCTACGGAATAGCCTACATTTTTCGCGTCTTCCTGAAGTTTCTGTATTTCTTTAAAAGTCGAATCTATGTTTTTTTCAAGATTCGCTTTTTTGATTTTGTTTTTGTCCACGCCCAATTCGTCGAATCGGGTAGAAAGCCAGTCCACAGAAAAATTCACAACATCTCTGGCAAAAGCCGGAGCTATGTCCGTAAATGAAAGTGTGAAAACGCCGCTATCTTCGTCGATTGCGGTTTTTAGTTTTCTTTCAACCCATTGTCGGCTTGACGATACAGGAAATTTTGTTTTTTCGAATTCTTCGCGCTGAAGAATCTGAAAATTTTCGACAATCGCATCAAAAAACGGATTTGACTTTGAAAGGTAAACCGCAAGGGAACTGTACGAATTGCCTTTTGAAGAGCCAAGCCCCATGAGGTTTCCCAATCCCGACGACCCCAGAAGAGATGACAATGAGGCTCCCGACGTTGACGCAGAATCATTTATCAGCATATTTGCCTGAGCCGTAAAATTGTTTGGCATATAAGATTTTTCAGGCGGAAGAACCAGCGAGACAATCGAAAAAACGACTGCAAAAATCATTGCCAGCACCACGATTGTTATTTCCATTTTTATGTATTTTAAAACCACGGAAAGCAAATCCAACAAAGAAATTTCGTCTTCGCTGGATTTGCTATTCATTTCTACGTTTTTTTGATTTTCAGGCTTAGCTTCCATAGAATAAGCATCCTTAAATGTTTCGTTGAAAAATATTAGCCCGAATCGGAAGTTTTTTCAATATTTCCCCGACCTGCAAAGCCGACTGTCGGATTGAGTCTTGCAAACCTTGAGTTCAAACTCTTTTCCTTGCATTACAAACGGAAATGATATATATATATATATGAAGATTTTGACTTTGGTTTTCATAGCGGCTTCGTTTCTGCTGAGTGTAGTGCTTATTCCTTTGGTGATAAAATTTTGCAAAGCTTACAGTCTTTATGATTCTGTAAACTCACGGAAAATCCATTCGGGAAATATTCCTCGGCTTGGCGGAATAGGCATTTTTTTAGCGTTCATGGCATCTGCGGTCTCTTGCATGTTGATAACGCCGACACTTTCTTCAAGCAGGTCGCTTCCGATTTTGATTGCCGGATTCATGATTTTTCTGTTCGGAATAATAGACGACATCGCCGACGTTAAGGCAATCTTCAAACTGTTGATTCAACTTGTCGCGACTACGATAGTGGTCGCAAACGGCTTTAGGTTTCGCCAAATTTTCGGTTGGACAATGCCGATTCCGTTCGCCATGGTTCTTACTTTCGGTTGGATTTTGGGAATTATAAACGCATACAACCTTATCGATGGGTTGGACGGGCTTTGCGGAATGCTTTCGTTCACTGCACTTTTGACAATCGGGTTTGTGCTTAGGCATTCTTTTTATGAAGGAACGATAATTTGCCTCATTCTTGCCGCCGCAATCTTGGGATTTCTTCTATATAACTGGCCGACACCAAACGCAAAAATCTTTATGGGCGACGGCGGAAGTCAGTTTTTGGGCTTCATGGTGGCAACAATTCCGCTTTACAGTTCCGCCACAGAATTTGAGTTCAACAAATTTGAGATGATGCTTGTGCTTGTTTCGTTCCCGATGATGGATACAATCGCTGCCATTTGGAGACGAATAAGAGACCACAAGCCGATAATGCGTCCCGACCGCTCGCACCTTCATCACAAACTTTTGAATCTTGGCTTTGAAAAACGAAATGCCCTGTATATAGTTTCTGGAATTCAGATTCTTATATGCATTACGGTGATTCTTTCGACTTTTCTTGAAAAATCGATGGCGGCGATTCTTTTGGCGGTGGCTTTGGCGTTCATGACGTGTTTTTTTGCCGTGATTCATTACACGAACAGAGCCGTCCTTAGAAAAATCAGGGAAAAGAGCGAATTCATTCCAGAAGAACAGGCAAGGATTCCCGAGGCATAATGAAATCGGGAAAAGCCGGATTTATTTCAAATATTTTTTTGCTTGCGATGGCAATTTTATGCAACGTATATTTTGTCGCCGTGGTTCTTTTTTGCAAGAGCGGATTTCTTGGAACCGTATTCGGCTTCCCGATGATTTGGTTTTTGCTGTCGATTTTTTTCATTTTTCTTGTTTTAGCGGAGAAGCATGGGCTTTTGAAGAAAATTCCAAGAGCAATCAGAAATGCGATTTTTGTAATTGTCGGTGCTTTTGCCGCAGTTTTTGCAAGTACGATGTTTTTTGTTACGAATCCGAAACTTGCGGATGGTTCGGAAAACGTAAAATATGCGATTATTTTGGGCGGAGGAATCACAAAAAATCTTGAGATTTCTGACAATGTAAAAAAACGGATGCAGATTGCGGCAGAATATCTTAAAAACAATCCTGAAGTTATCGCTGTGGTTACCGGAGGACAGGGTAGGTTTTCCGCTTGCCCTGAATCGAAAGTGCTGAAACCGTATCTTGCAAGCCTTGGAATTGACGAATCTCGAATCCTTGAGGAAGACAAAGCAAAAGACACGATACAAAATTTTATTTTCAGTGCAAAAGTTCTTTCCGAGCATGAAAATGTTCCCGTGCAAGAAATTCTTGATTCCCCGATTGCGATAATAACAAGTGATGCTCATCTTAGCCGCGCCGAATGCCTTGCAAAAAGGATTGGCTACAAGAAAATATACGGAATCGCTTCAAAAACGCCGCCGATTTACATAATCCACAGTTACACAAGAGAGTCTTTTGCCTTTATCAAGTTGGGATTGCGGATAATTTTTACGCATAAACCGACATCGTTTTTAAGCGGCAAAAATGGAACGGCTTAAAACGGCGAGTTTGCATTGCGCAAAAATGCGGAAATTTGCAGAGCCGCGCCTTTTATAAATATTTCCGAAGCAACCGCCCTGACC
>CAJPOF010000078.1 GCA_905372235.1 uncultured Treponema sp.
CTTATAATTGTTTTCTATTTGAGAAATAGCCAAATCCCAAAATTCTTTTAGATTATTTTCACTCATGTTTATCATTATAATCTGCCTTTACCTTTTTTTTCAATTATTCTATACTCGTCCGTATATTTTTGTTCTTATATAAAGCATTTTATTTTGTAGAAAAAATTACGTGATAAATCAAAAAATATAAAAATAAGGAAAGGATAATGACTTCTGACTACGGTGCAAGTAATATTCAGGTTTTAAAAGGTCTTGAAGCTGTTCGCAAACGTCCGGGAATGTATATTGGTTCTACAGGTCCAAAAGGTCTTCATCATCTTGTTTATGAGACGGTTGACAATTCTATTGATGAAGCGATGGCAGGATTTTGTAATCACATTATCGTTGCATTGGAAAAAGATGACATAGTTCGTATCGAAGATAATGGTCGCGGAATTCCGGTTGATATTCACCCTACTGAAAAAATAAGCGCTTTGGAGCTTGTGCTTACTAGGCTTCATGCGGGCGGAAAATTTGATAAAGGTTCGTATAAAGTTTCGGGCGGTCTTCACGGAGTCGGAGTTTCTTGTGTAAACGCTCTTTCCGATTGGATGGAAGCTACCGTAAAACGGGACGGTCATGTTTATCGCCAAACCTATTCAAGAGGAATTCCAAAATCCAAGGTTGAAATAATAAAAGACACTGATGAGCATGGAACTACAATTCGATGGAAACCGGATTCTACTATTTTTACTGAAACCACAGTCCATGATTATGATGTTTTGAAAAAACGCTTAAAAGAACTTGCGTTTTTGAACAGCGGAATAACGATTGTGTTCCGTGATGAAAGGCTTGAAACTCCAAAAGAAGAAATTCTCAAATTTGAAGGTGGAATTACTCAATATGTCAAAGAAATGAATCAGGCAAAGCGGAGTAAATTTTATCTTCCTGCAGAACCGGTTTTCATAAGCGGCGAAAAAGATGATGTTATAACCGAACTCGCTTTTCAATATAACGATGGATTTGATGAGAACATAAATACTTATGTAAATGACATAAATACTCGAGACGGAGGAACTCATCTTGAAGGATTTAAATCCGCTCTTACATTCGTTTTAAATAAATTTCTTGATTCGAATGAAAAACTAAAGAAGCGCATCGATAAAGATGAAAAACTTACCGGCGACGATGTTCGGGCGGGAATTGTAGTTGTTCTTTCCATGAAAGTTCCTGAGCCGGAATTTGAAGGACAGACAAAAGAAAAGTTAGGAAATACTGAAGTTCGCACGATTGTCGATTCGCTTGTAAAAGAAAAACTCACGATATTTCTTGAACAGAATCCAAAGGTTCTGGAATCCATATTGGAAAAAGCGATTGCAGAAGCATCCGCCCGAATTGCTGCCCGAAAGGCAAAAGATGCAAGCCGAAAGAAAACCATGTCCGACGGATTCGGACTTCCCGAAAAACTTTCGGATTGTTCTTTAAAAGATCCGGCTCAATGTGAGGTCTACATTGTTGAGGGAGATTCGGCAGGCGGTTCTGCAAAAAAGGGCAGAGACCCGAAAACGCAGGCAATTCTTCCGCTTTGGGGAAAAATGCTGAATGTAGAGAAAGTTCGTCCGGAAAAGGTAATGAACAATGACAAACTTGAACCAGTGATAGCATCTTTGGGAACTGGTTTTGGTCGGGATTTTAACATTTCAAAACTTCGTTACCACAAAATAATAATAATGGCGGATGCCGATGTTGACGGTTCTCATATCAGGACTTTGTTGCTCACGTTTTTTTTCAGATATATGCCGCAACTTATCGAGAACGGATATGTGTATCTTGCAATGCCGCCTCTATTTAAAGTTCAGGTGGGGAAAAAAGAGCCAATATATTGCTATTCCGAACAGGAACGTGATGACGCCTTGAATTCTTTGGGAAGCGACAGAGCAAAAGCGGATGTACAGCGTTATAAAGGTCTTGGTGAGATGGATGGAAAACAGCTTTGGGAAACAACGATGGATCCTGCCCACAGGTATATGCGTGTTGTAACAATTCCGGATGCGATTGCGGCGGACAATATATTCAGTGTTTGTATGGGCGAAGATGTTGAGCCTAGACGACAATTTATAGAATCAAATTCAAGTTATGCGAACTTGGATATTTAATTTTAGGAAAAAATAATGTCAGAAGAAACAAGAACTCCCGAAGGTGGAACTTTAATAAAAATCCCGATTGAAGATGAAGTAAAAAAGGCATATATCGATTATTCGATGTCGGTAATTGTCCAGCGAGCGCTTCCGGATGTTCGGGACGGATTAAAACCCGTTCATCGAAGAATAATGTATGCCATGGATAGTCTTCATCTTTCCAGCGGAGGAAAGACGAAAAAATGCGCTACGATAGTAGGTGAAGTGCTTGGTCATTATCATCCACATGGGGACGCTTCTGTTTACGATGCGCTTGTCCGCCTTGGTCAGGATTTTGCACAAAGATATACGACCGTAACTCCGCAAGGAAACTTCGGTACTATAGCAGGAGACCCTGCGGCTGCCTATCGATACACCGAAGCCAAGATGTCTAAAATCACGGAAGAAATGGTTTCTGACATTTCAAAAAATACCGTTGACATGGTTGCCAATTTTGACGATACCACAAAAGAGCCTTCCGTCTTGCCGGGAGCTTTTCCGTTCCTTCTTTGCAACGGAACGACAGGAATTGCCGTCGGTATGGCAACGAATATGCCTACACACAATCTTAGAGAAGTTGCGTCTGCCATCTGTGCCTATATCGACAATACTGATATTTCCATAGACGATTTGATGAAGCATATAAAAGGACCGGATTTTCCTACGGGCGGAATAATTTATGGTCGGGAAGGAATAAAAAAAGCGTATAAAACCGGGCGAGGTAAAATAACGATTCGCTCAAAATTCACAATCGAGACCGACAAACGTGGAAGAGAATCTATAATCTTTACGGAAGTTCCGTATGGAATAAACACGACAAATATAATTCGTAGAATCAAAGAGCTTGTTCGTGACAAGCAAATAGAAGGTATCGTTGGCGCAAACGACGAATCATCCGACAGGACGGGAATGCGCCTTGTTGTTGATTTGAAGAAGGGTGCGATTACAAAACTTGTTTTGAACCAACTTTTTGCAAAAACGGATTTGCAGTCAAATTTTGGCGTCATAAATCTTGCTCTTGTCCCAAAAGAAAAAGAAGGAAACCCTAGATACGAGGAAAAAGACTATCTTACACTTCCGCAGACTTATCTAAAACCGGAAGTTCTTACCTTAAAACAGCTTATAGGTCATTTTGTCAGCCACAGGGATGAAGTGATAACTCGCCGCACAATTTATGATTTGAAAGTCGCCAAGCATAAAATGCATATCCTTGAGGCGTTGATAATTGCGATAAACAACATAGATGAGGTCATCAAAATCATAAAAGAAAGCCGCGACACAGAGGCGGCAAAACTCTCTCTTGAAAAACGCTTTGATTTTGATGATGAGCAGGCTCAGGCAATCGTTGATATGCAGCTCAAACGGCTTACGCATCTTCTGATTGAAGATTTGCAGAATCAAATAAAAGAACTTCAGGCTCTGATAGATTTCCTCCAGGGGCTTCTTGACGATCACTCAAAGATTTTAAAAACGATAAAGGATGAAACAATCGCCATTGCAGAAAAATACGGCGATGAGCGCAGAACTGATATTATTGCGGACGAAGTTGAAGAAATCAATGTGGAAGACATGATAAAAGAAGAAGACATGGTGGTCATGATTTCAAAACTGGGCTACATGAAGCGGGTTTCTGTCACTCAGTACAAAAAGCAGGGACGTGGCGGAACCGGAAGCAACGGAACGTCGCTCGTAGAAGACGATTACATAAATCATATTTTTATAGGTTCTACACATGACAGAATCCTTTTTGTAACGAATATCGGAAAAGCGTTTTGGGTGAAGATTCACGAAATTCCTGAAACATCCAAAAATTCTAGAGGAACAAATATAAAAAGTCTGATTGCAATCGGTGCAGACGAAGAGATTACCACAGTGGTTACGCTAAGAGAATTCCGGGAAGATTTGTATCTGTTTATGGCGACCGCCAGCGGAGTTGTAAAAAAGGTTCAGACCACGGAATTCAATAATGCAAAAACACGCGGCATAATCGGTCTTAAACTGAAAGAAGGCGATAAGCTTATAAGTTCAATTCCGACGGACGGAAAGTCAGAAATAATTCTTGTTACAAGAAGAGGAAAGGCACTTCGCTTCGCAGAAGATTCTGTCAGAGAAATGGGAAGGGCAAGTTGCGGAATAAAAGGAATAAAACTTTCCGAAGGAGATGAAGTTACCGGTGCGGTGACGGTAACCACCGACGAATCTATTCTTCTTCTTACTGAAAAAGGATATGGAAAACGAGCAAGATTTGAGGATTTTAATCCGCACGGTAGAGGAACGGGCGGACAACGTATTTTTGGAAATATAGAATCTAGAGGAGAAATAATAGGGCTTCTTTCTGTCAAAGAGAAGGATGAAATAGTGTGCGTTACAAGTCAAGGAAAAACACTTCGTGTCATCGCAGATACTATAAACGAGCAGGGAACGGCTTCTTGTGGTGTAAAGGTGGTAAAAATCAGTGAACCAGATTATTTAGTAGGAGTAGATAAAATTTCAGAAAACAGATAATTGTTTGTAT
>CAJPOF010000079.1 GCA_905372235.1 uncultured Treponema sp.
ATATATCGGTGCTCTTCATGGAGCGTTTTTGTTTTCGTCCATAAAGTTAGATGATTCCGTGATTTCACGGTGTTTTCATCCTCAAAAATAAAATCATATAAACTGGAGGGTTTATGAAAAAAGATGGTGCTATAAAGCGTTCTTCCATACGCGTTAAAATGGTTTTGGTTTTTGGATTGGTTTTCATGATTGCTGTGGCAGTCCTTTCTGCAATCTCTGTTTTTATCGCCCGGAAAGCGGTGATAGACAAGGTGGAGATTCACCTGAAGGACAAGGCCAGCGACACGGCAGAGATAATAGACAGAATGGCAGGAAGCATGTGGCAGTTCCTTACGGGGCTTGCCCGCAATTCCATCATGCTTGATAAAAGCCTTTCCTATACTGAAAAATGCAAGATTCTTCAAAAAGAAGGCGACACCAACGCAAACTTTGACTTCTTTTCCATCGTCGATATGGATGGAAACCGCTTTACCTACGAAGGCTTTGTCGGAAACTTTTCTGACATGGACTGGTTCAAAAAAAGCGTGCAGGGAAAGAACGCCATTGCCGAACCGGTGATTTCAAGGTACACCAAGAATCTGCAGATAGTTTTTTCAGTTCCGGTGTACGACATTGACGGAAAAATCATCGCCGTTCTTTCTGCGGGAGTTCCGGGACACGGACTTTCACATGACATTGCCGATATTGTGGTGGGGAAAACCGGAAATTGCTACATCATGGGCTTGGACGGAGTGATAATCGGAGACAAGGACACGACTCTTGTCGACGACATGGTGAACATCGTCAATAAAGGAAAACTCGACAAGACTTTTGCAAGTGTCGGGAAATTCCTGGAAAAGGCGCTTTCCAACAATAAAAGCGAGGTGGGCTACTACGAATACAAAGGCATTGAATACATGGGAAGTTATGCAAAAATGCAATCCACAGGCTGGACGGTTGTAATCAGAGCGCCAAAGGGCGAATTCCTTGATGCCGTAAGGACATTGACTTTTTCCATGACGGGAACTTCTCTTGTTCTTTCCGTTGTTCTTCTGCTGATTGTATATTTCTTGGCGTACACGATTGTAAAACCCATCAGCAAAACGGTCGATGCATTGGACAACATCGCAAAAGGCGAGGGAGACTTGACCGTTCGGCTTCCAGAACGAGGAAACGACGAGATAACGGACCTCAGCGTTAAGTTCAACCAGACAATGGAAAAAATACAAAATTCAATAAGCATAGTCGGAGATGTGAGCGCAAACATGGAGCATGTTGGAGATGAACTTTCAAGCAACATGACGGAAACTGCGAGCGCCATAAACCAGATAAGCTCCAACATAGACGGAGTTAAAGAGCAGGTTATGTCTCAGGCGGCAAGCGTAACCGAAACCGCAGGCACAATGGAAGAGATAATCCGAACTATAGAAGCTCTGAACGGAAGCATAGAAAATCAGGCTACGAGCGTAGTCCAGTCTTCTTCTGCGATAGAGCAGATGGTGTCGAACATCGCTTCAATAAATCAGACTGTAGAAAAAAGCGATTCCATGATAAAGTCCCTTTCCGATGCGACCGCCGCAGGAAAACAGATTCTTTCTGAGACGATGAGCATATCTCAAGGCATCGAAGAAAAATCCGGCGGCTTGATAGATGCGAGCAATGTGATTCAAAGCATAGCAAGTCAGACCAATCTTCTTGCGATGAACGCCGCAATCGAAGCGGCTCATGCAGGAGAAGCGGGAAAAGGATTTGCGGTTGTCGCAGATGAAATCAGAAAACTTGCCGAAGAATCCAGCATGCAGGGAAAAACAATAACGGAAACCCTAAAAAAGTTGAGCGACGAGATTTCCCTGCTTTCCGTGAACTCAGGAAATGTAGACCAAAAGTTCAATGCAATCTTTGACCTTTCGTCAAATGTAAGTTCTATGAGCGCACAGATAGCTTCTGCGATGTCCGAACAAGAAAGCGGAAGCAAGGAAGTGCTTCAGGCGATAAAGAACATCAGCATGATTACAAGTGAGGTAAAGGACGGTTCCGGCGAGATGCTCCTTGGAGGAAAAGGCGTTGCCTCGGAGATGAGGAAACTTGATGAGCTTACTGTTGTGGTAAAGGATGCCATGAACGAGATGGCAGCTGGAGTGCAGCAGATAACAAAGGCTGTTCACGAGGTGGACGCTCTTGCGCTTACCAACAAGGGGAACATCAGAAGCCTTGTCGGGGAAGTGGGGAAGTTCAAAGTTTAGTTGCTGTAAAGGAGGGAGGGGACGGGCATATTTAGGCTTCCTTCATCATACAGTATTCCATATGCCCGTCCCACAAAATGGGCGAAAACGCCCATTTTGTGCCAGCAGGTGCCGTTCCTTAGAAAAACCCCGTCAGACCGGGAGGGCGGCGGTGAAACTGGATTTACAACCGTTTACGCTTCTGCCGCCGCCCCAAGTTTTCTTGCAGGCGATTTCTATCTATGTTTGAATGACATAATTGCATTTCCGCCTGCACGAGTTTTGCCGGACGGCAAAACTCGCATAAGACATCTTGCACGAATCGAGCGACCCGCTCGCTTCGTGTGGCGGACATACGAAGCGTTACATGATGAACGATACCTAGCCATGTACGTCCTCTTTCATTTATTCTCAATCGATTTTCTTTGGATGTTTCCCGAATTATATGTTATCTTTTCAAGAAATAGGTACGTGGAATTTGCGCTCAAGTCGTTTTGATACGGAGTATCGATTACATCCGGAAGGCACGAAACAGAGACAGGATTCTTGCCGAAGAGCCGGACAAAAAAAATTAAAGATTATGATGGATAGATAAAACAGCCCTGCGGGAACAACGAACAATCCGCAATTCCCGCAGGGCTTAAACTTTTTACATCACATTATTCACGCCCTTGAAAATGAAGCCGATTCAATTTCATTTTTCAGTTCCGTGCTGGGGGTGAACAGAATCCTCTTGCTTGTAATGCCCGATGAGTCAACATCTTTTGCTTTCTCAAATCCTTTTGACGAAAACGAAAGTTTTACTCTGCCGAAGTTCCCAAGCTGGATTTTAAATCCGTTTTTAAGATACATCGGAAGTTTTCGCACGAGCGATGTAAGCACAGCCTCAACGTCGGCTACGTTAAGCGTACACGCATCGCTGATGTCCTTTGCCAGGTCCATTACAGTAAGCTCTTCCATGTACTGTGGAGCGGCATAAAATTTTATTTCATTCTTGTCAAAGGGATTGACTCTCTGTACAATTCGATATTTCATATTGTTTTTCCTTGCGGTTCTTTAAGGTGTCCGTAGCCTGTTCAAGGTATCCCGCTTTCATAGGCGGCTCCTTGCAATTAAAATCATTTACTCCGTATATGTAAAGTATAATTATAAAAAAAGTCTATTGTGTCTAAAAACAATGATTTTATTGGCGCGTATTATAATATTTGGTAAAAACACGCCGAGAATTTTTAAAATTCTCGGCAAGAATTCAAGGAAAACTCGGCGTGTTTTTTGGGGAAAGGAGAAATTTATACTGCGATTATTTCACATATATAAGGAATAAGGTATTAAATAGTTCTTTTTTTT
>CAJPOF010000080.1 GCA_905372235.1 uncultured Treponema sp.
TTTTACAATAAAGTCCCCTGTTATGTTTAGAATTGAAAGCAATGAAAGATTCATTTTTGATTTTTTCTTACCATTTGCTGCGTCTGCATCGATAAAAATAAAATCTATTGTCGCATTTTTTATCTCATCGCAAAGATTTTGCCCATAAACGGATGCCAGCAAATCCAAATATTCTTCATCGGTCATGGATTCACCTGTGAAGGACGGCGCAATCAGCATATCTATGTACGATTGGAATTCAAACGGCATCAATTTATAAAAAGCAATAAATTTTTCAGCGGAGAATTCAAGATAAGGTTTTTTGTGGGAATCGTATTTCAAAATTCCTGATACGGAAAACGGATCAGAATTTTCGTTTGAGGGCGAAAAATCTACGGAGATTTTATTTTTGTCGTCCATTCGGGCGCTTACTTTGGAAAAACCTGCCTGTGTAAATGCTTTTTCCAATTCTGCAGGCTCAAAAAACGACTGAATTTCAGAAGAATTTTCCAAGGACATTATAGTAGAAACGGTTTTTATGAATTCGCTTCCAAGGTTTGCGTTGTATGAAAAAGACGGATGCCCAGCCGAAATCGTGACGGTAAGAGAACTGTCGCATGAACAAAACAGAAGCGAAAAAAACGAAATTATAGAAATGAAAAGGATTTTTATTTTTCTCATGTTAGGCGAATCCTCGATTTTTTTCATAGTTTACAGAAAAGCCGCATGTTTTTCTATGCTTATTTAAAAGCGAGGAACGATTTGCTATAATTTTTTTATGGAAAATCAGTTTTCGAGGACGGCTCTAATTTTCGGCGAAAAAGCCATAGAAAAATTGTCAGCGTCTCGTGTAATCGTTTTTGGGCTTGGCGGAGTGGGCGGATATGCGGTTGAGGCTTTAGTCCGTTCCGGGATTGGAGCGATTGATATTGTTGACGACGATGTAATCTGTGATTCAAATATAAACCGCCAATTGTATGCGCTCCATTCCACGGTTGGAAAAGCAAAAGTCGATGTTGCGGAAGAAAGAATTTTTGATATAAATCCCGGCTGCAAAGTGAAAAAACACAAAGTATTTTTTATGCCGGAATCGTCGGGGCAATTTGATTTTTCGGTTTACGATTATGTTGTTGATTGCATAGATACCGTGAAGGGCAAAGTTGAGATTGTTGTTCAGGCAAAAAAAAGCGGAAAACCCGTGATTTGTTCCATGGGAGCGGGGAATAAAGTGAATCCGTGCGAATTTAAAGTTTCGGATATATTTGAAACTTCGGTTTGCCCTTTGGCGCGGGTTATGCGCACCGAATTGAAAAAACGGGGAATAAAAGGCGTAAAATGTGTTTTTTCTACTGAAAAACCGCTTTTACCGGGGGAAATGCTTACAGCCGAAAACGGGAAAAAATTGATTCCGGGGAGCAACGCTTTTACGCCGTCTGTAGCAGGACTCATAATAGCTGGAGAAGTGATAAAGGATTTGGCGGATTTTTCGGCGCACCGAGAGACTAAATGACGGAGGCGGGGTTTTGTACGGCAGAAAATTCCGCATGGAGAATTGAACGGTGCCGAAGGCAGTGCGAGACTTTTTTTTACGATTAATCTTGTGGGCGGATTTTTTATTTTTCTTGAACGGCGGACAGGATTTTGGAAAATTCCGAGCACCGAGCGTTGGCGTGCCGTGAAATGCGACTTGGTGGATACGTTCTGCCCTGAAAAAAATATTGTGTATGCTTGAAAAGCGTTTTGTGAATCTTTAAACTGATTCGGAAAAAGGAGTTTTTATGTTGGGAAAATTGACGGTTGGTCAGAAAATCGAATCGACTGTGGTTGCGATAAACGGAGACACGGTTTTTATTGATTTGAGCGCAAAATGCGAGGGCGTTATCAATGCGGCGGAATTTATCGGTGGCGACGGAAAGTTGAAAATAAAGGAAGGTGACAAAGTTCAGGCGATTTTTCTTGGGGAATTCGGCGGAGAAATGAAATTTTCTACAAAAATTTCGGGCGAGGATGCGGATTCCGATTTGCTTGAGACGGCTTTTAAATCGGAGACTTTAGTTGACGGTCATGTTGAAAAAGAAATAAAAGGCGGATTCGAGGTAAAACTTGGAGCGACAAGGGCGTTTTGTCCTTATTCGCAGATGGGCGGTCGCGAGAAGGAAGAGCCGTCTTTTTACGTGGGAAAAAATCTTCCTTTTTTAATCGTTGAGTTTAAAGAAGGCGGAAAAAATATTTTGGTTTCCAACAGAAAAGTCCTGGAGTCGGAACGGGCAATTCATGTCGCCGCTTTGAGCAAAAATATTACACCAGGTGCAATCGTTGAGGGAACTGTAAAATCGATTCAACCGTTCGGGGCATTTGTGGATGTGGACGGATTTCAGGTTTTGCTTCCGATTTCCGAGGTTTCGCACAAAAGAATTGCAGATGTTTCGGATGTTCTGAAAATCGGAGATAAAATTACCGCAAAAGTTATAAACGCAGATTGGGAAAGGGAACGAGTTTCCGTAAGCACAAAGGCATTGGAAAAAGATCCCTGGGAATCAGTTTTGGAAAATCACAAGGCAGGCGACAAGTTTGACGGAAAAATCGTGCGGATTATGGATTTTGGTCTTTTCGTGGAAGTCGAGCCTGGCATCGAGGGACTTGTGCATGTTTCCGCCCTTGAAGGCGTGGATAGAAACACGAATCTTAGGAAAAAGTTTAAGGTCGGGGAGACGCTGTCCGTGGTTGTAAAAGAAATCGATGCGGCGGGAAAGCGGATTTCACTATTGCCTGCCACCAGTGTTGAGCAGGACAAGTCGGCAAAAGCTTATTTGAGCGGACAGGACGACGATGAAACTTACAATCCATTTGCGGCATTGCTGAAAAAATAAGTTTGGTAAAATTCGGCAACTGGAAGCCTTTTGCAAAAGGCGAAGATTGTCCGATTTTTGCAATGAAATGAAAAAATGCGTTCAATAAGCGAGTTTGCCGAAATGCAAACTCGCATTGTTTTTAAGCGGCGATATTCTTGTCGCTTAAAATAAACCTTCCCCAATTCAAAAAAATCGGATTTTTCATAAAACACTTTTCTTTGCGATAAGGAAGCCTTGGTTTCTGCAAAAATGAAACTTCTTACAATAAAAAATCCTTGACAAAAATCGGGGG
>CAJPOF010000081.1 GCA_905372235.1 uncultured Treponema sp.
TTAGAGCACCACCCTGCGGAGGTGGGGGTCGCACGTTCGAATCGTGTCAGTCTCACTTTCAGCTCATCGTAATGGTGGGCTTTTTTTTGTGGTTATTTATTAATCATTTTGGAAAGATGTCCGAGTGGTTTAAGGTACATCCTTGGAAGGGATGCGTAGCAGCAATGTTACCTGGGGTTCGAATCCCCATCTTTCCGCTTGAGGTCAGATGCCTCGCAATGCAATCTTCAAAACTCCGCCAGGTCGGGAACGAAGCAACGGTATGAAGAGCCTGTATGTGCCGGGGATTATCTGACCTCTTTTTATCTGCAAGAGTTTACAAAAATCCACAAGCGAACATAATTTTCCTAAAAACTTCACAATCGCAATTTTGCCGAAAAGCAAAGTGTGATGTTTTTATATCATTCGAAAGTGCGTTTCAGACTACGAAATCCTAAGTCCAAAAATAAGCGACCCGATAGAATTCGTGAAACGACAAAACTTTATGAAAAGCAAAAGAATTTTATGATTTTTCCTAGATTTATAATAAATTGAAAAGGCACCGCCGAAAGGCGAACTTTCGAAAACGCAAATTTGGAGCGTTTCCCGTTCGTTCCGTCGAAATGCGTCTATTCTGCGCCTTTATTTCCACCACCAAGAACGATTTTCCGAATCTATATAATATTCCGGAACGGAATCCAAGCGATTTTTATGAAATCCGCTGACATAAGATAATATTCTCGTTAAACTTTGAGCGTAGAGTATGAGTGTCTATAGTTTTTTCCATCCCGATTTGACCCACGACAAAATCTTAAAATCCGTCATCGCATTTACAATTCCGCTTGTAATTTCATGGATTTTCCAGCAACTGTACAATGCGGTCGACACCGTGATTGTCGGGCATTTCCTTGGGGAAAAAAGCCTTGCCGCAATCGGTTCGTGTGCGGCAATCACGGAACTTTTAATCGGATTCGGGAACGGATTTGGCGGCGGACTTGGAATCGTCGCCGCACGATATTTCGGGGCGTGCAACGTGGAAAAACTGAAAAAAGTTACGGCAGGCTCAATAATCATCACAATCTGCGTGACAGCCTTCATAATGGTTTCGGGGCATTTTTTTCTGAAACCGCTTCTTCGTCTTCTTGGAACGCCGGAATCAATCCTCGATGAGGCGCATTCATACATATGGACGATAGCCATATTTTCCGGAGTGCTGTTTGCCTACAATCTTTTAAGCGGACTTTTGAGGGCTATCGGGAACAGTTTCATGCCGTTGGTGTTTCTTATCGTGTCATCCGTGCTGAATGTAATCCTGGATATAATTTTCGTGAAAAACTTCGGAATGGGAGTAAGAGGAACGGCAATCGCGACTGTGTTCGCCCAAGGAATAAGTGCAGTGTTCTGCTTCATTTACATACTAAAAAAAGCGACAATTCTTCTTCCTAAGCAAGAAAGTTTTCATGTCGGGAAAAGTCTTTACAAAGACCTGACGGGGCAAGGACTTTCGATGGCGTTGATGAGCGCACTTGTAAGTTCAGGCTCCGTAATACTGCAATCCGCCATCAACAGTTTCGACACGATGATAATGGCGGGACACATTTCCGCACGAAAAGTTTTCGCAATAACGGACATTCCGCTAATAACGCTCGGAATTTCAAGTTCCACGTTCGTTTCGCAAAACTTCGGAGCAAACAAAAAAGACAGAATCCTAAAAGGAGTAAGAGCCGCATGCATCCTGTGCGTGGCATGGGGAGTTTTATGCACCGCGACAATACCATTTGCCTCACGAACACTAATCAAAATTGTCAGCGGCTCAAAAAATCCTGGCCTTATAGATTTCGGAGCAAAGTACATTTCCTTCATGCAGCCGTTCTATGCGGTTCTGGGAATCCTCGTAGTCTCAAGGAACAGCCTTCAAGGCTTGGGGAGCAAACTTCTTCCGCTGATTTCAAGCATAATCGAACTTTTGGGAAAAATGCTTTTCACCTGGATAATCATTCCGCTAGCAGGGACATGGGGGATTATCATGTGCGAACCGCTCATATGGGTGGTAATGACAATCCAACTGGTTTGGGTATACGAAAAACACCCCACCATAAAAGAAGCACGAAGAGAAATCAAAAGCAAACGGACGGACGCAGAACTTATCGAACGGGAACGCTGACCTCTCAAAGCGTTTTAGATTCAGCGGAAAAATCATAACTACAAGCCGCTACACGGTGATTTCAAGATGATTTCCCTCAAAATCCAAGAATGCGGTTTCGTAATATCCGTCTCCTGTTGTTCTAGGTCCGCTCAAAATTTCAAAACCGTCTTTTCTAAGAATTTCCGTAAGAAAATCAACTTTTTCTTTTGAACCGAGACTGAACGCAACGTGAAAACCACCTGATTTTTCCTTCGAATCATGAAAAGGCAGGCTCATTATTTCAAGCCGGGCTTCTCCTGAAAAACTCAGAAAATAGGAACGGAATCCTGTCGTTTTATTGCAATAAAGTTTTCCGCTTTTCGCATCAAAATATTTTTCAAAAAAATCACGAGCCTTTTCCAAATCCCTATAGCGAATCGCAACGTGTTCAATTTTCATGCAAACCTCCGCTCGTTTCTCAAAATAGACCGCAAAAAATCGTTCCTAATCAAAAATCAGAGCGAAAAACTTTCGGGAAGGAGTTCCTCAAGCGTATAGACCTTATATTCTTTGGTGGTCTTAGCAAGAATGATTTTGAAATCTTTGGAACAGAACTCTCGCATAACTTGGCGGCATACACCACATGGCGGACAGAAATCTTTCACGATTCCGTCATGTCCGCCCACAACCGCAATGGCATCGAAATCTTTTACGCCCTCACTCACAGCCTTGAAGAATGCCGTACGCTCTGCGCAATTCGTTGGGCTGTACGAAGAATTCTCGATGTTGCAACCGCCATAAACTTTCCCGCTTTTTGAAAGGAGAGCAGCACCCACATGAAAATGCGAGTACGGAACATAGGAAAAGTCCAGCATTTCCAACGCTTTCTGAATCAACGTTTCATAATCCATGCTCTTCTCCTATATTTTTTTAATATAATGAAAATTTCTGCGACCAATCACTGGCGGCGGAGCTGCCGCTTGTCCCCTTGTCGTGGGTAT
>CAJPOF010000082.1 GCA_905372235.1 uncultured Treponema sp.
TTCTTAGGATATGGATTATATTTTCTTTTTCAAAAATTTCATATATCAAATTATGCTGTATATTAATCCTTCTTGGCTATTTTCCTGCTGAACTACCAACTAACTTTGCGAAAAGCGGAGTTTTAATAAATAGAATTCTTTATAACTTCAATTAAATATTTTGTTGTTTGTTTTGATTTGACAGTTCAATTTTCTGTCTATCTTTTTGGACATAAAAAAGTCGGGAATAAGTAAAATAAAATGTCGCCAAAAATAGAGAAAAATACCGAACGCCAAAATCCCGTTCGGTCGTCGAAAAAAAAATCGGCGGCACAAACAAAAATCCTAAGATTTCATTTGTACCGCCGGCATTAAAAAGTCGGGTGAGCGGAACTCGAATCCGCGACCGCTTGCCCCCCAGACAAGTAAGCTAACCAACTGCTCTATCACCCGAAGCATGAGCAGTTTATGCAATTTCTCAAAAAAAATCTAGTAGGGCAGAAACACTTGGAGCGGACATATTAACGTATCCTTAAACGGATGATTGGTCATATGTCTGCTCCACAAATCGAGCGAGTCAGTCGATTTGTGGAAGATGCTATACAAAAGTTTTACTGCCCGACAAGAGTTGTAAAAACGTCCCCCCTCCGCACCACTGTCATTTTTATTCTATTGATATTCTTATATATTCCGTTGTATTATCCGACAATATAACAGGCAAAGGGTTCAATCAATACTATGGAAAACAACAAAACTTTTACTGAAGACGGCTCAAAAAAGTCGCTGTCCCGCTATGGCTCTATCATCATTGTATTGGCATTGGCAGTTGTTCCCGCATTGACTGTCGGTATTCTGAATTACACACGAACTTTAAAGCAAGGTTATGCGAATTATAATGTTCAGGTTCGTGCGGCGTTTAGCGATATAGACATGCGAATCGGAAATCTTCTTTCCAATTTGCAGGAATTGAGCACGGCTGTATCCCGAACCGAACCTGTTGTCCATTCGAACGGAAAAATCACTTCCTATATCAACCTGAAAGCGGAAACGCCTGAGAACACTGTCCGGATGATTCCGGGGCGTACAAGCGAAGAGGAAAAAAATCTTTACGACATGATGAAGTCCTTCGTCGATACGATATCTTCCATTACATACATGACGATTGCTACGGAAGATGGCGGCGGAATTCTTATGTATCCTGCAAGAGACCGTTCTCCGGGGTATGATGCACGCACCCGCAGTTGGTACAAAAATTGTGTTCAAAGCCAAATCAATCAGGTTCTGTCCGACTTGTATATTTCTTCGGCGAACGAACTGTCCGTGGAAATTACCGACAAAATATCTCTGAACGGAAAAACGCAAGGCGTCTTTTCAACTTCCGTTGATCTTTCGTATCTCAAGGATATTGTGCGAAACAAAGCGATAGGAACGAGCGGATATATCGTAATCACCGATAAGAACGGATTGGTTATCGCCCATCCGAAAGACGATGCCGCTATCGGCAAAGATATAAATTCGTACAATTCCGTCCTTGCCGAGGTCATTAAAGGCGACAAAGGAAAGTTGGCGTATAAAAAAATCGACGGCGTGAGTTATGTGCTGCAGGTCTTGCATTCGGAAAATACGCGACTTGGATGGAAATATCTTTCGATTATAAAACAAAGCGAATATGAGGCGATAGGACGTGAAGTTTTGCGGAATCTTCTTATAACTGTCGTGTGCATTTTTATTTTTTGTATACCCGTGCTGGCTTTGCTCTTGCACTATTTTCTGCATCCGCTTGAACAAATTGTAAATGTCCTTCGGGATATTTCACACGGAGAAGGCGACCTGACCGTCCGTCTTCCCGTATCCGGAATCTCGGAAGTCGTGAACATAGCACGATATTTCAATCAGACTTTCGAAAAGATTCGGAAATCAATACAATCGGTCGGGTTCAACAGCGACGTTATGCAGGAATCGGGATACGAGCTTGCAGACAATATGCATCAGACTGCAAGCGCCATAAAGCAGATAAGCGCGAATATCGATGAAGCAAAACAGCAAGTTCTGACGCAGACCTCAAGCATTTCTGAAACAGTCGAAACTGTCGACGAAATCATCAATACGATAAAAAGGCTTGACGGCAGCATTGAAACGCAGGTGGAAAGCGTCGCTCAGTCTTCGTCCGCAATTGAAGAAATGGTTGCGAATATCGCATCAATCAGGCAGACGCTTGAACGCACGGATTCCGTGATAAACAGTCTTGCAGGCGCAACTTCAGACGGAAGGGAAACGGTCGCAAACTCCAACGCCGTGACGCAGAAAATCGCCGATGAATCCGGCGGACTTATAGAAGCTTCGGGCGTAATCCAAAACATCGCAGAGCAAACGAATCTTCTTGCGATGAATGCTGCAATTGAAGCGGCGCACGCAGGCGAATCGGGAAAAGGATTTGCCGTGGTCGCCGATGAAATCAGAAAACTGGCTGTGGAATCCAGCGCACACGGAAAAACCATAACGGACACATTGAAGAACTTGAGCGACGACATCAAAGGCCTTGCGGAAAGTTCAAAGATAGTCGAAGACAAGTTCAACGCCATTTTCCAACTTGCCGAAAATGTGCGCGGCATGAGTTCCGAACTGACCGCCGCAATGCGCGAGCAGGAAAACGGAAGCAGGGAAATCCTTTCTGCGATAAAGAATATTTCTACCGTTACAAGCGAGGTAAAAAACGGCTCCAATGAAATTCTTGTCGGCGGAAACGGAGTCGCAGACGAAATGCAGAAACTGGATGGGCTTTCGATGGTCATAAAGGACAGCATGAACGATATGTCAGCAGGCGTACAGCAGATTAACAACGCCGTGCAGGAAGTGAATGAACTGGCTCTCAAAAACAAAGAAAACATCAAAGGGCTTGCCCATGTGGTAAGGAAGTTTAAAGTATAGTTGCAGAAAAGGGAGGGAGAGGAAACCCCATCAGGCTGGGGTTTCCTCTCCCTCCCTTAGACC
>CAJPOF010000083.1 GCA_905372235.1 uncultured Treponema sp.
AAGTATAGTTGCAGAAAAGGGAGGGAGAGGAAACCCCATCAGGCTGGGGTTTCCGCTCCCTCCCTTAGACCCACCCTCTCTTTCCCGACTGCTTAGGGGTTCCCCCTAAGAACCCCGTCTGAGGTTTAGGTGGAAGATTTTTCTTCCTGGGATGAAAAATCTTCTTGCAAGAATCGGGCTTTTGCCCGATTCTTGGGACGGACATACAAGGCGTTACATGATGAACGATGCCTAGAAATGTCCGTTCGCCGTGATGAACACTCCCCTTCGCACAAAACTGATGTTATCATCCGTTTTGTGTGGCGGACATACAAAGCATTATACAATGAACGAAGCCTAAAAATGTCCGTCCATCTGCAGTTCTCGTCCCGCGAGTTAAAAATAAAAAGCGCCCGGAAAAGGCGCTTCTTGGAGATAATCGGACTCGAACCGACCACCTGCTGATTGCGAACCAGCCGCTCTACCAGATGAGCTATATCCCCTAGATGGAAAGCAGTATACTACAAACCGCTTGAAACTTGCAATATCTCCGACTAATTGAATTGCAAATTCTGAATGCCAGGCGTTTTCAGATTACAAAAAGATTTTATAAAGCAGCGGCATTTTACCGCAAACTTTTATATGCTCTTGCATATTGACTACGGAAAACCGAACCGACCTATCTTCCCCCCCCATTATGCGATGATTTCGCTCCCTGTTTCTGCCGTCTTCCGCTTTGCAAATGACACCTCGCCGTACTGAACGTTTTTGCAATCCGCTTGATTTTCGTCGTAGACCAGCACCCAGCCTTCGCCCGTGAGTTTTTTCCAGTCGCTTTCGTCTTCAATCTGAAATGTCTGCCACGGATACGGAAAACCCTTGTTGTAAAGCACGATAAGATTCTTTTTCGAGACTCGCTGGAATTCCACGAGTGCGCCGCAGGGGTCTATCACGGATTCCCACGCGCCGCAAACAATCACCGTGTCGAATTCGCCGTCTTTGAATGGAAGGCATTCGGGGCGTACCGTTATGCCCGATTCTCCCTCGTTCAGGACGGAAAAGGCTTCGACGTTTCTGCCGAACGTTCCCTTGTCCGGAAGGTACGAGCCTGTAAGCGCAAGGATTTTTCTTCCTTGTCTTTCAAGGTTTTTTAGAAGTTCAAGGAATGAGTCCGGGTCGACCTCGCCTTGAAACGCTGTCATTTTTGACGACTCTTTGCGAAGCAGCCTGAAAAGAGCCTTGCGTTCAGTTTCGGCGGCGTACAGTTTTTCCACGTCACTTGCGTTCCTGTAGTTTTCGATGACTTCGCGTTCCTCCTTCCTGTAGGCGGAGCACAACTGGCTGAGCCTTCCTTGAACGACCTGTCTGTACACATACATATGCGCTTTAACGCATCGCCTCCATGTCCACCTTAATGCCGTCCTTGTTGCGTTGTCCCGCAGGAGTTTGTAGCCGCTGAAACAGCTTACTGCGTCTTTTATCACTTCTGCCATTCGGACGCTTTCGTGCGGAATCTCAAGGCAGTTGAAACCAGGCTCGGCGTACATGTCCATTCCAAGTCCTTTTGGAAGAAGCACCAGAGCTCCCGTAGCCATCGCTTCAAGCCCTGCGAATCCGAACGGCTCGTGGCGGCTCGGAATTACCACTATGTCGGATTTTTTGTAGGCGGAAAACTTGTTCTCGCCGTTCAAAAAACTTCTGTTGTCGAAAAGCGAAAGGTCAAGCCCTGCGATGGTTTTTCCATTTCCGTAAAGGGAATATTCTATGTTGTATTTTTCTTTGAAAGACTTTCCGAGGGCGTTCACGGCGAATACAAAATCGCTTACACCGTTTTCCGGATTTTCCATTCGAGCGAAACACGAGACGCGCATTTTCTTTTCAAGAGGCGGCGTTTTCTCCGCAACCATGAGTTCTCCTCCGCTTCGTCGCAGAAAGGGCGATTGTTCGGTTGTTTTAATAAAATTTTCCGCCCTTATTCCCAACGGAAGGACAATTGGAACGCATGTTCCTCCGGACAATTTCTCGGCTTTTCCCGCAGAAAAGTCGGAATAGACTGCGACAGCGGATGTGGTTTTCAATGCGCATCGCTCGATTTTAGTTTCGACAAGAAACGGAGCGTCGGGGACGGACGGATTTTCCGGTCCTTGAAAAAACTGGGCGGAATAGAATACATTTTCGTCGAAGCGGAAAGGAAGGTATGAGTTGCTGTCGGCGCAATGTATTATGTCGGGCTTGAAAGTTGAAACAAGGTTTTCCATCGAGGAGCGAAACGATGCCGCAGTCTCAAGGAAAATCGCTTCCGGCGAGAAAGCTTCAAAAGCCGATTTTGGCGAAAATACATAGTCCACTGTGTTTTTTACTTCCGGACATGGACCTTTTTCCGTTCGAAGATAGACGCATATAACGTCCGCATATTTTCTCAGTTCCCTGACGTATTCTCGCACGAAAAATCCGTCCGCCTCGTCATAGACTTCGGGATTTTTTGAAGTTACAAAAAGTATTCGCATTTTTCACCTCGTGTTTATTTAGTAAAAAAATGCAAAAATCTGACATGAAAAACCAAAAAAATCGAAAAAAGAAAAATTATTTTAAAAATCG